>JAPOQZ010000085.1 GCA_026710435.1 bacterium | reverse complement strand
CTTTGGCGTCCTCGGTTTCCCTATGCGGATGAGCTCCGAGGTTGTCAACCATGTGCCGGGCCCGGTCGTAGACCCGCTGCCGTTCCTTTTGGTAGCGGGTCATGAACACCCCGCCGTCGGACCGCTCCGCCGCTGAGCGGCTCGGACGGCTAGAACGGATCGGGTCCTGGTCAGCTACATCGAACAGGTACTCGTACATACGTTCGTATACTACCACACCCCTACGACATAAACCAACCACATCCACCACAACACGTTGTATATAGCAGGATCTCTCTTCCCGGATTCGACCATCACGGTTCAAAGCTGGACATCAAACATTCGAGGATTGGGTTGGATTAGGTGTCAACCACCGTTCCCGAACGGATCACCGTCCGTTCCCGCGACCACAACACGTCGGTCTGCTCGAAGGGGTTACCGTCCAGCACCACAAGGTCGGCGACCGCGCCCTCCCGTATCACACCGAGGTCGGCTCGCCGGATGATGGCCGCATTGACCGACGTGGCCGACCGGAGCACGTCCTCCACCGTGTCCACCTCACAGCGGTTCCTGAACTCGAGCAACTGTTCGTCTTCGAGGTCGCCCACCAGGTCCGTTCCCAGACCGATGGGAACCCCGGCCCGGCGGGCAATGCCGATCGACGCGAGGCCGGCCTCCAGCACCTCCCGGTTCTTCCTGTCGGATACGAAAGGGAGACCCAGATCGGGGCCCCGTCTGCGGAGAGCGTCGTAGGTTATCAGGGTCGGAACCAGATAGGCGCCGTGCTCAGCCATCAGCGTGGCGGTGCCGGTGTCGAGCAGGTTGCCGTGTTCGATGGTCCGCACCCCGTTGGTGATCGAGTGGACGATCGCCTCGGGGGAGTAGGCGTGGGCGGCCACGTAGGAACCTCTCCGGGATGCCTCGTCGCTCACCGCCTGGATCTCCTCGGCGGAGTACTGGGGGTTGCGGATCGGATCGGTAGGGGAGACCACGCCCCCCGACGTGAAGAGTTTGATTGCGTGGGCGCCGGTCCGGAACCGTTCCCTTACGGCCCGCCGCAAGAGGTCGACACCGTCTACCACCTCGCCGGAGTGGTGTCCCAGGACCTCGATGGCGAGGTGGCCCGGGCGGGGGTCGGCGTGACCACCGGTCTGGGTCAGGCCCGGTCCGGTGAACAGGTAACGGGGCCCGTCGATCAATCTATGGTCGAGGGCCATCCGGAGACCGATATCGCCGCCCGCCACATCCCGCACCGTCGTGAATCCTCGCCGCAGCGCCGCCTGCAGCCGCTTCGCCGCCTTGGCTGCCACGTAGCTCATCGGCAGTGCTTCCATCTCCAACAGGTCGAGGCTCACGGTGTAGGCATGGAAGTGGGCGTCGATCAAGCCTGGTGTCACAAGCCGCCCACCGGCGTCGACAACCCGGGCACCCTCGGTGGGCCGGCCGTCCATTCCGACGATCCGTCCACCGAAAGTATGGATCGGCTGTTCGACAGGTTCGGCATCGACCCCGTCGAACACGAGACCGTTGATGACCGACAGGCTCCCGGTGGTCAAGTTCGTCTCTCCTTCACCGGCGATCTCCATTGGATGGATCGTTACCAGACGCGAGAATACTGCTACGCGAGATGGATCCCCTCTTCCGGGGCAGGGATCGGTCCGGGGGATGGGCTTGGATTGCTGGACAGGCGGGAGGCACTCACACTTCGGGAGAGCCAGACAGCAATAGGTCAACCGGTCTGATAACGTGAGAGTCGTGACGGGACAGGGCAGTTCCGGGGATAGGGGCGGGCTTAGACAGCTAACCCTGCGAGAGCGCCACGAGGCGCTTGGCGCGCGCTTTGCACCCTTCGCCGGTTGGGATATGCCGCTCCAGTATCAGGGCACCGTCGCCGAACACCACGCGGTGCGTCAGCGGGTCGGCGTCTTCGACGTCTCGCACCTGGGACGGGCTTGGGTGCGGGGATCGGAGGCGGCTCGGTTGCTGCGTTCGGTTACCACCTTCGATGTGACATCTCTGGCGGTGGGTAGGGCTCACTACTCCCTCTACTGCAACGAATCCGGAGGTATCGACGACGATGTGTTCGTCTATCACCTGCCGGGTGATCGTTGGTTCGTGGTCCACAACGCCGCCAATGCGGAGCAAGACTTCGCAAGGCTGAGCGCAGCGTTTGACGGAGACGCCTTCGACGTGACAGCGGACACGGCGATGCTTGCCGTTCAGGGTCCGGACGCAATGGCTCTGCTCAGGGCCGTCCTCGGCGATGGTCTGGCGGCAGTCGAGCCACGCGGCTGCGTGGAGTTGGAGTGGCATGGCGCATCCGTGCTATTCGCCCGCACCGGATACACCGGCGAAGACGGTGGGGAGTGCATAGTCGGCGCGGAGCAGGCCGGTACTCTGTGGGACGCGCTCACGGAAGGGGGTGCCTTACCCGCCGGGCTCGGTGCGCGCGACACTCTCCGACTTGAGGCGGCCCTGCCCTTGCACGGCAACGACATAGACGCCGGCACCAACCCCTTCGAGGCCGGTCTCGGCCTCGCCGTGAGTCTCGACGACGGGATGACCTTCATGGGTCGGGAAACGCTGGCCCGCATGAAGGAGAGACCCCCATCCCGGCGGCTCGCCCACCTTTTGGCGCGGGGACGGGGTGTGCCGAGGGCGGGATTCCCGGTCCATGAGCCCGGTGGCGGGGAACCGGTGGCGACGCTGACCAGCGGGGGCTTCAGCCCGAGCTTGCGTGTAGGTATCGGCATGGCCTACCTTCCAGTCCAGCTTGCAAGTACCGGCATGATGCTGCATATAGACATTCGTGGCCGCGAGCTACCGGTCGAGGTGGTGCGCCGCCCGTTCTACCGAAAGCCGAGGCACTCATGAAGATTGGCTACGACATTCCGGACGGACTCCTATATACGAGGACCCACGAGTGGCTACGCCGTAGCGAGGACGACCGGGACCAGGCCACCATAGGTATAACGGACTTCGCCCAGGACGAAGTCGGGGACGTCGTGTACGTCGATCTCCCTCCTGCAGGCACCGAGGTCAGCGCCGGGGAGCCCTGCGCCGAGATCGAATCGACCAAGACCGTTGCCGAGTTGTACGCCCCCGTTGACGGTGAGGTGATTGCTGCCAACGACGATCTCGACGGCCGGCCCGAGCTGGTCAACACGTCGCCATACGACCAGGGTTGGATGATCCGCTTGCGCATCGCCGACGGGGCGGACCTCGAGGGCATGCTCGACTCGGCTGCCTACCGCACTCTGATCGAGACGGGTTGACCTTGGCGCCGTCGCCGTCAGCCACATCGTCACACCCCTATATCCCGGCAACCGAAGCGGATCGCGTGCGGATGCTCGAGCGGGTCGGCGTCTCCGGTGTCGACGCTCTGTTCGACGACCTGCCCGCGGACCTGCGCGATCCGGCAATCGTCCTGCCGTCCGCCCTCGCGGAGCCGGACCTGGTCGCGCTTCTGGAGGAGCGTGCAGCATCCAATGCCCCCCACTCCCAGCCGAACTTCCTAGGTGCAGGCGCCTACCGCCGCTTCATACCGGCGATCACCGGCCATCTGGCATGGCGCTCCGAGTTCGCCACCTCCTACACGCCCTACCAGCCGGAGATAAGTCAGGGCACCCTGCAATCCGCTTTCGAGTACCAGTCGGTTGTCTGCGAACTGACCGGGATGGACGTATCGAACACCGGCCTCTACGACGCGGCCAGCGCAACCGCTGAGGCATGCCTCCTCGCCGCTCGCGTCACGAGACGCCGGACAGTCGCACTGCTGGAACCGATCCACCCCGGAATCGGCGAAGTGGTGAGAACTTATGCGTTCGGCGCCGGGCTGCATGTCGAAACGGTGGCCTCGGCCGGTGCGCTTAGCAAGGAGCATGCTTGTCTGGTGGCCCAGCAGCCTGACTTCCTAGGCGGGATAGTGGACCTCGAACCGTTGGCCGAGGCCGCCCATGCCCTGGGAGCGTTGCTCATCACGATTGCCGATCCCTTCTCTCTGGGGCTGCTGAGACCCCCCGGCGAGGCGGGAGCGGACATCGTGACCGGCGAAGGCCGCGACTTGGCGGGTCCCCCGAACTTCGGGGGACCGTCCCTCGGCCTGTTCGCCGCTCGTATGAAATACCTGCGGCAGATGCCCGGCCGGATCGTCGGCCGGACCAAGGAGCTTCAGGCTCCAGCGAACGGTGACGGTCGGCGACGCACCGGATACACACTCGCCCTGCAGGCTCGGGAGCAGTTCATCCGCAGGGAGCGAGCCACCTCAAACGTCTCCACCGCCCAGTCGCTCATCGCTGTTGCGTTCACGATCACCGTGCAGGCACTCGGCCCGCACGGCCTCCGCGAGGCAGCGGAGGTGTGCTACCAGCGGGCCCACGACGCTGCGGCCCGCATCGCCGCGTTACCCGGATACGAGATACCTGATCGGGGACCCTGGTTCCAGGAGTTCCTGGTGCGGGGTCCTCTCCCTGCTGCCCAACTCGAGTCCCAACTCGCCATGCGGGGTATCCGGGCCGGCCTGGATGTGTCGGCCCGGCCGGAGGCGGAGGCACGCGACGCGCTGCTCTTCGCGGTGACCGAGGCAACTCCCGACGCGCATGTCGACGCGCTGGTCGGGGCGCTGGCACAGATCGGAAGCCGGGCATGAGCGGCGCACGACCCGGCCACGAAGACTTCGGCGCCCGTCTCAGCTTCGATCGAGGTGGCCCGGGACGCCGCGCCGTCGACGTGCCCTCGTGGAGGAAGGACGAGGCACCCCTACCGGACGCCCACCTGCTGCGCGAGTCGGTCCGCCTACCCGAGTTGAGCCAGGGCGAACTGGTTCGTTACTACACGGCGATGTCCGCCAGGAACTTCGGGATCGACTCCGGTACCTACCCGCTGGGGTCCTGCACCATGAAGTACAACCCCAAGGTGAACGACGTTGTGGCGTCGCTGCCGGGACTCGCCAGAGCGCACCCGCAGGCTCCGCCCGAGGATGTGCAAGGCACCCTTCGCACCATGCTCGAACTGCGCCGGGGTCTCGGTGAGCTCACCGGCCTGCCGGAAGTCAGCATGGCTCCCGCGGCGGGCGCTCACGGGGAACTGGCCGGGGTCCTGATGGTCAGCCGTGCCCTCGAGGATCGCCGGGAACTCGACACGCGCCGCCGGATCCTCGTACCCGACTCGGCACACGGCACCAATCCGGCGACCGCTGCCATGGCCGGCTTCAAGGTGACGCAGATCCCCACGGCATCCGACGGGTCCCTCGACCGTCCCACCATCGAGCGTGAACTCGACGATACCGTGGCAGCCGTGATGGTCACGGCTCCCAATACTCTCGGGCTATGGGAGAACGGAATCGAACAGGTTGCCGATCTCATCCACGACGCCGGCGCCTATCTCTACGGAGACGGGGCCAACTTCAACGCCATCATGGGTCGGGTCCGCTACGGCGACCTCGGCTTTGATGTCGTGCACCTCAACCTCCACAAGAGCTTCAGTACTCCCCACGGCGGCGGTGGCCCGGGTGCCGGTCCCGTGTGCTGCAGCGAGGAACTTGCCCCTTACCTCCCGACACCGGTGGTGGAGGAGGACGAGGACGGCTTGGTGCGCCTGGTTGCACCTGAGCACAGCATCGGCCGGCTTCAGCAGTTCCACGGGAACTCCGCCGTTCTGATCCGAGCGTACGCATACATGCGGGCACTCGGCCTCGACGGCCTGCGGGCCGCCTCCGGCCAGGCGGTTCTCAACGCCAACTACGTGCGGGCGCTCCTGCGCGGCTACTACGACCTGCCATACGACCGGCCGGTTCTGCACGAGGTCGTTTTCTCCGGTTCCCGCCAGCGTCGTGAACTCGGTGTGCGGACCTACGACATAGCCAAGCGGCTTATCGACCACGGCTTCCACCCCCCAACGGTGTACTTCCCTCTGATCGTCGAAGAGGCACTGATGATCGAGCCGACCGAGACCGAGTCCGCTGAGGCCATCGAAGGGCTCGTCGAAGCGATGATCGCGGTTGCGGAGGAAGCGGAGCGAGATCCCGACCTGCTTCACGGGGCTCCCTGGACCGCTCCCATCGGCCGGCTCGACGAGGCGACTGCCTCCCGCCGACCGGTGCTCCGGTGGAACGAGGACTCCTAGGAGGGTGCCAAAAAATGACGATTGCTCGGGCCTGCCGCCCGCCGGCCCAGGCATTTTGCCGGCGGTTGGCAGGCCGCTGGTGAATTGCTCAGCACCCTCCTAACCGGAAGCCCTCGTCATCCGAACCCGCCTGCGCAGCGAGGTATGGATCACCCGCGCTGACGGCGAGGGCGCTGGTCCAGCGTCGATCCGGTAAGGCCGACTACGGGTGCCGGGACGGTGGTGCCATGGTTCAGGTCCGAGGAGGGGGTAGGCCGGCCGAAACGGCTCGTGATCGGTACCGTCCCCGCCCACCAGGGGCCTTCGATGTCCTCGGGATCGTCGATCGGATCCCCGGCTCTCACTTTGGCCGACGCTTCCGTCAGAGGTAGTTCCAGGACCAGTGTCTTGCGGAGTTCGGACCGCGACGGTGGGCGGACATCGTCCCAGTGCGGTACCACGTGGTCGGTGATGAGCCTGAGCGCTTCGATCTTCCGCCGATAGTCACGGATGCGCCGACCGCGGCCCCGCACTACCACCGAGCGGTAGTTCATCGAGTTGTGGAAGGGGGAGCGGGCCATCACGAGTCCGTCGAGGTGTGTAACGGTGGCACATATCTCCTGTTCCTCACCTGAACCGAGGAGGTGGTTGGCGATGGCTCCGTGGAGGTAGAGCAATTCGCCGTCGCGCCCGTAGGCCATCGGGAGAACGAGGGGTCCGTCGGGTGTGGAGACACCGACATGGGCTATGACGCCGGCGTCCAGAATCTCCAACACAACCGCCCGGCCATAGCGAGCCCGTTACTTACCGCGGCGTACCCTCGTGCGTGCAGACGGCGGGATATGGCTGTTCTGAGCTGGAAGGTCGTCCATGACCGGGGGAGCGTAGCGGACTGACATACGTAGAGCCTCCTCGCACTTGGTGACCGATCGGAGGCGACCATAGAAGCCAAGATCGACGAGCGCCCGCGAGGGTTCCTGAACTGGTACGGCAGCCGACTCGAGTCCAGGGCTGAACGACCCCTGCCGCGGGCAGTTAGGGTTACCCGGTCCTTTCTACCCGACAACAGGAACGTTCGAGGAGTTTCCCAGTGACCGATATACCCTGCCCCGCGTCAGACGGATCAAGTCCTGCACGCCGTACTTTTCCCAAGCCACCCCCGATGTGCATCGACCCGACCAAGGGGTATACCGCCGTTATGGACACGTCGATGGGGTCGATGACCATCGCTCTCGATGCCGGAGCCGCTCCCCAAACAGTGAACAACTTCGTGGTGCTGGCTCGGTATCACTACTTCGACGGTGTGATCTTCCACCGCATCATCAAGGGGTTCGTTTGCCAGGGTGGCGATCCCACGGGGACGGGGAGGGGCGGTCCCGGCTACCGCTTTCCGGACGAGTTACCCAAGCCGGGCAGCTACGAACTCGGCTCGCTGGCGATGGCCAACGCGGGCCCCAACACGAACGGCAGCCAGTTCTTCCTGATCAGCGGCTCCGACGGCACCCGCCTCCCACCGCTCTACTCACTGTTCGGCAAGGTGGTGGACGGCTTGGACGTGGTGGACGCGATGCAGAAGGTAGCGACCGGCCGCAATGACCGGCCACTGACCGACGTGACGATCAACTCGGTAACGATCACGGAGTCGGATTGACCCAGGAGGGTGTTGAGCAATCCGCCGGCGGCCTGCCAACCGCCGGCAAAATGCCTGGGCCGGCGGGCGGCAGGCCCGAGCAATCGTCATTGTTCAGCACCCTCCTAGGCGGCCGGCCTCGGGTGGCCCTGTGTGCTTAACCGCGTGCGCGCCACCGATAACACTCAAGGTCACCTCGCTGGTGTGAACTTGGTCGGAGACCCGTACTCTGCATGCCAGGACCCGGTCGAACCTCGGGGGCGGTGTGATCAGAAGAGCGTGATTGACGAGCACATCCCAGATCGACATCGACTCCCACTTGAGGAGTTGGCAGCTGTGGTGGGTGGGGGAGGGTGCTACCAGGGTTGCTTGATGTCTACTTGTGCGCTGATCGCTTCGTCCGAGGCGGTGAAGTTCGTCCGAGGCGGTGAAGAGGGGAATATGCAGGTGTTCGGCTAGGACGAGCGCCGACCAGGAGTCCAGGCAGTCGACAACGCCCAATCCGGCACGGTCGAGCGTTTCCGCCACGATGGATCGAACCGAGAACCACTCGGCAACGGTGGCGAGGGTCAGTCCGATCTCGATCCGGATGGTGTCGGCACGCCCTTCGAACCTGGCTGCCAGCAACCGTCCTACGGTTACTGTCGACCAGTCGAAGGCTAGGTACTACGCGTTGGGTGGTGTGAGGTTGACCCGCTTTGGTGGACACTCTAAGACTTGGGATTGTTCCCTGAGAGGAGTGTCAGAGCATGCCAAAGACGAGACGGCCGTACCCGGCGGAGTTCCGAGCGGAGATGGTCCGCCTGGTCAGGGCGGGTCGCACGCCTGGTGAACTGAGCCGGG
>JAPOQZ010000191.1 GCA_026710435.1 bacterium | reverse complement strand
GAAGTGATTGCCCAGCAGGGTCCAGCCATCGCCCTCGAGCTGGTCGCGGGTACGAAACAGGTACGAGTCGTTCGACATGTGGTACATGGTCGAGAGCTTGACTTGCCAGGGGTTTCCGTCTGGTACCCCCTCTCTGATGAGTACAGGCACGCGACGGTAGATGCCCGTGGTGATCTCAGCGTCCCGTCGTGTGCGGAAGGTCGGCGCCGTCCTGGTATTGGGATTGACCAGCATCAGATCGTCCGGCGTCAGCGAGAAGTTCTTCTCTGGGTCATCGATGTCCGCCATATCATGAGCGAAGAACACGAACCGCGCCGCATCCGAAGGCCGGTGCTGGTCGGTCACAGTCAAGAGGCAGAACTTGTAGCTCCGGTGAACGCTCGGAAAGAGCGCTTTTCGATTCTCGAAGTCGTACAATGAGACCAAGGAGCGTCGTTCGACCAGATCGTTGAAGAAGTGCTTGGTCTGGTCGTCAGACGCGATCCCAGATGGGACGATCATCCCCGCCCACCGTCCGGCGGTCCTCATCAAGTCAGCGAAGATCTGGTAGGTGTTGATATCGCCCCTTGCGCTGAGCGGGTAACGGTCGCTGCTCCGGATCAGCCCGCTTGTACGTTCGGCGTGGCGCTTCGCGGCCCGAAACTCCTGGTAGAGCCGAGGATCTTGGGTCTTGAGCTCTTTGATCAACCTCGCGCGGGCCGCCTTGTTCGGTGCAGCCGCGATCTCTGGGTTCCGGTGGGCGAACCATTTTTTCTCTTGTAGCTTGATCCGTCCCCAGGGTGGGTTGCCGACCACCACATCAAACCCGCCCGCTGCGTATATGTCCGGGTAAGCAATATGCGGATGCAAGAACAGGTACTCGTCAGCGATCGACACGATGTGATCCCGGGTGTCAGGGGGGAGGTGGTAATCGGTGAGAGTCTCGATGATCCACGAGGCGCTGGGTCTTTCGGCAGGTAGGCAGCTAGTTCGGGCGACAACCCGAATCGTTAGAGAAACTCTGGTATAAGTTCTGGTGTCACTTCGGTGCTGTGAAGGCGCACCTTCGTCCTGATCGTCAGGCCGTGGTCGTGGTCACGTAGGCAGCCCACTGATTCATGAGCACGCGGCGGCGGTCGAACAAGTCGGAACGTAGGTACGCAGCCTCGACCTGATTGCGGTTGACATGAGCAAGCGCTGCCTCTGAGACCGTCCGCGGCGCGTCGGTGCACTCCTCTGCCCAGATCCTGAAGCTACTTCTCATTCCGTGCGGAGTTGCGTCGATGCGCAAGCGACGCATGAGGTGAAGAAGGGTGCTATGCCCTAGCGGTCGGCCGGTGCGGCTCGGGAACACCAGATCGCCTCCATTCTTCCACCGGTGTGCCTCCTCCAAGACTTCGAGCGTCCGCACCGAGAGAGGTACCCGGTGCACCCGGCCTGACTTCATCCGCTCTCCGGGAATGGTCCACACAGATCCTTCCATATCGACCTCCGACCAGCGCGCGAGCCTGGCTTCGCTAGTCCGTGCGGCGGTCAGGACTAGGAACTCGAAGCAGGCGCGGGTGGTGGGCAGAGCTGCTGACCGGCGCACCTCGTTGATCACGGATGCGACTTGGCTGTGGGGCACAGCGCGATGGTGGTTGGTGTGACCGTTCTGCTTCGGGAGCCCTGCCACGAGGACATCCCCAGCCGGGTTATCTGCTCGGAAGCCCTGGCACACCGCCCACCGCATGACCGCACCGATCCGTTGCTTGAGGGTCCTGGCCAGCACGGGCTTCTCGTGCCAGATAGGAACCAAGACAGCCATGACATCGGCGGTCGTGATCTTGTTCACAGGCTTCGTCCCTAATGTTGGAAACGCGTAGTCCCGCAGAGTCGTCCGCCACTTCTGTTCGGTGCGGCCACCCGGCTTCCAGCCAGTTCGGTAAATGGCGATGACGGCGTCTGTCGCCTCTGCGAACGACGGGGCATGGCCGTTACCGCTACCACGACGTGGGTCTATCCCGTCCTCGACCTTTCTGCAGTTGTTGAGGGCACGCCTTCTAGCCTCAGCCAATGTGACTACTGGATAGGGACCGAGGCCGATGTTCGTGGTTTGCCCGTCTATACGAATCCGCTGAATCCAAGACTTCCGGATTCCTCCCCCTGCTCTGGGTCGTACCAGTAGGGCTAGCCCATGACCGCCGCGACCCTCACCGTACCGGCCCACCTGTTTCACAGCGCGAACGAAACTGGCGTTGAGCATCAATCTGTTCTCCGATGGCTTGTGGTGTCATGTTTGTTATACACAATCCAAAGCGCGGTCCTGTACAGCAATCAAGAGTCCGGGGGCGTGCGTCATCCAAGGTTCCTTCGGTGGGTTCCGCTATGAACAGGTCGATCGTCAGGCCCTCTACGACGATGTCCGGCTTGATGAGCTTCTCGCCGGAGGCATTAGGTCCGGTGTGTCTAGTTCTCGGGCCCCGGGAGGTCGTCAGCTTCGATTGGATGCCGCGGGTCCTGACGGGCTACGTGTAATCGCTGCTCGCAGCTTGGACCAGGTCGCGGGTGTATCCGACGATCATCTCGGTGACTGTCGATGTGTCCGCTACATCGGCGAGTGCCTGGGTAGCGAGTCTGACTCCCGGGCTACCGGGCGTTCCAAACAGTTGGACAAGATAATCAAGCGCTTGTTCGGTGGTGGCAGATGAGCGTTCGTCGGCAAGCAACCGTGCTGTCGTGGCGGCCATCCGCATCAAGGCGGTCGCCTCGAACAGGCGGTATATGTCTCCGGCGTCTTTGGCTATGAGACGGGAGGGGGTGGTCAACCGCTCGCCTAGCTTGTGTGCTTTGGCGACGACGAGCGCGCCGGCGCCGGCGACATTCACTACCGGACGGCGTTCGTCTCGGGAGTCAAGCGCTCCGATGAGGAGGGGGTCATGGTCAACTAGTGCCCCTTCGACGCCTCGTGTCTTGCGGGCTGCCCTGTTCCCGTGACCGCCTGGCAGGCGGGCTCCCCGGCGACCTGCGCTCGGTGCTATCTGCGAGGGAACGATCAGATCTACGGGTACCGCGATGTCACCACCGAGCCCGGGATGCTTGATATGTCGCATCCAGATCCCGGGTTCCCGCGTGCTC
The DNA here is from genome assembly GCA_026710435.1 of bacterium. Lineage (GTDB taxonomy): Bacteria > Actinomycetota > Acidimicrobiia > Spongiisociales > Spongiisociaceae > JAPPFW01. The sequence continues at coordinate 545 of JAPOQZ010000191.1, read as the reverse complement.
TTGAAGCCTGCCGCGAGCATTGCGTCCGCAAGGAGTGGCGTCTCGGCGAGCAGGCCAGGGTCGACCACCAGGTCGGCGTCAGTGGTAAACGGCTGGTAGTGGGGCATCCGATCTTCGGTTCTCAGATACACGGCTTGGGCTCCTATTACGATCACCGCGCCTATGTGGGGCTCGAGCGCGACGAGAGCATCGAGCAGGACGCGCCTGGCCGCCAGGTATTCGTAAGCCGGCGACGCGGGCTGAGTCATGCCGTGCCTGCCCCGCGCCGGAGCAGCGAGGATCGCCAGTCGCTGGGACGAGTGCGCATCCAGGCGAGTAGAGCCTCCCCTTCGGCAGGCATTCTGCCAGGGCCTGTCAGGCAGTCCACGGCGACCTGGGGAATCGATGCATAGTCCATTCCGTTCCTGGTCCAGGTGCGCTCGAACACGATCGGGTCGTACGGCCGGGCGAGTCTCACGTTCCCGCCAGTTCGCACCTGGCGCAGCCGTGTCATCTCGGCCAGGTGCTCGGGATCCTCGGTGTAGACGACCACCACAACGGCCGGG
>JAPOQZ010000145.1 GCA_026710435.1 bacterium | reverse complement strand
CGAGGGTCACGGACGCGACCTTCTATCCCCTGTGCGGGCCGGTTCCGGACAGTATGAACCCTGCCGCGGTCCGCTCGACGTCGGAAACGAACCGCCGGTGTATACGGCTATCTACCATTGTGCACCGAGCCTGTGACAGATACAACCCTCTGGTAATCGGTGGCCGGTTCGGGTTCGGCTCGTCAAGCCGAGAACGCAAGCGAAACAGAGATACAGGACACTAGGAGGGTGCTGATCACTCATGTTCCCGGACACGCCCGCTTCAGCATGCCGCCTCACATCGAAACGGGCCTAATCGCCGGTAGGTAGCCGGCTACCCTGAAGCTTCTCGCAATCTCGTCCAATCCCACGAGACGGATCTCATGAGGAGAGCTCGGAGGCCCACCTGCCTTCCGAACCCGAACGGCAGGCGTTGGGAACGAGCCGCAGGCCCTCCCGGCAGCAGTCAGCCTGCCCTGCCGGTCAACTCCTTGCACCGATCGCAACCGGGACCTCCACTCCCGCCGCCGCGTCCAAAGAGTCACGTGCGTGATAGGAAGATCGAACCAGAGGACCGGACTCGACATGGGCCAGACCGAGCCGATGTCCGTACTCGGCGTACTCGTCGAATTCGTCAGGGTGGACGTAGCGTTGGATGGGGCGATGCCGGACGGTCGGACGCAGATACTGGCCGATGGTGACGATATCCACTCCAACTGCCCGTAGGTCGGCCAGTGCCCCGAGAATCTCGTCCCGGGTCTCGCCCATCCCCACGATGAGCCCCGACTTCACGGCCCCCGAGGGGTTGTACCACTTCGCCCGGGCGAGCAGGGCAAGCGACCGACCGTAATTGGCCGACGTGCGTACCTCCCGTTGCAACCGGAGCACCGTCTCCGTGTTGTGGTTGAGTACCGAGGGTCCGGCCTCGAGAACCCGTTCGAGGTCGGTCCGGGCCCCTTTGAAGTCCGGGATGAGAACCTCCACGTCGCAGCCGGGAACCCGTTTACGCACCTCTCGGACCGTCCGGGCGAAGACGGTGGAACCGCCGTCATCGAGGTCATCCCGGTTGACCGACGTGATGACCGCATGCGCCAGGCCCATCACCTCCACTGCCTCGGCCACCCGGAACGGCTCCTGCAGGTCGAGGCCCTGCGGGCGGCCGGTGTTCACGTTGCAGAAACCACAAGCCCTCGTACACGTGTCGCCCAGGATCATCATGGTGGCAGTGCCCTGACCCCAGCACTCGTAGATGTTGGGACATCCGGCCTCCTCACACACGGTGTGCAGGTCGAGATCTCTCATGAGCCGCCCCAAGCGGCGGTAGTCGCTACCGAGACGCGCGGTCACCTTCATCCAGGGCGGACGCCGAGGCTCGTCTACCAATCTCTTGCCGATCGTCACCGGAGTCTCTGATCGGCGGGCGGCCGAGAAGCATCCTTCGGCTAGCAACCGGTCCACCTCGAAGGCACGCGGCCTGCCCTGTCCCCTGGTGAACGCTCCGAGTTGGATCTCGTTGAAGGCATACCCGAAGACCTCGCTGAAGCGCGGGAGCAACGCCTCGACCGTCTCCTCGATGGAGACCGGACGGCCCAGGAGTTCCACCAGGGAGGTCACCGGTCGGTCGGTGACACCGCACGGGTTCACGTAGTTGTAGAAGGACATGTCGGGGTTCACGTTGAGCGCGAAGCCATGCATGGTGACCTGGCGAGCGACCCTGATCCCGATGGCTGCGACCTTACCCTTGTCGGTCCACACGCCCGTGTAGCCGGCGTCTCGATACGCATCGACCCCGAAGTCGGCCAGCGTACGGACAAGGACCTCCTCCACCGCCCGCACGTAGGGAACGATCCTTCGGGTATCGGCCAACTGTACGATGGGGTACCCGACCAGTTGTCCCGGCCCGTGGTAGGTGATGTCGCCGCCCCGGTCTATGTCGAACCGCTTCGCCCCCACCTCGGCCAGACGCTCCTCAGAAACCAGCAGGTTGGCGGGATCAGCGTTGCGTCCCAACGTGTACACATGGGGATGTTCCAGCAGAAGCAGGTAGTCGGATCCGGCTCGTCCGGTGTAGCGGCCTTCCCAGAAGGCCCTCTGCAAGTCCCAGGCCTCCTCGTAGTCGAGGCGCCCTAGCCACCTGCTGCGGACCAGTCCGGAATCGGCAACCCCCTGGAACGCACGGGCTCTCGGGGTGCCACTGCCCGGCAGGACCCCGTTCAGATCAGATGCTGTTCCCAATCCCAGTTCTCCAGGTTTTCCCGTATACGCCGCAGGAACAGCACCGCGGTGGAGCCGTCGAAGGCCCGATGGTCCCAGGACAACCCCAAATATCCGATATGCCGGATGGCAATGACATCCTGCCCGTCGCTCGTGGTGACCACCTTGGGCCGCTTGGCAACGGTGTCGGTCGAAAGGATCGCCACGTTGGGCACGTTGATGATCGGAGCGGACATGAACGATCCGTACGGCCCGGGATTGGTGATCGTGAACGTGCTTCCCGTAACGTCGTCGGGACCCACCCGCCCGTTCCTGGCTCGTTCCGCTACATCCCTGATCTTGCGGGCCAGCCCTCGCATCGTGTAGTCGTCAGCGTTCTTGATGGTGGCCACCATCAGGCCTTCCTGGTTCAGGTCGATGGCTATACCCAGGCCGATGTCCGTATGGTGTGTGGCCGTTCGTCCCTCCAGATCGAACGAACTGTTCACGATGGGGAACTCCCTGAGCGCCTCGATAGTGGCCTTGGCGATGAAGGGCAGGTACGTGAGGGAGAATCCTTCCCCCTTCTTGAAGTCTTGGCGATGGGCTTGGCGGACCCGCTCCACCGCCTCGTAGTCCACTTCCATGGATGTCCATACATGGGCGGCGGTCTGGCGGGACTTGATCATGTTGGCGGCAATCCGGACCCTGAGGCGACTCAGTTTGCGGGTGTCCTCAGCGGCATCGTCTTCGGGCACACTATCCGCTGGAGCCGGGCGGGCGGCCCGGACCGGTGCGACCTCCGTCGGAGCGGGTGGGTCCACTTTGGGAGTCGAAGCGGGCGCGGCCGGCGCCGCAGCAGGAGCAGCCTGCATACGGTCTATGTACGCCAAGACATCGTTGCGGGTGACCCGCCCGTCCCTGCCCGAGCCCTTGATCTCGGACGGGTCGATGCCATGCTCGCGCGCCAACCTGCGGACAACCGGAGACAGGAACTGACCTGGGCCGGAACGGCGTGCGGATGAAGGCCGCGACCGGGGAGCGGTTGGCCTAGCCGGTCGGGAAGGCGCGGGAGCCGGGGCTGGCGCGAGGTCTGCGGGTGCAGGCTGCGCGGCTACCGGCGGGGAAGCGGAGGAGCCGTCGGATGCGTCTCCGGTGGCATCACTGCCGTCACCGATGACCGCCATGGCGGTCCCGACTCCTATGGTCTCGCCCTCGTCGACGAGGATGCTGCTGATCACGCCCGATACCGGCGACGGCACCTCGGTATCGACCTTGTCGGTGGAGATCTCGACCAGCGGCTCGTCCTCGGCGATGCGGTCGCCGACCTGCTTCATCCAGCGGAGCACTGTCCCCTCGGTGACGGTCTCCCCCAGTTGCGGCATCGAGACTGTGGTTGACATTGTTCACCTTCCCATGGTCTGCGACTCGTACGACATCTCAGTGGAGGGGAAGACCGGCTGCGCCCATCAGCGTCTCCCCGGTCGCTTCGCTCAGCGTGGGATGGGCATGGACAAAGGCTGCCGCCTCCTCCGGTAGGGCTTCCCAACCCACCATGTACATCAGCTCGTGGATTAGCTCCCCGGCTTGGGGACCGACCACCGTGGCACCCACGATCGGGCCGCCCCTCTCGGTGAGGATCTTGACGAAGCCCTTGTTCTTACCGATGATCCGAGCCCTCCCGACGCCTACGAAGGAGTGGTCATGAGTATCGACCGAGAGACCCTCGGCAACCGCTTCTGCCTCGGTGAGACCCACGGCCGCCACCTCGGGATGGGTGTAGACCACGCTGGGAAGGGCCCGGTAATCGACCGGCCTGGGAGTTCCGGTTGCGATGAACGTCACCGCCGCGATGGCTTCCGCGAACGCTCCGTGGGCCAGGCCCGGCGTTCCGGCGACGATGTCGCCCACTGCGAAGATTCCCGACCGGGTGGTCTGCATGGTCTCGAGATCGACCCTGACGAATCCGCGGTCGGTTTCGACCCCGGCAGGACCGAGACCGAGGTTGTCCGTGAGCGGTCTCCGTCCGACCGCCACCAAGACCCTATCGACCTCGAATCCGCCGCTCTCCCCCGCTGTGGCCAGACTCATTCGGTCTCCGGCAGCCTTCAGTTCGGCGCGCGCCCCCAGAACGAAGGTCACACCCCGGCGACGGAGTTGTTTCTGCAGCTCCCTTGCGGCGCCTGGTTCGAATCCGGGGATTATCTGATCCAGCATCTCGAACACGACGACGTCGGTCCCCACATCGGCCAGCAGGCTGGCGAACTCGCATCCGACTATGCCGCCTCCGACGATCCCCACCCGGTGGGGCCGTTCGGGCCAGTCGAGCGCATGATCCGAACTGACAATCCGGCGCCCGTCGAAAGGAAACCCCGGCAACTCCACGGGTGCTGAGCCCGTGGCGAGCACCACGTTGCGAGCCTCCAGGACTCGGAACCCTCCAGGTTCCTCGACCTCCACCCGGCCCGCACCTGCCAACCGGCCCCGGCCTCGGATGACCTCCACTTTCCGGTGTCGCAACAGCCCGGCTAAGCCACGGACCAGACCGTTGACGATCCGGTTCTTGCGGGCCAGCGCAACAGTCCAGTCGAAGCGCGGGTCGTCGGTGATCACCCCGAAATCGGCTGCCGACCGGACGGTCGAGAACACCTCGGCGGCCTGCAACCAGCTCTTGGCCGGGATGCACCCCCTGAGAAGGCAGGTCCCCCCGATCGTGTCCTCCTCGATCAGCGCCACGGACAGACCGAAGTTACGGGCATACAGGGCAGCCCCGTAACCACCAGGGCCTCCCCCGACAACAATTACGTCATACACCCGAAGTCACATCTCCCGGATCCGCCGCTGAGGAACACCCAGCCTAGTGCTGTGGCAACGTCCACCAAACACGAAGGATCGGCCGTTCGATGTCCACTGAACATGAAACGAGCGGTCCCGTAGCCGTCTCCGAAGCCGCTGATTCCCCGTCCCGAAAGTCATGGGAGACCGATGCGATGGTCACCAAGGATGCCGGGGAGTTTCTCCCGGACCAACTATCCTGCACATCGATGCCTACCCGCTTCCTGATCGTCGGAGCCTTGATCACCGCCCTCGTAATCCTGGTGGGCGTAGGCCTCTGGTTCCTCCTGGGCATTATATGAAGTAGGTGGCCGCGCCGACGCTGGTGGGTCCGCCCGGGGTCGTCTCCTCAAGCGCTCGTACCGTCGCTGGCTCAGCGCCTCCGCGAAAGCCCGAAGCCGCGGTTCCGGGCCTCAGCCAGGGTGTCGGGACCGTAGGTCTGGATCAGCTTGCGACGCAGCAGGTCGTCTAACGCAACACGATGCTCCAACAAGGCGAACTGTTCCGGATCATCACAGTCGTACACGATCATCGTGTCCCTGGCACCGACGAAGCGGCTTCGCTCGAAGCGCCTCAGGCGCGGCATCGCGTGTCTTTTCGGAGCGCTCCCCTGGCCGCCTGAGGACCGCAAGAGTGAGCGAACGGGCTGCCTGCATCCGCACGCCGCAGCATCAGCGAGATCCACTCCCCCGGCCGGCCCGCCTCCCGGTTCTGACCTCGGTACCGCACATCGGACACGGAGCCACAGCTATCTCGCCCACTATGAAGCTGAACCCGCAGTCCTTGTCTGGACAACGCGCACGCTGGGACGGCCGCTCGGGTGGAGGAGGCGGCGCTGCCATCGGTCCCTGGGGACCTGCTCCGGGGGGTCCGGGCTGTGGCCCGGCTCCCGGCTGGCCCGGAGATCCCCCACGAACCTCGTTGGTGACGCCACATGCCGCACAGGCATAACGGCCCGGCCCCATGACATCGAATCCCGTACCGCAGCGACCGCAACGTGCCCTCATACCGGCTCCTGCTCCTTTACCCGTTCACCCAGCGCGCCTATCCCGGCCAGGTACCCGGCCTCGCCGGCTAGAACCGCCGCGATATCGCCCGGCGAGTACTCGTAACCTCGCCTTGCCAGTTCCCGATGAATGTACTCGATCGCGCGCTCTTCTCCGCCAGCCACTACCACCAGCCCTTTTCGCTGATGGGCCGGGATGGCCAGACCCTGTAGGTAGTGGGTAGACCACTCGATGATCCTACGAACTCCGGTCTTCCCGACTCGATCCAGCGTGTCGGCCTCAAGAGCTGCCACCGTGAAGTCGACTGCGTCGTTGACCACATACACCGGAGACTCCGGGGCTTGCCGACCGCGGTTTCTTGACACCGTCAGCACAGCTACCACGACTATCAACACCGCTAGCAGGACAACACCAATTACCAACACGGCACTGGAATGCATGACCGGTAGCCTATCAGCGGACCGGGCGGCAGGAGATCGCTGGTCCTGGGAACATCGACGACGGACACGTCCGGCCTCGACTGCAAGTCCGATAGGCGTTCAAGCATGGAGAACCGCTGTTCACAGCCATAGACCAGTCAACTGTCGCAGTCACTGTTTAACCAGGCGAGCAGCTATCCGGCGTACCCGCTAATCGTTCCGCGCCCAAGAGGCAGACCTCCTCAATGTACAGATGGGCGCAGCGGGAACCGCGTCCAAGAACTGTCCGACAGGGAGCTCAGGTCCGACCCCTTCAGTCCGGCATCGGAAAGGGTGAACAGCCTCTGCCCGATGACGAAGGACCTCCTTATTGGAGCGTACGGCCATCGGTATGCCCCGGAGACCTCTGCGAGATCGCGCTTGTCGTACTCATGCTCGACCATGCCCAGCCTCTCGATCCCCTCCGGTCCCACCTGAAACGCGATTGCTCCCTGGTAGCTCTCCCACTCCCCGGAGCCTTCCCTGTACCCCCACCAGCCGATGGGCAGCACTGCCAGTCCCGTCTGCGGCCGGTAGAGGAAGGCCCGGTGGTTGAACTCCACCTCCGTTCTGGAGGATCTCGGGAGCTTGAACTGGTGGGTGCGCACCGGGTTGGCCAGATCGGAGACATCGAAGACCGACACCTGGGTACCCAGGACTCGGCCCAACTCGTCAGCGTCCTGACCCACGCCCAGCAAGACGTTCTTCCCGATGGGGTGTAGATATGCCGAGTACCCGGGGATCTTGAGTTCTCCCACGACCCTTGGATCCGAGGGATCTGAGAGATCGACGGTGTAGAGCGGGTCGATCTGGCGGAAGGTGACCACGTATCCGATGTCACCGATGAAACGCACCGCGTATATCCGCTCTCCTTGGCCGAGGCCTCCCACCGATCCGACGAGGCGTAATTCCGCGCCATCACGCTGGAGCACATCCACACGGCTCACCGAAGTCCCGTCCTGCCGCCACCAACCCCAGACCGGGGTATCCGTGGAAGCTACGCGCAGGTAGCCCTCGTGTTCTGACATGGCGAACTGGTTGAGCAGGAAACCGTCTACCGAACCGCTCGCCTCGTAGGCGGGACCGTCAGAACCGCTGACATCGAAACGGTGGATGTGGGTGGTCACTCCTTGGGCGTCCTCGGCACCGAAGTCGTTGCGGTCGATCCATCGACGATTCGCAACGTAGAGCCGTTCCGAGGAGGCATACACGGTGTCCCCCCCCGCCATGACGGTTGCCATCGAGCCCACCTCTATGTCCGTGCCTTCGCCGAGATCGAAAGTCAGCACCGACAGCAGATCGAAACCCGAGAACTGCTCGGGAGCGTACGTGGTGGTGCAGTCGATCAGCGCTCCTCGTGTCGAGGCCGAAGAGCTGCGGATGCTCAGTTCATATCCGGGGACCCAGTGCTCGAGAGTGGACTCCCGGATGGCCGTCCGGTTGGCCCGCTCCGCTCTCCACATCGCCGATGGGTAGCGGCTTGCCGGGTTGACGAATTCCCTCTCGATCCGGGAACCCGACGAGATCACAAGGGCGGCCCTATCACCTACCAGCCGGGCCGACACGAGTCGCCCCTCGATGGTGAGGGTGCGCGCCACCGCCAGGACCTCCGGTTCGGACAGATCTATCTGCAGAACGATCGTCTGCTCTTCGGTGCCTAGCTGAGGGTCGAACCGGAAGCCGGAGATCATCAGGAGGGCAGTGTCACCGCTGAGAAACATCTGGTTGTCGGGAACCCTCCAGCCACCGCCGAAGCGTTCGTTCCATGGCCAGAGGTCATAGGTGGACACCAGGGTGGGGGTGCCGGACGATACGTCGATGTAATAGAGAACACCGCGGGCGAGTGCCAGGACACGCCTACCGTCTGTCTTCACGATGTCGGGTTCGTCGACTCCGACCTCCTGCACGTTCGTCGTGGAGTAGTCGACTCCGGCCACGGGGACGGTCTGTGCGTCAGATGCGGCGCTCGCTTCTTCCTCCGCGGCGACTTCTGCGCTTCTCGCTATGGCGAAAGGAGTTGCGCCGCCCAAGCCGTAGGGTCCCACCCGCTCCAGAGCCTCAGCCTTTAAGTGATCGAGAAACGCAGCGCAACTGTCGAACTGGATCAGTTTCCCCGGTGCTGCGGCCTCTTCGGCGGGTCCTCCCGGCGCGGGCTGGGACTGGGTATAGCCGGGTCCCGCGCTACCGACCAGGATTGCGATCGCCACGAGCAAGCTCGTACTTTTCCTCATCATCCGCTTCCTCCCGATCGGAACCTCAACGTTGCGGTCCTGGTGCCGGCAGAGAGCAGAGCTCGCACCGACTTCCCGACCGCTTCCCACTTGGACGCACCGTACAGTCGGAAAGTTCCCGGGGACCCGAATGAGACCAGGTTGTCTCGTTCGGACACCAGCACCCGGCAGACCGGACAACTGCCAAGGTACGGCAACGAAATCTCGAGTTACCACCACGCTGCTGCTCCAAGTACCCTTGGCGCGAACTTCGACCTGCCCACCGGGAGGCCCACCCTTGACTCAAACCGTTCCGTTGCTCGCCATCGAGGACCTGCACGTCACAGTCGATGACCAGCCCATTCTCCGCGGAGTCAACCTGACCAGCCACCTGGGTGAGATCCACGCTCTCATGGGTCCGAACGGTTCCGGCAAGTCAACCCTTGCAAAGGCCCTCATGGGCCATCCCGCGTACCGGATCACCTCGGGAAGGGTGTTGTTCAAAGGCGAGGACATCACCGAGGCCGACCCGCCGACACGGGCAAATATGGGAATGTTCCTGGCATTCCAGTATCCGGAGGAGATCCCGGGCGTGTCGGTGGTCAATTTCCTGCGGACCGCCCTGAGCAACCGGACCGGAATCGACTACACGGTGCTCGAACTGCGGCTACGCGTCATGGATGCCATGTCTTCGCTCGGTATGGACTCCAGCTTTGCCGACCGCTACGTCAACCAGGGTTTCTCGGGCGGGGAACGTAAGCGCAACGAGGTGCTGCAGATGGCGGTACTCGAGCCGGACCTGGCGATTATGGACGAGACCGACTCGGGTCTGGACATCGACGCCCTGCGCATCGTCGCCGAAGGGGTCAACCGGTTGGCCGGGTCGGAGCGGGGTTTCCTCATCATTACCCACTACCAGCGGCTTCTCGACTACATCACCCCCGACACGGTCCATGTCCTGATCGCCGGCCGGATAGTGGCCTCCGGCGGAGCCGGTTTGGCGCACCGTCTGGAATCGGAGGGCTACGACGCCTTCCGGGCGGCCGCCGTGTCATGATCGATCCTTCCAGCATCCGCTCGGACTTTCCGATCCTGGAACGGCGGATCAACGGTCGCCGCTTGGTGTTCCTCGACTCGGCCGCCAGTTCCCAGAAGCCCACCCAGGTGCTGGACTCCATCATACGGATGTACAGCGAATCGTACGCCAACGTCCACCGAGGGGCCTACACCCTCTCCCAAGAGGCGACCGAAGCCTACGAGGAAGCCCGCCGCAAGGTGGCTCGGTTCCTCAATGCGACCACCGACGAGGAGGTGATCTTCACCCGCAGCGCCACCGCCGCAATGAACCTATTCGTCTATGGGTGGGGCCTGAACACTCTGAAGCCAGGGGACCGGGTGTTGACCAGCGTCATGGAGCATCACGCCAACATCGTGCCCTGGCACATCATCGCCCGTCACACCGGCGCCGAGCTGATCTACCTGGAGATCACCGACGACTTCCGCATCGACCCGGCCGCGGCTCAGGACCGCTTCGACGAGCGGGTCAAGATCGTGGCCCTCTCAGGAATGTCCAACGTGCTGGGCACCATGCCACCGGTCTCGCAGATCGCCCGTATGGCCCATGAAATAGGGGCCGTGATGCTGGTCGACGGAGCGCAACTGGTGCCACACGCTCCGGTGGATGTCCAGGCCCTCGGCGCAGACTTCCTGGCCTTCTCGGGACACAAGATGCTCGGGCCCACCGGCATCGGGGTCCTGTGGGGACGAAGGGACCTTCTAGAGGAGATGGAGCCGGCCGAGGGTGGGGGTGAGATGATCCGCGATGTGAAGCGGTTCGAATCAACGTGGGCGCCCGTACCGCACAAGTTCGAAGCAGGCACCCCTCCCTTCGTGGAGGCCGTCGCTCTGGGCGCCGCGGTTGACTACCTCTCCGGACTCGGGATGCACAACGTCCTTGAGCACGACCGCGCCCTGACCTCTTACGCTCTGGAACGCTTGGCCACCGTGCCCAAACTGTCGATCCAAGGACCGTCCGACACAACTGCTCGGGGAGGAACGGTTAGCTTCGACATCCCCGGGATCCACGCCCACGACATCGCCACCATCCTCGATGAGCAGGGGGTTGCGGTTCGAGCGGGTCACCACTGCGCCAAGCCCTTGATGCGGCATCTCGGCCTGACGGCCACGGCGCGAGCTTCTTTCTATGTCTACAACGTTCCGGAGGATGTCGACGCCCTGGTCGATGCGCTGGGCGTTGCCACCCGCCTGTTCGGGCTGGATTGACGGGGTTTTGGACACGCACAATCGGGTCCCTAAGAACGGCGGTTTGGGTTGTCCCTCGGTCCGCTGACCCTGCGACGATGTCACCGGCAGGTAGGGCCAACCGGGGGTCTGGAGCACCCCTCCTAGGAGCATTCGTCTTGGACGGTTTCCAGGTTCTATCGTGGAGGTTCATCTATGGCGCTCGAAGAACTCTACCGCGAGGTAATCCTCGACCACTACAGGAGTCCCCGCAACCGCCGGAGGCTCCCTGAGCCCGACGCGAGCGCCGATGGCAGCAATCCTCTGTGCGGTGACGAGGTCCACATAGACGTAGTCATCGACGGAGACATGATCGTCGAGATCGGGGTCACAGGACACGGATGCTCCATCTCACAGGCCTCCGGGTCGATGATGGGTGACGCTGTCCAGACCAAGTCCATCGAGCAGGTGCAGCGTATCACCGACCTCTTCAAGGGAATGATGGGTGTCGACGGCGCCACCGACCCGGGACTCGATCCGGAGCGGCCGGGCGCGGTGCTAGGAGACCTCGAGGCCCTCCAAGGGGTACGCAAGTTCCCGGTACGAATCAAGTGCGCGAACCTTCCATGGACCACTCTCGAGGAGGCCCTGAAGGAAGTACCGGGATAGCCGGCACAGCCACCGGACGGTCGGCGAAGGGCCCCGAGACCAGCGAGCGGTGGGACACCACCCATCCCGGTTCTGAGTACCCTCCTAGTGTCCTGTATCTCTGTTTCGCTTGCGTTCTCGGCTTGACGAGCCGAACCCGAACCGGCCACCGAATTACCAGAGGGTTGTATCTGTCACAGGCTCGTTGCACACTGGTAGATAGCCGTATACACCGGCGGT
>JAPOQZ010000089.1 GCA_026710435.1 bacterium | reverse complement strand
TGGGTCGGGTCTGACTCTTGTTACGACCGGCCGCAGAGTGTCTTTGCGTTGATCTGTCGGCCCGGCTCGGCGGCTTGTTTCACACACAGTTAGCCGTCCCGGAGGGCAGTGACCCCATAGGGGCCTGGAGCTTGCAATCCGACTCGTCACAGTCTTGTCCGCCCACCCGGCCGGCTGGGTGTGTGTTCCACCACAAAAGGGAGGAAACTTATGAACAGTATCGTGTCGGATGCTCCGTCGAGCAAGGTGATTGTCGGGGTCGACACTCACAAGCACATCCACGTAGCGGTGGCAATTCAGCCAGCACGGCACCCGTCTGGGTGACCGCGCGGTGAGCGCTGACAGCGGTGGCTACGCCCAGCCGGGTGGCATGGGTCCAGGAACTCGGCCGGGTTGAGGGGTTCGGGATCGAAGGCACCGGCAGCTACGGAGCTGGGCTCACCAGCTATCTGAGACGCTGCGGGCATCGGGTCGTGGAAGTCAACCGGGGTGATCGCCGCTCGCGGCGCAACAACGGCAAATCAGACGCTATCGACGCGGAAGCCGCCGCACGGTCGGTCCTTGCAGGAACCTCGACCGCGATTCCCAAAACCTACTGGGGGGCTGGTGGAGATGATCCGCCAGCCCAAAGTGGCCAGAGACACCGCCCACAAAGGCCGAACTTCGGCGATCATCACCCTCAAAACACTGATCATCAACGCCCCAGCCGAGCTGCGTGAATCCCTCGATGGGCTCACCAACCGGGCCCTCATCAACCGTTGCGCCCGCTTCCGAGTCTCGGCAATGAACAGCCCCACAGCCTCGGCCAAGCACTCACTGAGAGCACTAGCACGCCGCTGGCGCCACCTCGACACCGAAGTACGCCACCTACGACGCCGTCCTCGACGACGTCGCCACCCAGGCGTCGCCGACACTACGAGACGCATACGGCATCGGAGCCGACTCCGCAGCCGAGTTCCTCATCGTGTTCGGCGACAACCCAGAACGGATCCGCTCCGAGGCCGCGTTCGCGAAACTCTGCGGCGCCTGCCCCATCCCAGCCTCGTCAGGACAAACCAGCCGGCACCGTCTATACCGATGCGGACACCGACAAGCCAACGCTGCGCTCTACCCACTCGCCATCGTACGCATGCGATTCCACCAACCCACCATCAACTACGTCGCTGGCCGCACCACCGAAGGCCTCACCAAAAAAGACATCATCCGCTGCCTGAAACGCTTCCTCGCCCGCGAGGTCTACCAACACGTCATGGCAGACCACCGAACCCGACAACACACCGTCCCCACCCCCATGAACCACAATACTTGACAATAGGGGCGTCAACGCGGTAGCCGAGTCGCACTTTCGCCACCCTCGAGACCGAACTCCTAGACCGGAGCGGCTTCGCCAACCGGAACCAGGCCCGCTCCGCCGTGTTCGACTACATCGAAGGCTTCTACAACCTCCACCGGCGGCACTCAGCCATCGGATACCACTCACCCGCCGACTACGAAAGGATCCCCAAACCACCCTGTGGATAACAAATCGCGAAGTGTCCCAAAAAGCGGGGCAACTCCGCTCGGGACGGAGGCTGGCACCCAGCCTGAAGGTTGATGCGAGGCTTCGCCCGGCGCGTCCCGACTTCGCTATGCGGGCAAGCCTCCCGGCCCTGCAGGCAACGTTCGACTGGCCTTGCCAAGCAGTGGCTGCGCTCGGAGCTCGTGGTGGGTCACAGGAGATCGAAGAGGAACAACGAACTGACGGTTACCCTTCCAGCCGGTATGACAGAACCCTCTTCCACCCTTGGCTGGCACGGGTACCGGGTGGTTGGTGTCCTGTTCATGGCGGTACCAACCGCGGCCAGCCTTGCATGGTGGTTTGCTGAGACCCACAGCGGACCTCTACTTCGGGACGCACTGACCGCTGCCCTAGTGCCGGTCGGATTCATCATCGCGTTCGGATTCGGATATGCGGGAAACACGTTCTCTAAACGTCTCGCCCTGTTTGGGTACGAAAGGGAGACACACCCAGCAATTCTCGTTCTTCTGTTCTTTGGCCTCGCTGTGGGAACAGTGGCGCTGATTCTTGTCTATCTGGCGCTCGGAGACAGAGACAACTTGTGCTTGGGTCCCTGTCTTCTCGCCGTCCCGCTTCCATGGATAGACGCGTCCTGGCAGCCGCTACTGGTGGCGCATTCCACGATTGGCCAGTTAGCTGCGGCAGGAGTAGGGATGGTGCTTGCGGGGTCAGTTCAGGTGCTCTTCGGTCTACTTCATCCACGTCGGCTCGACGTGTACTCGCACAACCTCCTCCTCGGACGCCGCTTCGCTGCCCGACTCCTTGACAGCTTGGTCCTCTTGGCGTCGACCTTCTGCATGATCGAGTATGGCCCCGAGTTGCTGGTCGGCCGCTTCGGGCTGTCATGGACGGCCGCTCGAGTCACTCTCACCTGTCTGCTCTTGGTGCTGCCCTTCTTATACGAGGTCACTCCCCAGTTCGGCTGGAAGTGGTGGCTCGGGTTGCGGCTGGTAGCCCCTCCCGACGGTAGACCCGTCGCTATAGGGCGGTTAGCTGTACGGGCGCTCGTCACGTCACTTGTGTTCTCTCTCGGCATCGACGCGGCAGTTGTCCTCTGGACCATCGAAGGTTCGTATCTGTTCTGGGTCATGGTCGGGCGGATGCTGCTCCTAGTCGCTCTGATCCCAGCGGTGGTGCATCCACACGGCCAGGGATTCCATGACGCACTGCTGGGGACCCAAGTCCGCGGCGATCTCGATGGAGGCACGGAACCAGGCCAGTCCTCCGAGTCCGAAGGGCTACGGCTCCGCTCCGCGGATTTCACTGCCGACGAGGACGATCCGTTCGCGAACGACCTACTGGACCGTCGACCCCAGGTCGAGTATCTCTCCGCTGTGATCACGGCAACGGATAGCCCACTCGTGGTGATGGTTGACGCTCCGTGGGGTAGCGGCAAGACCGCATTCCTACGGATGTGCGCTGCCCACCTGCGACACCAAGGCGTTACTGTGGCGGAGTTCAACGCCTGGGCCGACCAACATACCCAGCAGCCGCTCCTTGACATGGTCGGTGCGCTCTCGGCCCGCCTCCCAAAAGGGGCTGCAACCCGTATCGGGTCGGCTGCCTCGGGCCTGCTCACCCTGCTCACCACCGACCATCCCATCCCAAGGATTGATTCGTGGGATGACCACAACCGGGCCGTGAGATCGTTCACCGAATCGTTAGCGGAAGTAGCGGCCGACCGCGGGCGTCTGGTCGTGATCGTGGATGAACTCGACCGTTGCCAACCTCAATACACACTCGGGATACTGGCGGACATCCACCATCTCTTCTCAGTCGACGGGGTCACGGTTCTGCTCGGCGTTAACCGTCGCCAACTATGTCACGCTGTGCAAGCCGTGTACGGACCCAGCTTCGATGCAGATTCATATCTTAGGCGATTCGCCGATATCCCCATTAACCTGCCCTCCCCGAACCGCACAGAACTCGAAGCTTTCCTCGACCATCTGTACGCCGAATCCCGTCTTCACGGCCGGACTTCGCGTGGACTGGCCAAGTGGGCAGCTACGAGAGCCGTGCTTCGCCTGGTTATTGAGCTCAAGTCGTGTTCATTGCGGGATCTGCAGCAGGCTGCCCATATCTACGCTCTAGCGCTGATCAAGCGGGTTCCCGATGATCATCCGTACGATGTGTGGCAGCTTTCGGTCGCAGCGATGGTCGTGTTGCGCGTCGCGGACCGGGACGCCTACGACCGCTTTGTAGCTGGCCAATCCGACAGCTTCGAGGCTCTGACCTCCGCTTACGCTGCTCTCGGGCCGGAACCACATCTGAGGCGTACGGATACGCTGCCCCATGGAACCCGAAGGGATCACTTCGCTGCCGCCTTGATCAACATCGGGTCACGCGACGACTGGTGCGACACCATCAGCGGCGCCGACGATGCGTTCGTGGAGCGGTACCGGCATGCCCACACTGCTCTCCCAAAATCTATCGAGGGTTCTCCACGGGATTCGAGAAAGGCTGCCCGCGATGTCCTCAAGATTCTCTGCCATATAAGGAGTTGCTATCAGCCACTACCTGTCTGGCACACCTTGGAAGCAGACAAACTGGCCAACTTGATCGACCTCGCTGTCGATCTCCAATGAGCGCTAGAGTTTCCGCTGCGGGCGTCAGTATCGAGGCTGAGCCTCCTTTCCTCGAGCAGGATGGGATTCAAGCTCAACCGGAATATGGTCTGCAAGCGATACTCCGAAGACATGGTCGGAAGGTCCGAATCCGATTCCCCAGCTGGTCGCGGCCTAATACGGCCACACCGGGTCTGGGGCCTCACGACACTTAGCGGGTTGACCGCCTGCTAGGGAAGGAGGCCACAGATGGCTGGTAACGATAGCTCCTTGGACGTTGCGGTTCTGGGTTTGGACGGGTTCCGTCTTCGGGCCGCGACCGAGGACGACGGTGAGTTGTTGATGCTGGTAGAGACCACGGCGTCGGTGGTGGGTTGTTCGGGTTGCGGAACACGGGCACGGTCGAAGGGACGCCGCAGGACCAAGGTGCGGGATCTGCCGGTGGGAGGCCGACCGACGGTGTTGGTGTGGTCCAAGCGGGTATGGCGCTGCCCGGAGGCGGCCTGTTCTACGAAGTCTTGGTCGGAGACCAGTCCCCTGATCCGGCCGAGGGCGGTGCTGTCGGAGCGGGCCCGGAGCGAAGCTGCTCGGCGGGTAGGCGAGGATG
>JAPOQZ010000167.1 GCA_026710435.1 bacterium | reverse complement strand
TCCGTGACCCTCGGAGGTGGCGGCGGGGGTGGGAAACCCAAGGGAAGAGGCACGTTCGGGCGGTTTTCGCGTTCTCGGGGTTCGGTGGCGTGGAGGTGTAGCCCGCTCTTATGTGACGAACTTCCGACTCGGGACACTAGGGGGGTGGATGGAAAACGGGTTCTTGGTCGGCCAGCAGTCCGCTGACCAGGTAGTTTGCCATCGGACGACTGGCCAGCAGGGAGTTTCCCACCACCCTCCTAGGGCGTTGCCGGCATCCCGCTGGCCTCCCGCCTCGGACCACCCGTCTCGGTCCCCGAGAGGGATGTTGTTCAGCCCGCTACCTGGAAGATGACCAGCGGATTGTTCTCCGGGTCGCTCAGTTCCACGTAACGACCCCATTGCCTGTTGACGAACTGGCCCACCTGGATGCCGCGTGCCATCAAACCGTCTCGGGTGGCGTCGAGGTCGTCCACTTGGAAGGCAGCACGCACGGACCCGCCTAATGACGTCGGAAGCTCTGCCGGGTGGACCGATCGGTCGAAGATCTCCACTCCCGGACCTCCGGCGTCGAGGAAGACGAAGTCCACCCCCTCGGTGTATTCGGGTCCGGGGTTGATCGCGATCACCTCCAAGCCGAGGCGGTCGCGGTAGAAGGCGAGCATCGTCTCGAAGTCGTCCGCGTAGATCAGTACCGCGCCCAGATTCACTTCCTCCTCCTTTGGTCAGCAAGCAATCCCGGTCAGACCGCGAAGATCCTCCGGGGGTTCTTAACCAGCATGTCGTCGATCTGGTCCTCGGTCACCCCCAACTCGCGCAGCTGCGGCACGATCTCCTTGAGGATGTAGGCATACCCCTTGCCTCCGTACTCCACGAAGTGGATCTTCAGGCAGTTGTCGTGGGCCAGCATCAACTGGTTGCTGTAACCGTCGGCGCACATCTGGGCCAGGGTCTCGACCCGTTCCCGGTCGGAGATCCAGTGGTCACCGCCGAACAGCAGGTGGGAGTCGTTCCACGGCGTTCCCCGGAACAGGTCGTAATCGATCGACACGCCTCGATCCATCACCGACTCGTGATACTTGTAGTCGGGGCAACTGCCATCCATATGGCTCATGTACACCTTGTCGAGGTTGGCGCCCTCCTCCTCGAGGATATCGATGTAGCGGTGGGCCTCCTTCCTGAAGACCATCGGGTGGACGGTGAGAGGAACCCCCGTGGCTGCCTGGGCTCTCCCCCCGGCACGGAGAACCTTCTCCTCCTGGGGGTGAAGGGGCTCGCACATGCCCAACTCGCCGATGACGCCTGCCCGGATGTCGGTCCCCTGGATACCCACCTCGATGTCGGTGATCAGCATCTCGGCCAACTCGCCGACCGAGGCCGTCGCGTGCCCCGGCGGGTGGGACGGGGCGATGTACCAGCCGGTCGACGCCACCACATTGAGCCCGGTGGCCCGGCTCGCCTCCGCCAAAGCGTCCGGCCACCAACCCGGTATCTTGCCGCTCACGTCGATGATGCTCTGCCCGCCGGCATCGGCATACATCTGCAGCTCCCGGATCGCCACATCGAGTTCCGTCATATTCAGGTTGTCGCGAGAGATGTAGGGCCGCTCGGCCAGAATCTCGTAGGCATCCCGGGTTACCGGCGTCTCGGCCAGAGCCTGTACCTCGGGCGGGTCGTCGGGACCTGGGGGCTCCCAGAACAGGTCGCCGCTGTCGATGATTATGTGCTCGTGGCTGAGGGTGACCCCGAGATCCTCCGGCGGGATCTCCCCCAAGACGGTGCGGACCATACCCATCTTCAACTCCTCTCCGGCTAATGGCCTGCCTTCGGCAAACAGTCGCTTGGCATTCGCAGGCAGACCATTAGAAGTCCGCTCCTGCCCGGTGGAGTGCGTCGATTAGCTCGGCCCGCTGGTCCTGGAAGGCGGTGCTGGTGCGGAGTGACTCCTCCCTCGGGTGAGGGAACGGGACATCACTCTGGTGGAAGAGTCGACCTGGCCCCGTGGACATCACGAAGACCCGCTCGCTCAGGTATAGGGCTTCTTCGACGTCGTGGGTGACGAACAGCACCGTGGCCCGCGAGTCCTCCCAGATCTTCAGGAACTCGGCTTGGAGGCGGGTCTTGGTCATCGCGTCCAGCGAGGCGAAAGGCTCGTCCATGAGCAGAACATCCGGTTCTGCAGCCAGGGCTCTGGCAACGTCCACCCGCTTGCGCATGCCCCCGGACAGTTGGTACGGGTACGCATCCTCCCGTCCGGTTAGCCCCACCAAATCGATGAAACCCTGCGCCTTCCTGCGCCGTTCGTTCTTCTCGACCCCCTTGACCCTCAGGCCGTACTCGACGTTCTGGACCACCGTATACCAGGGGAACACCGCGTCGTCCTGGAACACCATGCTCCGGTCCGGACCCGGTGCGGTGACGGGAATACCGTCCCGGCTGATGGTTCCGCTCGTCGGAGCCAGGAGACCGGCCACCAGGTTGAGCAGGGTCGATTTGCCACACCCGCTCGGACCGAGCAGCGAGACGAAGTCGCCCTCCGAGAGCCGGAAGGAGATGTTGTCCAGAACGTGCAGGTCATCGAAGTAGATGGAGAGATCCTGTATGTCCAGCTTGGCCACGCCGTTGATGCTCGCGTCCATCGTCATCCTTGTCCTCCCGTAATTAGGCAACCTAACCCCGTTATGCGGGTCGGCGCAACAGGTTGCTTCCCCGAATTCAACCTGTTCCCCTCATCTTCCGGCGGGTGGAGGCCGTAGCTGCGGTGTCCACAACCAGATCCTGGTCAAGGATGACCCCATGGCACTCACCGGCCGCTTCCGGCCCTACTTTGCCGTTCCTGACATCGTCGGCCCCCCGCCGCGGGTCCCGTTGCAGCGGGTCACCCCAGCCGCCGCCGCCCGCCTGGACGTGGTGGTACAACTCTCCGGCGGCCAGACCGTCGCTGAACATGGGCGGCAAGGCCTGCTCCTCGCCGGACAGCCGGTGCACGGTGTTGCTGGAGAACCCGCCCGGCCGGCCGCCCATCAGGCCGAAGGGAGGATGGCGCTGGCGGTCGGAGCGGATCAGCAGGGAGGTAGGTACCAGCGGCCGCCACGACTTCTCGATGCCCAGACCTCCGCGGTGGAGGCCTACGCCTCCGCTGTCCGGTACCAGGCCGTAGCGCTCGATGACGATCGGGAACTCTGCCTCGGCCACCTCGATCGGGACGTTGGCCGCGGTCGCGATGGGATTGCTGAGCCCATCGTTGCCGTCGTTCTGGGGCGTCGCCCCCCAGGTGCCCACCAGCAACTCGAAGTAGACGAACGGCTCGCCGTCGTCGTGATGACCACCGAGGATCACAACCGTGTTGCCCCCCTCCCCGGCAGCGGGTACGCGTTCCGGCACCAGTTGTGCCAAGGCTCCGTTGATCGCGTCGAAGGCGCGGAAACCGGTGACGCCCCGCATCGAGTTGGCGGCCGGGTAGACCGCATGGGTGACCGTGCCGGGTTTCGTCACGATCCGAACGGGGCGAAAGGCCCCCGCAGTGTTGGGGAACTCCGATGCAGCCGCCGACATGACGCAGTGGTAGGCCGTCGCCATGATGAACGACCGGGTGGCGTTCAACGATCCTCTGACCATGGGGTCCGAGTCCGAGAGGTCGACCTCCACCTCGTCCCCGTCGATCGTCACCTTCACGCTGATGGCAACATCGCGGCTCTCGATCCCGTCGGAATCCATGTAGTCCGTGAAGCTGGCCGTGCCGTCGGGCCAAGACGAGATCTCCCGGCGCATCAGGACCTCGGTGTAGTCGATCAGCCCATCCATCAACTCGGCGAGGCGGTCTGTCCCGTAGCGCTCGGCCATGCCCTGCAACGCCCGTTCCCCGACCGAGCAGGCCGCCACCTGGGCACCGAGATCCCCGAACAGCATGTGGGGCACCCGAACGTTGGCCCTGATCAGCGCGTGGACCTCCTCCACCGGCCGGCCCTGCTTGTACAGGTGCATCCAGGGGATCCGGAGACCGTCCTGGAACACCTCGGTGTTGTCGGTCGCCGAACTACCGAGCAGCCGGCCGCCGATGTCGCCGTGATGGGCGGTGGCGACTCCGTAGCCGATCAGGCTGTCCTCGTAGTAGACCGGCTTGATGACGAAGACATCCGGCAGGTGCATCCCGCCGTCGAACGGATCGTTCATTATGAAGATGTCGCCGGGCTGCATCCTGTGCTGGAAGCGGGCCAGCAGGGCCTCGACCGCAGTCGGCACCGCTCCGAGGTGGAAGGGAATGGTGACCGCCTGGGCAACAGTCTGAGCGTCGGGTCCCAGTAGGGCGGCTGAGAAGTCCATGGCGTCCCGTACCACGGTGGAGTGAGCGGTCCGGAAGATGGTGGTTGCCATCTCGTCGGCCGCCGAGGCCAGAGCGTTCGCCACTATCTGGCGGGTAACGACATCGGTATGTTCCACTGCGACCTTGCCGACCTCCTGGCGGGCCAGGAACAGGGCTCCCGAGCGGTGGCAACCGGCACTCCAGCCGGGAGGAATCACGATCGTGGTGTCGTACTCGTCGATGAGGAGCGGTCCCGCCATCCCGTCGGGGCCCACGTCCTTCCTCCGCTTCAGGACCGGAGCGTCCAGGTACCCATCGGCCAGGGCGAAGAGAGCGGGGCGGCAGCCGTCAGGTCGTCCGGCGTGCTGGTCGCGGTCGGCAAGGTCCTCCCCCTCGGATACGCGCCGGGTTCGAGGCAGGGGTCCGAGGGCGGCGAGGCGGACCGCCCGCACCTGGATCGGGTCGTCCGGATCCTTTCGGACACCGTACAGCTGCTCGTGGCGGTCCTCGAAGTCCTCGACGAGATCCGCCAGCACGGCCTTGGTCATCTCGGTGTGGGGAATCGTCACCTCGATGTCGAAGCTCTGGCCCTTGTAGCGCACGTCGGCCGACCTGACCCATTCCGCGACGTCGCCGGATACGCTCGACCCGAGCGCCGCCTCCAGCTCGTCGAACAGTCGGAATACGGTGGTGACACCCGAGGGGTCGCGGGCGTCGAGTTCGCAGAAACGAACGTCGTGGTATTCGGGGCGGGCGTAGAGGAGGCCGGCCGCCGAGAACACCCCGGCGTTGGGAGGTACCACCACTGTGTCGATACCCAACTCCGTTGCCAGGCTGGCGGCGTGAATCGGCCCCGCCCCACCGAAGGCGATTAGGGCGAACTCCCTGGGATCGCGTCCCCGTTCCGACGACACGGCCCGAAGAGCGCGCATCATGCGGGCGTTGGCGAGATCATGGACACCCCGGGCGACCTCCTCCATCGGAATGCCGAGTGCGTCGGAAGCCGTCTGCAAGCCCCGTCGGGCCAGTCCGGGCGATATCGAAACTGCGTCCCCGGCGAGGGGCCCGGACCTGACGTAGCCGAGCACGACGTTGGCGTCGGTCACTGTCGGGGAGTCACCTCCGAGGCCGTAGCAGGCGGGACCGGGGACCGCTCCGGCGCTGTGGGGACCCACTTGCAGGCCTCCAGCCGTGTCGACCCAGGCGATGCTCCCCCCACCGGCTCCGACCTCGGCGATATCGATACTCGGAACCCTCAGCAACTCGCCGGAGCCACGCAGAAGCCTCGTTCCCACCGACAGGTCGGCGCCCACCTCGTACTCCCTGCTTAGGGTCACCCGACCCTCCTCGATGAGTGACGCCTTGGCGGTGGTTCCGCCCATGTCGAAGGAGATGGCGTTCCCGATGCCCAGTTCCCTGGCCAACCCCTGTGCGGCCACCACCCCCGCAGCTGGACCCGATTCAAGGGCGTACACAGGTCGGTGGGCCGCGTCTGCAGCGGTCATGGCGCCACCCGAGGACTGCATGATCAGGACCGGCGCGTCCACGCTGATTCCCTCGAGACCGTCCACGAGATCGCGCACGTAGGAGCCCATGATCGGGATGACGTAAGCGTTCAGAGCGGTGGTGGCCGACCGTTCGTACTCGTTTTGCTCCCGCAGGACCTCGCTGGAAAGCACGATATGGACGCCGGGTAGTTCCCGCCTCAGTATCAGGGCCACCTGTTCCTCATGGGCTGGGTACTTGTGGGCGTGCAGAAGGCACACCGCCACCGCTTCCACCTGCTCTTCGCGTAGCCGGGCCGCGACCCGGGCCACTTCCGCCTCATCGACCGGGCGGTGGGCCGTTCCGTCGGCCAGCATGCGTTCGCCGATCTCGAACCGGAGGCGCCGCTCGACTATGGGCGTGGGTTTGCGCCAGAAAGGGTTGTAGAGGTGCGGCATCCTCACCCGGCGCAGTTCCAGCACGTCGCGGAAACCCCCCGTAGTCACCAGTGCGAGGTGGGCGCCTTTCCGCTCCAGAATGGCGTTGGTCGCCACCGTGGTCCCGTGGACGACCTCCTGGACGCGGCGGAGGGTCGGCCCCGGCGAGTCCCCGAGCAGAGCGTCGATAGCGACGGTGACAGCTTTGTCGTAGGAGGGAGGGGTGGACAGTACCTTGCGGGTGGTGGTCCGGCCGTCGGGTCCCTCGACGATGACGTCCGTGAACGTACCGCCTACGTCGGCCCCCACCCGGCTATCCACGGCGATCCCACCCCCCTCGAAGGAATGCCATGCGCAGAGTGGCCGTCACCGGGAACCGAGCATCTCACCGACCATGCTGACGGAGCCCGTAGCCCGCGGACTCCACCGGGTGAAACGCTTGGCGGCGAACCGCAACAGGAAGTCGCTCAGTATCGCCAATGCGGCGAAGATGAAGACGATCACGAGTATCCCGGCGTTATCCAGGTACCGGCTCCTGCCGATCATCAACCAGCCCAACCCGACGCCGGCGCCCATGAACTCGGCCGCCACCACGAGACCCCACGACACCACCACCGCCAGCCGGAAGCCGGCCATCATGTGGGGCAGGATGGCGGGAACAACAACCGTCCGGTAAATGTGGAAACGCGAGGCCCCGGCAGTCAAGGAGGCTCGAACGTAGATGTGGGGCACGTTGCGGACCGCCTCTGTGACCTGGATGGTGAGGATCAGGAACACCCCGAAGGCGATCAGAGCGACCCCGGTCGAAGGGTCGGAACCGAACCACAGGAGGAACAGCGGGAGGAGTGCCAGCAACGGGGTGGGACGGATGGCGTCCAGCGTGAACTCCAGCAGGTCCCGCATCAAGCGGCTGTACCCGAAGGCGAGCCCGACCACCAGACCCGGAGGAGCACCGATCGCCAACCCGAGCAGCACCATGCGAGTGCTGACCCAGGTTGCCTCGTAAACACCGTCGGCGAAGGGAACCCTTTTCCCGGCCAGGTAGTGGAACCCGGTACTGAAGACTTCAACCAGCCTCTGCGGCGGGGGCAGGTACTCCGACCCTATCCAACCGGCATTGGTGACCACCCACCAGACGATCAGCAAACCTATCGGGATCAGCAGAGCCCGGATGATCGAACGGAACCGGGTACCGCCGAGAACCTTCTGGTCTCCGAGCACTACCCCGGGCCGGGCCGTCGTCGCACGCCGACGCATCAGTTTCATCAGCCGCTCACCTCGTTCCCAGGACTTCAGCGACCAGGCCACCGCCACCGGATCGCTGTGCCCACTTGATGGTTCGCTTGATCAAGGCTCTCAGCAGGAAGTCGGAACCGATCGCCAGCAAAGCGAAGAGGATCACCATGGCAATGATGCGGGCGGAGTCGAGGTTGACCAGGCCGGCCAGCATCAGGTAGCCGAGTCCCTGGACGGATCCCATGAACTCGGCAGCCACATCCAGCCCCCATGCGGCCATCACGGCCAGCCGGAGGCCCGCCAGTATGTGAGGGATGATCGACGGCACCACCACCGTCCGGTAGATATGGAACCGGGACGCCCCGGCCGTCAGGGCCGCTTGAACATGTATGTGCAGAACGTTGCGGACCGCCTCGGTGGTCTGGATGGTAAGGACCAGCATCACCCCCAGCGTCACCAGAGCGATCTGAGGACGCATCCCGATCCCGAACCAGAGCAGGAACAGAGGGATCAAAGCAAAGATCGGAACTACTCGCAGGCCGTCGAACGAGAACTCCAGCAGGTCCCTCGCCCACCGGCTGTAGCCGAACACCAGACCGAAGCCGAGGCCTGCCAACCCACCGACAACTATGCCGGTCACCACCATCTGCAACGTGATCCAGAAGGCCCCGGGAATCAGGTCCCAGATCGCCCACCACACGGAGAACAGCTTCTGCGGCGTCGGAAGGAGGATGGGCTTCACCAGACCGAGGTTGGTGATGACGGTCCAGATCACGAACGCGAGCACGGGGAGGAATAGCGCCCTTACGATCCGGCTGGAACGTCCCGGCTTTCGTAGCCAGTCGAGGGCCCGATCCGTTATGCCGCCGCGGAGCGATCCTCCGACTCGGCTCCCGTCCGGTCCGCCCATTCCGTGTCCCTCACCTCGATGTTCCAGCCCTGCCCCCGTGCAGGATACACAGCACAACAACGGGCGGACGCCAGACATGACGCCACTCCGGCCGATGCCGCGTTGATAACCTGGCTTACAATGGCCATAGGCCACCAAGGAGGGTCAGCATGCGGACTCGAACGTTGCCGGTGCTATTTGCAGCGGCCGCAATTCTCCTCACCGCGTGCGGCGGCGACGGAGAAGACGGCAACGAAGGTGGCGGTGCTGCGGAGTCGGAGACAACCGTTTCCACCTTCGGGCAGTTTGCCGATCGGGCCGAATTGCCCACCGTCGTCTACGACGGGCAGACGTGCACTTATATCGGCCCCGAGACCGTCGATCCCGGCCCCGTGCGGATGACACTGGACAACCGGAGCGGCATCCGGGCCCGTATCGATATCCTTCGGTTCCCCGAGGGCAAGACATTCGAAGACCTGGCCGCCTACGTCGAGAGCGGTGAGGCAGCCACCAACCAGGACTCCCCGGACTGGGTCGACCAGACTAGGAAGATCCGCGCTCCAGCCAACCAGTTGATGGGGGCAAACCGCACCCTGTTCGACAACACCTACGGCATCCTCTGCTACATAGGGGAAACGGAACCCTTCGAGATCCAGGCGGTCGCCACCTTTGAGGTGTTGGAGGGCTAGTGGCCACCGGCTGCTGAGGACAGCGGTCAGCGAACAGCTACTTCCACCGAGCCGACGCTGTTCCACCTCACCATTCGAGCACACGCGTGCCCACTGGAAGGGTCTCAGGTAGCCCCCGTGATGAACAGTTCTGGGTCCTTCGGGGCGCTCTAGCCCATACCGGACCGCGGAATGATCGGCAGTACGAGGTGGCTGCGATATTCCGTATCGTGGAAGAGGGTCTGATGGGCTGGCTGGAAACCGGTCTCGTGGCCGACTTCGCCTCCCAGGTTGGTGTTGCGGTCGAAGCGGGGAAAGTTGCTGCTCGACACCTCGAGGCGGATCCGGTGCCCGGCCTTGAATACCCACGAGGTCTCCCACAGGTCGATCCGGTACTCGTAGATCTGTCCCGGCTCGATCAGGGAGGGGGACTGGCGGCTCTCCCGGCACCTCGCCCTTACGATCCCTTCCGTCACGTTCACGGCCCGGCCATCAGGCAGCACATCCACGAGCGTGGCTGTGAAGTCCGTGTCGGGCGCCGACGAAGCCGCGAACAGGACAGCCGTCACCCGTCCCGTGCACTCGAGATCGGATGCGAGGAGATCGCCGGTGTAGACCAGCACATCGGACCGGTCCTCAACCGTCGACCGGTCACGAGGCCCGCTCTGGTCCACGTAGGCCACTTGGCCTCCCATCGTGGGGACCGGATCGGAAGGGTCGTACCGGTATCCGTCAGGCGGTTCGCCGGAGGTCGCCGGGTCCCAAGCGAGGGTTCCATCCCCCTGCCTGGTGTTGGCTGAACCACCACTGTGGAGGAACATCGGGCGGTACTCGGTTCGCGCCGGAGGCCACTCGTACTCCCCACGCCAGACGTTGTCCCCGCACACGAAGAGTTGCAGTGGGGCCTCATCGTCCACCCCGGTGGCGATTCCTTTGAGGCGCTGGTCGTACCAGTGGCGGTGCAGGTCGAATATGTCGAGTTCGGCGTCCGGCCCGAAATGGACGTCCTGGCCCCAGTCGGCCACCCCGATGCGGGTGTGTGTCCAGGGACCACACATGATCTTGGTCTTGGCGCGCGCCTCCGGCTCCGCGTAGCGAGTCCAGTTCTCGAACGCCTCGAACATGTGGCGGACAGTGCAGTCCCACCATCCGGTCAGGAAGTAGGCCGGCGCCCCGATCGTCCCGTACCGGCCGTTCACGATCCGCTTCTGCCAGTAGTCGTCGTAGGTGTTGTGCTCTAGGAGTTCCTTCCAGATCTTCGCGTCGTCGTATTCGTCGAACGCCGAGTAGAGCGGCATGCGCTCGTATAGATACGAGAGGTCACCAGGGGAATCGCCGGCCTTGCCACCCCCCACGCCCATCGTTCCGGCAGGGAGGCCGGCCAGCATGGCCATCCCCTGCGCGTGGCTGGTGCGCCGCCCGATCTGGAGGAAGTGGCTGGCCTGCTGGAGCAGGAATGCCCCTTGCTGCCAGAACAGGTCGAAGCCGTCCGGCGTCGCCCCGATCGGAAGTATGGCCTTGAGTCCCTTCGAGGCCAGCGGGGCGGGATGCATCTGGGTGAATCCCAGGTACGAGATTCCGAACATACCTACATTCCCGTCGCACCAGGGTTGGCGGATCAGCCACTCCACCGTGTCGTGACCGTCCTCGTCCTGTACGTACACTTCCCACTCACCGTCGGAGTCGTAGCGGCCGCGGCAGTCCTGGATGACAACCGCATATCCGCCTTCCATGAAGCGTTCCCCCCAACCCACATAACCGGCCGGGCGGGCTCCATCCGTTTCCGGATAGCTCTCCTTGCTGTAGATGGTGCGAGTGAGCAGGACGGGAAAGCGATCTCCGTCAGGTGGGAGATAGACATCTGCTGATAGGCGGGTTCCGTCCCGCATCGGAACCCGTACATCGAACATGATCCTCTGCCGCATGATGATCTCCCGTACTACCTGGCAGTCGAGGCCGAATCCCCCGTGCGGGGGCAATCAGCACCGGAAACGTCTCTCCTACCTGTTGACACACCGAACCTCGCTAAGCATCATAAGCCCAAGCGGGCGGAGATCGACGAGCCAAAGGCGCACGCGGGCCGCCCATACAAAGGGAGGAAATATGCGAAATCGCTGGTGGAAAGGAACACTGCTTCTAGCCATCCTTGCGATGTTGACGGTCGCCTGCGGTGACGCCGAGGAGGAAGCCCCCGCGACCACTCAAGCCCCGCAGACGACCACCACGGCGGCGGCCATGGTCGAAGAGGAACCCATGGAAGAAGAATCCATGGAAGAGACCATGGAAGAAGAGATGGAAGAACCCATGGAAGAGGATATGGGCATCGACCTGAGTGTTCCACCCGATGAGCCGAAGGGCGGGGTCATCCGCATAGGCGCCACCCCCTCCTACGACGACCGCCTCTGGTCCTATGCGGCATCGATCGGGATGGACGCGCGGATCGGTCTCGACCTGGAGATCATCCCGTTCGTGAGCATCCCCTACACGCAGTTGCAGACCGACGAGATCGACATGCTCTTCTCGTGCCAGATCTGCTACGGGACGATTATCGAGGAGTTCCCCGAGTACCGGAACTACCTGATCACCAACCAGTACCAGGGCTTCGTGCTCATCGGACGAGCAGGCGAGACGGTGGTCTACGAGGAGGCGCTCGAACGGCTGGGCGACGAGGAAGCCGCCAAGGCGGAACTGGCAGAGTCCTTCCGGGGCAAGGAGTTCGTCAAGACCGAGGGATTCCCCACCACTTTCGAACGTGGGCTGCTGGAGAACATCGGTCTGACCTTCGATCCCGACGACCCGGAGAGCCAGGATGTGGCCTTCAAGTACTACCCGAGCATGGAGGCGATGAACTTCGGTTATCTGAGCGGCGAGGCGGACTACTACACGGGCAACCTCTCCGCCCAGGCCAGGATGCTCTACTCCGAGGAACTGGCCGGTGAGTATGTTGTGGCGGCGCCGCTCGAGTTGTTCGGTGCTTCGGCCATCCTTTACTCGACCGAGGGTGTGCGGGCCGACTGGCTCGAGGAGAACCCTGAGACCGTGCTGCGCTCCCTTGCGATCTGGTACCGGGCGTCTCGCTACCTGGACGAGTATCCCGAGATCGTGGGTGAGTTCGTCGGCGAGGAGGCCAAGGATCAGACGGGCGGCACCAGCCTCGGCGGCCTCGTGACCTCCCGGATCATGACCGAACTCAACTACTTCCCGCTCCTCGCCGACGCCAAGGACTACATGTTCACGCCCGGCGAGCTCACCTACTTCGGAAACGTGGTAGCCGACAGTTTCGAGTCGGGACGCGAGGAGGGCTACATCGCCGAAGGCGTGGAGTGGCAGGACTACGAGGTCCAGGAAGTCTGGTTCAACCGCCTGCTCGAACGCCAAGACCTGGTGGACTGGATCAACGCACCGCTGGGTACCGGCACCGGCCCCGGCGGCGACGTACCGCAGGGCTAGGACTCCAGAGCAACTCGAATCAAGTGTGGCTCCCGGTCAATCCGGGAGCCACACTTCTTCGCCAAGGGTTCGATCCGTGTGGGCCGGTTGTCTATCCGACCAGGCCAAGGAACACGCACACCAACGGTGGTACGCATCGCTTTGCATGGCATGAAGCTGCTGTTCCTGTTACACACACCAAAGACAGCGCATACCGCTGCCGTCTCCGCTGTAGGCAAACAGGACCTCTCGGTATGGCGTTCCTATCAGCGACGCTCCAGGGAGAACGCCGTCAGTACCCTCGAGCGTCGACGGGCCAAACGCCTTCCACCCCACCGTTGCGAACGCAGATGATGTGGTCGTAGAGGTTGACGGTCGGATCGCAGTTGACCGGTATCAGGCGGACCTGATGACCGAGGGCGGGTAATGGACCTCCGACTGGGGCCAGAACACCGTGCTCGTCAGCAAACCGTTCGTATGAAGCCCGGCCACCCTTCACCATCGGGAGGCCGTTTCCAAGTGAGATGGCCTTGAGGCCGGCATCGATGATCGCTATGCCCGGACGACGGCTCATCACCGTGGCGAGAACGTGGAGGCTCACCTCGAAATCGCGGAACGGCCCTCCCAGCCGGTCACGGTTGGCCAGGTAGTCGGCGTCCATGAACACGTAAGTTCCCGGCTGGATCTCGTTGTAGACCCCGGAGGCCGCCTCGAGGTCGTACGTCCCGGTCCCACCGCCGGTGACCACCTCGCAGCGGATACCGTGGGTAGCCAGCAGGTCGACCGACTCCTTCACCAGCGCGGTGTTCCGCTCTGTGGCGGCTTGACGGGAAGGATGATCCCTTATGTGTTGGGCTACCCCGTTGTAGGCCTGGATCCCTACGAAACGGAGGGACGAAGTCGATTCCACCCGCTGGGCCAACTGGAGGAAGGGTTCCCCCGGAGGCACCCCGGCCCGGTATGGGGCGGTGTTCATCTCCACCATCACGCCGACCGACGAACCGGCCCGGCGGACCGCACGACCCAGATCGTCGACGTTTCCGGCATCGTCCACGCAGACGGTGATGGTGGCCTTCCGGGCCAGGTCGGCCAGGCGGCGGAGCTTCCCGGTCCCGACCACTTCGTTGGCCACGACGACGTCCCGGATACCGCCCTCCACCATGGCCTCGGCCTCCGAGACGGTCTGCACGCAGATTCCAACCGCACCACGCTCCAACTGCATGCGGGCGATGGTGACGCTCTTATGTGTCTTGACGTGGGGACGCAGTGCTACACCGGCCGACCGTGCCGCGGAGGCCATCCGGTCGAGGTTCCGCTCCAGCGCGTCGAGGTCCACCACCAGAGCCGGCGTATCCAGGTCGGCCTCGGCCAGGCCGGGTGATGGCAGCCCGGCTCGGGTCATCGGTCGCGGAAGGTCGGTCAGCCCTCGCCGACCCCGTACAGCCGGGCCGCGTTGTCGCCCAGGTAGGCGTCGATGTCCTCATCGGTCAGTTCCGGCAACCCCGGAGCGATGTTCAGTTCCTTGGCCAGCCTCGGGAAGGACTTGGTGTACGGCACGTCCTCCCGGCAATCGAAGTTGTCGGTGCCCCACAGGCACTTGTCCAGCACCATGAAGTGCTTCGCATACTTGAGGAACCGCACGTTCGTCTCGAGTGGTTGCAGGAAGCCCCACCAGCCGGTACCGGCGTACATGTTGGGGTTCTTGAGCATCATCATCACGACTTCTTCGTAGTAGTTCTCGCCGGCGTGTACGACGATCAGCTTCAGTTCGGGAACGCGCACCGCAACGTCGTCCAAGAGGATGGGATGTTGCAAAGCCAGCCGCCCGAACCCGGACCAGCCGGTGTGGATCTGGATGATCATCCCTAACTCGGCCGCCTTCTCGTAGATCGGCATCAGGCGTTCGTCGTTCAGAGCCATGTCGTAGCTGGGCGCAGGGGTCATCTTCATGCCAACACCGCCCATAGCGGTGATCTCCTCCATCTCCCGGAGGGATTTGACCCCACCGAGAAGGTCGACGCTCCCCATCGGGATAAGCCGGTCAGGAAATTTGGCACACTCAGAGATCACCCACTCGGTCGGCACATGGGTGTTGAGACGGGGCACCTTCACCGAGTGGCAGACCGCCATGTCGACCCCCGCCTCGTCCATGATCTCCACCATCTGCTCGGCGTTGATGCCCTTGGTGAGCCCGGTCTTGGTACCGAGCCCCCGGGCGGCCCAGCCCGCCCTGTACATGGCGTCGTCCATGATGTCCTGGTCACCCCAATGCTCCGGCTTCGAAAGCCAGACGTGTGTGTCGATGATCATCCGGGCCTCTCCATCCTTGCCCTGTAACGTCTACCCATCACCGTACACCCGCATCGGCCGACCCGCCACCACCAGCAGGGCTCCCGCTACCGTTTGAGGGGTGACACGTAGGCCAGGACCTGTGGCTACGTATCGATCGCGACCCGTACGGAGGCGAGATGAGTGCCATACAGCAAGTGCGGGCCGGCGTGTCGGTCATGATCGACGTGATGGTGCCGATGCGGGACGGCGTCGACCTGTCCGCCGACGTATACCTCCCACCCGGCAACGGTCCCTTCCCTACGCTTCTATGCCGCACGATCTACGGGAAGCAGAGCGGCGAGATCTGCACCGATCTGGCCTACCTCCAGGAATGGGTGCCCCGTTTCCTCGCCGGCGGCTACGCGGCGGTCATGCAGGACT
The DNA here is from genome assembly GCA_026710435.1 of bacterium. Taxonomy (GTDB): domain Bacteria; phylum Actinomycetota; class Acidimicrobiia; order Spongiisociales; family Spongiisociaceae; genus JAPPFW01. The sequence continues at coordinate 8,944 of JAPOQZ010000167.1, read as the reverse complement.
GCCGGGGCCGGTACGACTCGGGTGGTGACTTCGTCCCCTACGTCAACGAGGCGGCCGACGGCGCCGACACCCTCGCCTGGCTCGTTGCCCAGCCCTGGTGCGACGGAAACATTGGGGCCTTCGGCCAGTCCTATGTGGCTTTCACCCAGTTGCAGGTCGCCCTTTCGGGCCATCCCTCCCTCAAGGGAATCCTGCCGGTGGGAAACCAGGAGGACAACTTCGGCTACTTCCTGATGGACGGGGGCGTGCTCCAGCTGCAGAACTTCGTGTGGGGCATCAACAGTGGGCGGCGCACGATGAACTGCACCAGCTTCGAGTTCCTCGACGTCGAGGCCCTCTACCGTCACATGCCGTTGCGCGAGGCGGTGTCGGGCATCTTCCGGCCCGCCTACTGGAAGTTCCTGGACCATCCCACCTTCGACGATTCGTGGCAGACCTACGGCCTCAAGGACAAGTACGGGATGATCCAGGCCCCCGCCCATTTCGTCACCGGCTGGTACGACAACCTGTCCAGGGAGGTTGTCAAGACCTACGCGGGCCTCAAGCAGGGGGGCGGGACGGCGGAGGCGCGGGACCTGACCCGCATCATCATCGGGCCGTGGTCCCACGACCTCGACCGGGCCGACCGTAACGGCGACATCGATCTGGGACCGGGCGGCGAATTCGACCTTCCCGGCCTCCATCTCGATTGGTACGACCGCCGGCTGAAGGGGATCGACAGAGGCATTGATGACCGGCCGCCGGTCAGGATCTACGTGATGGGCGACGCGGAGTGGCGGGACGAGAACGAGTGGCCACTCGCCCGCACCGAGTACCGCCCTCTCTACCTTCACAGCGGCGGCGACGCGCGGTCGGCAAGCGGCAACGGCAGCCTCTCCGTCGATCCTCCGGCAAGAGAGCCTGCCGATCGGTTCGTCTACGACCCCGCTGACCCCGTACCCACGCTCGGCGGATGCGATGTCATCCTCGACAACGCCGGCCCAAAGGACAGGGCGCAACTCCAGCGGCGGCGGGACATCCTGGTCTTCACGGGCGATCCACTCGACCGTGACCTGGAGGTCACCGGTCCGGTGACGATGACCCTCTACGCCGCCGGCTCGGCACCCGATACGGACTTCACCGCCACCCTTTGCGATGTCCATCCGGACGGCCGGGCGATCATCGTGTGCGAGGGAATCCGCCGGGCTCGTTACCGCGACTCGGTCACCGACCCGACCTTGATGACGCCCGGCGTCCCGTACCGGTTCACCATCGACATGTGGCAGACCAGCCAGGTCTTCAAGGCCGGCCACCGGCTCCGGGTGGAGGTGTCGAGCAGCAACTTCCCGCGTTTCGACCGCAATCCCAACATGGGCGGTGAGTTGTGGAACGAGACCTCCATGCAACCGGCAAACCAGACGGTGTTCCACGACCGGGACCGGCCCAGCCACGTGCTCCTTCCCGTCATCCCCCGTTGAAGGTTCTCCGACTCGCTCCATGGATCCTGCTGGTGGCCCTCCTGTCGTACGGGTGCCACGGGCCGGTTACCGAGGATGCCGATCTCCAGGAGCAACCCACCACCACCGCCAAAGTCCAGGAGCAACCCACCACCACCGCGAAAGTCGAGGAGTGCTCCTGGTGTCCGGCTCCCGATCCGTCCGGGACCACCAGCGACCACCAGCCGGCCTCCTCGCCACTTGGTCTGATGGATCAGCTGGCGTCGGAGGTCGGAGGAACCGCCTTTGCAGAGATCCGCGAGGACCAGTTGCTCTTCGACATACGCTCCGTCTGCGAAACCTGGAAGGGCGCCACGTCTTTGGAGGACGCGTCAGCACGGGCATCCCTGGCCCGCTCGGAACTGCTCGGCGTGTCCGAGTCGGAACCTGGACTGGCTGCCTACACGAGACTCCTGCACACGAGCGCCGAGCGTCGCTGCCTCCGCGATCCGACGGCCTGAACGAGAAGGTCAGGCCGGCGCCCCGTAGCCTCCCCCACCAGGGGTGGCGATCTCGAACACATCTCCCGGTCCTACTTCGGCCTGCGAGTTGCCTGCCATCTCCTCGACCCGGCGGACGGCGCCGTCGCCACCCGAGTACCTGACCCTCTCCTGACCTGGAAGCTGACCAGGCGGACGGAGAACCGCCACTCCAGCACTCACCTACGCCGACGCGCTCGTCCGCTGGTTCCAACTCCTATGCCTAGCCGGCACCCGCCCAACCGGAGCCAGACCGAAGACGCTGCGCTGGTACGTATGGCACACCCCAACCCGGCTCATACGCCACGCCCGACAAACCACCATCCGCATCCCCCACCTGGCCCACCGCCCACCTCCTACACCAAGCCCACCAACACATCAACGCCCTCACCTAAACCCAAACCACCCCCACCAGCACCCACGACCGTAGCCCACCCCACAGACCACACCCATCACCCCCACCCACCGCCACAACCCCCAACCAGCCAACCCATGAAGAATCAGGGTTAGTAGTGAGTCAAATCCGTTGACATGCCTGGAAATGGGCCTGGTCGCTCACCGAGCGACACCGGGCAGTATGGCCCTGGCGTTGTCTCCGAGCACCATCCGGCCGGCTTGTTCGGCCTCCGCCTCGGTCCACTCCAGGTCGGCAGAGAGATCGCTCAGCACGAGTGCCAGATGTTTCCGCATCCGGTGTGCGCTGTAGCCGAGCCATTCGGCCGATGCGTAGGAATCGCTGCCGTAGAGCACCTTGTGCGCAGGAGCTATGGACAGAATGGTGCTCAGAATCGAATTGAGGCGCCCCGGTATCCGCATCGTGTGGGACAGGTCGACGTACACGTTGGGAAACTGCCAGGCCATGTAGGCGGCGTTCTCGTGGTACGGGGCCCCGGCATGGAGCATGACGAACGTCGTTCCGTTCGAAGCCGGGTCCGAGAAAAGGGAGAACAAGCGTGCCGGATCCGCGGCGTGCAGGTTCTGGTTGGGCGAGTACTGGGCCCCGGTGTGAATCAACTGCAGCAGGCCGAGATCGCCGGCGCGGGCGACGATGTGGCGGATCACGAAGTCCTCGTATGCCCGCGCCGCGCGCCCGGCCGCCTCGTCGTAGATCCCGACACGCCCGTACAGGAACGACTCTTTCACGTCGGCCGGGGGCGTCGCCGCTACCTGGCGCAGCCCGGAAGCGGCTTCATCGGCGGTGGGCCTCGAGACGTCGAGCGCGCGGTAGTAGCCCATCAGGTTCTTGAACCCGACGCACCCTTGCGCCACGGCACTGTCGATCGACTCGTCGACCCACCTGATGGCGTCGTCGAGCGAAGTGATGCCGCTCTCGATCACGGCAAGTGGAGAGAGCAACGGGGTGATTCCGTAGATCCACACATAACGGTCGTCCGGGAATCCGGCGGCCCCGTCACGCAACTCGCCGAGCAGGTCGAGCACGACGAGGTCGATACGCTCCCGGTCGAGCACCGATTCCAGATACATGCTGAAGCCCTGCTCCATCGTGGCAGAGAGCGTTTCGTCGATCTCCACGACATCGGGTTCGCATCCCAGGGCCCCGGCCACGTACCTGATCAGCATGCGGTACTGCGAGTTGAGCGGGTGGGCCCATTGCGCCATGCCGCGCTCGTAGTCGGGGGCCGGTTCAAGATCGTCCCAGCGATATGACGTGCCCGGCGTGCCGTGGAAGAGGTTCAGTTGCGCGGTCACGTCGCGCCGGATCAGCTCGCCCACACCGATCTGGAGCGACATGTGGGCATGGAAATCGACTACGCCGGCGTCGGTGAGGTCGATCATCCTGCGAACTGGTAGACCTGTAGCCGGTTTCCTTCGGGGTCGGACAGGACGAAGTACGTCCCCCAGTCGCGGGTCTCGGTATCGCCCATCGCGTCGAGGCGGTCCCTTTCCGTTGCCAGATCGGCCACTTCCAGCCCGATGTGCACCCGCCCTGCCTCATCGTCCGTGATGCCGGAGCCGTGGGTGGCGCGATCGAATATCCCGAGCGCTGCTCGGTCCGACGTCAGGAATGCGAAGTCGACCAACGGCTGGTAACCGGCTCCGGGGTCTATGTCGGCAACATCCAGGCCTACGGTGTCGCGATAGAACTCGAGTGCCGTGTCGAAATCGTCGACGTAGAGCATGACCGCGCCGGTCTTCATCATCTCAACCCTCAGACGGCGAAGATCCGCTTCGGGTTCTCCACCAGGATATCGTTCAACCGATCTTCGGCGACCCCGGCCTCGCGCAGCATCGGAACCACCTCGGTCAGAGTGTACACCCATCCCTTGCCGCCGTGCTCGGCGAAGTGCACCTTGAGACAGTGGTCGTGCGCAATCATGACCTGCTTGCTGTAGCCGTCTGCGCACAACCGGGCGAGCGTCTCTACCCGCTCCTGGTCCGAGACCCAGTGGTCTCGTCCGAAGATGAGGTGCGACTCGTTCCACGGTGAGTCCCGGAGTGGCTCCTCAATGCTCGGACCCGGTCGGAACGGGCGTTCATCCAGGTCGTTACCGAAGCCTATGTCCGTGGGGTATCGACCCGCCGAGTGGAGGGTACTCGTGGAGACGCTCGGTGTTACGTCGTTGTCGAAGTCCCACGTTTCAGAGATGGCCAAAGACCTCGACGAGATGGACGCTGATTTCCGGGACCGGCCCCTCGATGCCGGCCCGTACACCTATGTGGGCCGACGCGTTGACGATGAAGGTCCGTGGCCGCATCGTCAACATCGCCTGCCTCCTCGCTGTGGGCGTCAACTCAGAGGGCCACCGTGAGATCCTCGGACTCGATCTGGCCAACACAGAGGACGGCGCGGCTGGCTCGCCTTCTTCCGTCCCTGGTCGCCCGTGGACTCTCTGGAGTGCAGCTGGTGATCTCCGACGACCACACCGGCCTCGTCGACACCATAGAGATCACTATGGCCGGTGCTTCGTGGCAACGATGCCGAACCCATTACCTGGCCAACCTATTGACCAAGGTGCCCAAAAGCTCCGGGTCGATGGTCGCCACCACGGTGCGCACCATATTCGCCCAACCCGACCCGGATCAGGTGTGGGCCCAGCACCACCGTGTCGTCGGCCACCTCACCGAAGCTGGACTCACTGATGCTGCCGATCACCTTGATCAGGCCGTAGATGAGATCCTGACGTACGAACAACGTGCGCTCGCCTGCTCTCTCGAGCAGTGCGTTCGTGGCGACCGTGGTGCCCATACGCACCGCCTCGACGGAGCCGGCGTCGGGATCGGTGGAGATCAGCCGTCGGATGCCCTCTATGGCGGGGTCGTCGTAGTGCCTGGGGTTGTCAGAGAGCAGCTTGTGCGTGAGCACACTACCTGCCGGCGTGCGCGCCACGATGTCGGTGAACGTGCCGCCGCGATCGATCCAGAACTGCCAGCCAGCCAGTTCAGCATCCATGAATCGCACCCCGAATGAGTAGAGTCAAAACTCTTTGCCCAGTCAACAGGGCGACCGGTAAGGTAACGGTTTACACGCGGCGCGACCACATGACGGAACCAAAGAGAACGCGACAGTGGAGCGGAGTCAACTCTCTGCGCGCACTCGAGCTTCTCGTGGATCACCCCACCGGGCTCGGCATCACCGAGATGAGCCGTAAGCTCGAAATGGACGGGTCGCAATGCCACCGCCTGGTCAACGGTCTCCGAGTTCGGCTGGCTCGGCCCGGACCAGCAATGACCAGCAAAGGCGGAACGGCGACATGACCTACACGATCCTCGGATGTGACTCTGCGACGGGCCGCGTCGGCATCGGCATCGCCACCCACTCGATCGCCGCCGGCGGGTACTGCCAGGTGGTCCGGTCTGGCATCGGCGCGATCGCCAGCCAGGCGTACGCCGACCCCAGGCTGCTCCCCGTGGCAACCGACATGCTGGAGCGCGGCCTCTCTCCTGCGGAAGTCGTCACCGGGTTGGCCGACGTTGATCCCCACTACGCCTTTCGCCAGACCGCAGTGCTGACCCCGGACGGGGTCGCCGCTGCGCACACCGGGGACAGGACAGGCCACTGGTCCGGCCACGTCATCGGCGACGGCTACATCGCCACGGGGAACTCCCTCGAGGGCGAAGGGGTGGTCGAAGCGATGGCCGATGCGTTCGAGTCGGCGGCGGGGAATCCTGTGGAGGACCGCTTGGTGGCCGGCCTGGAGGCCGGTCGCGATGCCGGAGGCCAGGGCGGGGACCTCTACGAGCGCTCGGCCACGCTGGTGGTGGCCGAGACGGATACGTTTCCCGACATCGATCTGCGCATCGACTTCCACGCGTCCGACGCCGTCGGCGAGCTTCGCTCCCTGCTCCATGTCTACCGGCCGTACCTGCACATCTACAACCACGTCCGCACCAAGGAGCCTCGACAAGCCGTCGGGATGACCTACGAAGAGTGGAATCCGCTCCCCCCGGAAGGTTGAGATGCGCTACCGAAAGCTCGGGCGTACCGGGCTGGAAGTGTCGGAAGTCGGCATCGGGACGTGGGGCATCGGCGGGCTGGCTTGGGGCGAGCGAGACGACGAGCGGTCCAAGCAAGCCCTCCATCACGCTCTGGACCTGGGCGTCAACTTCATCGACACGGCGTACGGATACGGCGAAGGCCGGTCGGAGGAGCTGATAGGCGAGGTCCTCGTAAACCGACCGGATGTCACACCCATCGTCGCCACCAAGGTCCCGCTCGAGACACGTGTCTGGCCCGCTACCGACGACATGGCGGTCGAGGACTGCTATTCACCGGGGTGGATTCGATCGTGCACCGAGGAGAGCCTGCGCCGTCTCGGCACCGACCACATCGATCTCCAGCAATTCCACTTCTGGGCCGACTCCTGGACCGACCAGGGCCAGTGGGCGGACGCGGTGTCGGCGCTCAAGAATGAGGGCAAGATCCGGTTCTTCGGGGTGTCCACCAACGATCATGAGCCCGATTCGGTGCTGCGCCTGTTGGAATCGGGACTGGTGGACACCGTGCAGGTGATCTACAACCTCTTCGACCAGTCGGCACACGAGCGCCTGCTGCCCCGATGCGAGGAACTCGACATCGGCGTGATCGCCCGTTCTCCATTCGACGAGGGCGGCCTCACCGGTGCCCTCCGCTCCGACACCGTGTTTGCGCCCGGTGACTGGCGCCGCGGCTACTTCAAAGGCGGCCGCCTGGCCGAGACCGTAGCCCGGGCCGGAGCAGTAGCGGAGACCCTCGCCGAGCACGCCTCGAGCCTCGCCGAAGGCGCACTGCGCTTCTGCCTCAGCGAGGACGCGGTGTCCACAGTTATCCCGGGGATGCGCTCGCCGGCTCATGTGGGCCAGAATTGCGCCGTCTCAGACGGGCGGCTGTTGGGGTCCGAGGTGCTCGAGAAGTTGCGGGACCACTCGTGGCCTCGCAACTTCTACGCCGATGCGTGGTGAGGGGAGAGACCGATGCAGTCGATGATGTGACCCGTCCGGAAATGGCCTCCGAGACCCGCGACATGGTGAGGCTGCTCGAAGCCGCCCTGGACGCCGGCGATTTCGGGCTGTCTGCCGGCCTGAAGTACCCGCCTGAGCACCACGAATCCGAAGAGGAGATCATCGAGTTGTGTCGCAGCACGCGGCGGGCTCTACGCCACCCATGAGAGGGAGCGCGACTTGCTTGTGATCGAGGCCGTCGAAGAGGGCATCAGGCCCTCGATGGCATCGGGCGTCAGGCTGCAAGCTCTCGCATCTGATCCCCCGCCGCGGCGCTCCCGACGGTGCCCTGGAGGCCATGATCGAGCTCGCCGAGGCCGCGGTCGCCGACGGGCTCGACGTGCAGTTCGATGCACACACACGGCCCCACGGCATCACCAACCTCAGCGCCTCCCTGCCGCAGTGGGCGCTCGAAGGCGGACCGGCCGACCTCGCGGCCCGATTGCGTGATCCGGCGGCGAGACGCCGCCTCAAGCGCTATCAGAGCATCATCTCGTCGTTCGGGCTGGGGGGCTGGGATCGCGTCTTCTTGTTCGCCGGCCACGGGTCGCCGGAGGGGGCCGGAAGGTCGCTGGCCGACCTGACTCCGCCAGGAGGCGACGTGTTCGACACGATCTACGACCTTCTCCTCGCCGAAGGCGACGATCCCCACCCGGCTCTGGTCATCTCCACAGCTACGAGGAGGACATGCTGGCCGAGATCTTCCGCCATCCTCTATGCACGACGGAGTCGGATGCCACCGCGCTGTGCATCGACGGGGCCGCTCGCCAAAACGACCTTCCTCGGCCCATACACCTGGGCCTCGTGGTTCTTCCGCCACATGGTGCGCGAGGCGTCGCACCTGTCCCTCGAGGAGGCCGTTCACAAGCTCACGGTGCAGCCGGCGGGCCGCATAGGGCTGGCCGACCGCGGTGAGCTACGTGAGGGTCATAGGACCGACATCGCGGTGTTCGACGGCGACCGGTTCGCCGAGCGCGGTTCCCTCGAAGATCCCAACCGGCTGGCGGTAGGGGTCGAGCACCTCATCGTGAACGGCGGTCCGACGATCGTGTCTGGCGCCGAGACCGGAGCCCGCCACGGCGCGGTGCTCAGGGCCTGACCCGAGTTTGGCGGGTTGGAGGGGTTGGTGGGAGTGGTTAGTTCGCTGACCTGGGGTTTCTTAGTGTAGGCTGCCGTTTTGGTGAGAAAGTGTAGGGGCGACATAATGGTTGGATGTCCTGTGATGCGGTGGTATCATGCTGGGCATGTTCGTGAAAACGACCCGCCGTCGCAGGGGCGACAAGGTGTACGAGTATCTGTCCCTGGTGGAGTCCGTCCGCAACGGTTCGAAAGTCGGGCACCGGACCCTTCTACGCTTGGGGGAGGTGACCGCTTTGCGCGAGTCCGGCCAGCTGGAACGGATCGTCGCGGCGCTGGAGCGTCATCTACGCCGTGAACGTGTCGACGTTGAACCGCCCCGGGTTTGCCGGAGAGTGTTTTACTTGACTCCTGCTAGTGGTGCTGGGGTGTGTTCTAGATGGTAGTTGGCCTCCCTTTCTGCTGGTGGTATGT
>JAPOQZ010000184.1 GCA_026710435.1 bacterium | reverse complement strand
CTGGACGGCCGGGGGCCGGGCCGTGCTCGACCGGTTCATCGCCGGCGGCGGCCGCTACGCCCGCCTGGCGGGGAACATCGTGTGGCAGGTTCGCATGGAGGACGGCCTGCGCACCCAGGTGTGCCACAAGTACGCGGCCCACGCCGACCCGCAGCGCCACAACGGCGACATCGACCAGCGCACCGGCGCGTTCGAGGCCCACTACATCGACCGGCCGCCGGTCACCACCTTCGGGGCCAACGGCTTCCGGGGTGTGTACTCCCGCATGGCCGGCATGTCGCCGCGTGGAGCGGGCGGGTTCATCGTCTACCGGCCCGGCCACTCGGCCTTCGACGGAGCCGACGTGTACTACGGCGATGTCCTGGGCGCCGACGTGCCCCTGGTGGGCTATGAGACCGACGGCGTGGCCTACACGTTCCGCCGGGGCCGCCCCTATCCCACCGGCGAAGACGGCTCCCCGGAAGATTTGGAGATCCTGGCGTTGACTCCGGTGACGCTCGAGGAGGAGGATCACGGCCAGGCCGGGAACCTGATCTCGATAGCCGACGGCGACCTCGCCTTCGCAGCCGAGGCCCTCTTCGGCGAGGACACGCCGGAGAACCGCGACAAGATCCGCTACGGCAGCGCGGTCATAACCGCCATGTCCAAGGGCGACGGCGAGGTCTTCTGCGCGGGAACCACCGAGTGGTGCCACGCCCTCGCCCAAGGCGACACCCAGGTCGAGACCATCACCCGAAACGTCCTCGACCGCTTCCTGGGCAACCGAGACGGACGGCCCTCGGACAAACGGCCCGCAACACTTTGGGTGAAGGCTGGCACGGGACCGCCGAGCGTCGGTCGACCGCATGGCAGCGAGGTGCGTCGACCGCGTACCGATCCGTCCCGTTGATTGTCCCGCCCTCCGGCCTGCTAACGTTCGCCGACATGAAATCTTCTCGGTTTGCACCGAACCGGTCGACGCTCCTGTGTCTTGGACATAGTCGCCAACTAGACTTCGCATCCACACAAGTCCCCGACCGAGAGGTTCAGGCGTGAACTCATCAGGTACGGCAGCGCGGCCGTTGACGGTGCCCAGCAGGCACGTTGAAGCGTTTAATCGCATTCGGACGTTGGAGGACAACCAGTTCAGCGAGGTCCTTGATGTCCTCACAATAATCGATTCGACCGCTCATCGAAACGAGATGATCGAACGCTTGAATGAGCGGACCCATCTCAACCAACATGAACTTCATGCCGTTATCGACGCTCTGATGAGCCTAGCAGCGCATCGTCACCAGTCGAGATCAACGGCTCATGAGACAGCAACGCGCGTTGCATCCTCCCCGCAGTTCGCGGATGACAGTGGCCCTGACATCGGATTCTTGAATCGCGTTGAACAGCTCCTAGACTGTGGAATAGTTCACCTGAGTAGTAAGGCGATCTATTTGGGAGCCTCGCATGAGCGACTGTTTTCTAGTGCGCAGATTCTAACCGACCTTAGGCCATTATTCGATATCGATGTTGTCGAAGACCTAGGGCCTAGTGCAGCTGTAGTGAGCCACACGCTCATGCTTCATTATGTTGGAAGTGACGGTAGACACAATGATTTCTTTGTCGCGCTAGACGATGAAGACATCGAAGAAATGTCACAGGCTTTAGAGCGAGCAAGACAAAAGGCAGCGTCACTCCGAACGCTATTGGAGGATTCTGGCATTACATATATCAGTTCGGAGGATTAAGTGACACCCTATGGCACTGAACTGAGACGACACAGCTCTTCAACGTATGATGAGCCGAACTTGTCAGATCTATTTCAGATTACTGACGAAGCTGACCCGTCATCTATGGAACGGATCAATCTGACTGAGTCGCACTATTGGGCATGCGGGTATTCGGCCGAACCTTACGGGTTCTGGTCCAATCCGAGAGGTGCAGTTAAGGAATGGGGGGAACTACAGACTGACTACCTACGAGCAGACGTTGCAATCGTAGGGTTGAACACAGCAGGTCTAGTGTTACTCCCTGCTAGGGCCCGAGGAGATGGTTCGAAGTTTGAGATCTTGGCCGATTTCGCCTATCAAACACGACGCGACGACAATGAACTAGAGAAGAAAACAACACCTCTACGTAGTGCCCTGCCTGAAACATCCCAACGAGTCATGATGGCTCAAATTGACCATAGTGAGAAGCGCCTTCTTGAGGAACTCTCGCCTGACTATGGAGGTGTCTCCGGTGTCATTCGCCATGCGCTCCAACTATTGACTGCGGACCGCAGAAGACGTAAGGCTCTAGAGTCATTCCTGCAAGACTGGGACGATGAGGCTGGTCCCGTCGATGAAGCCGGGGTTGCTGAGATGGCGCGACGCTACAGATTATGATCCTAGATGCCGGTATTCTAATCTCCATTGACCGCAATGAACAAGCCGCACGGCAATTCGTCGTAGCCACTGAACGGTCGGGGAGGAGCCTTCACACGAGTCATCCAGTCGTCGCGCAAGTGTGGCGCGGAGAAAATCGGCAGGCTCGGCTCGCTAGGTTTGTCGGGTCGCTAGAGCGTCACCCCTTCGCTGACGGGAGGTCTGTTGGGAGACTTCTTGGTCGATCAGGTACATCCGACGTAGTGGACGCCCATCTTGTCTTACTTGCAGCCGAATTGGGCCAAGACATTCTCACAGGTGATGTTAACGATCTAAGGGCACTCGGAGAGGCGCTAGCAGCTGAATTCGGAGCTTCGGCACCGGTGATTCACTCTTGGCCATAACGGAACTCTGAAGGAATTGGCCGTCAGGCTAGAGACGATTGTAGCCGGCGCAACCGTAGAGACGAGGCCGGTCGTGAGCGATCGCCCCACCTATGTCCACTTCGACATGAGCATCGTCCTCATGCACGCGCCCGGCACCAACACGCTATGTCGAGCCTATGGTCTTCGCGATGCCTTCGCCCAGTTGGTGTGCTTTCTGGCACCTCAACCCATTCGACGCATCTCGCCATTCCACCCTTAGGAAAGACTTCGCCGAAACAGGCGTGGGCCACGGGATGCAGTTCCGACTCGACGATGCGGTCCAGCGGCCATCTGAGGTTGACGAAGGACCATGAAGGCTCGCAACACCAGTGTCAGCCCCATACTCGCCGTGGCCGTGGCCGTCGCTCTGAGCCTCCTCGTGGCCTCGCGCGGGCGTGGCAACGCGGACACAAGCGGCCCGGACCCGACCCAAGCGACGACAAGCGAGATCCAGAGCAACCCGGACCCGTCCCCAGCGACAATAGTCGAGATCCAGGCCCGAGCGTCGTCTGGCACGTGCTTGTCGGTCTCCTGTGACACGAAGCCCGTGCACGCGCACCTGCATGCGGGCCCCGGCCTGAGGGCCGCGCGGGAGGATGCGTTCGGAACGGGTGTCGAGTTTCTCTCACACCAGGAACTCCAAGATGCGACTGGGCCTCATGGCACCTACGCCGGAGCAACTCTCTTTGACGTGATGCGCACTCATTTCCCAGCAAACGATGTAGCAGCTGGCGATGTCTGGGTAGGGGAGGGCTTCGGCATCGGGAAGGCAACCACGTTCCTGTTGAGGTGGAACGGCGCAGGGTGGGAGCCGGCCACGCCCACCAAGACTGGCACTACCGTGACGACCGCCGTCTCGTAGCAGCCACTCCTCGCCCCAGCACCCCCGCACCTGGAGAGAGAACGCCCTCAGACCGGAATTTGGCGGGTGTTTCGCGTTTGGGGAGGTCAGAGGGGGCGCGCCGGTGGGGTGTTTCCACTACATTGCCGGTTCGGGTCGCCGCTGGTTGGGGTCAGGTGATGTTGGCTTTGTCCCATGTGGCGGTGTCGGCTCCGATGGCGGTGAGGGCTCGGGCCTGCAGCGGGGTGGGGCGGGTGGTGAGCTGGATTTGG
>JAPOQZ010000093.1 GCA_026710435.1 bacterium | reverse complement strand
GCGAACGCAAGCGAAACAGAGATACAGGACACTAGGAGGGTGCTGAACGATGACGATTGCTGGGGCCTGCCGCCCGCCGGCCCAGGAATCATGCCAGCGGTTGGCAGGCCGCCGGTGGATTGCTCAGCACCCTCCTAGGAGAGTGGTCCAAGTGGTGGGTACAGCGGTCCGTCTTCCTCTGACCAGGCATTATGTCATCGGTCGAAGCCCGTTAAGGGGCTCCACACCATCCTCCCAGGTACTGACCCGGTGAATGTGCTGCTAGACGGAACTGGGGTCACCGTCGCCGACGTGGTGGCAGTTGCTCGCAAGGGTCACCGGGTGGATCTCACTCCGGAATCGATCGAGCGCATGCGCAAGGCCCGCTCGATAGTCGAGAATCTCGCCGAGGGCGATCCTGCATACGGGATCAGCACCGGGTTCGGGGCGCTGGCTACTACGGCTATACCGGCCCAACGGAGAGTGGATCTCCAGCGGTCCCTGATCCGGTCCCACTCGGGCGGTATGGGAGTTCCTGTGGAGACCGAAGTGGTGAGGGCGATGATGTTCCTGCGGGCGCGGACCCTTGCCATGGGTCTGTCCGGTACCAGGCCGGTCGTTGCTCGAACCCTGGCTCGCATGGTCAACGAGGGTGTGATCCCGGTGGTCCCCGAGCACGGTTCGCTCGGTGCCAGCGGTGATCTTGCCCCGCTGGCCCACGTCGCGCTGGTACTGACGGGTGAGGGAGAGGTTCTGGGGGACCACGGGCGAAGCGGCGCAGCCGAGGCTCTGGCCGAGGCAGGGATCACACCGCTGGTCCTAGCGGAGAAGGAGGGCCTCGCCCTGACCAACGGAACCGACGGCATCCTGGGCATGCTGTGCCTCGCAGTGCATGATGCCTGCCACCTGCTGACCGTCGCCGACATCACGGCGGCTCTCAGCGTCGAGGGTCTGCTCGCCACCGACCGTGCCTTCGCCTCCGACCTGCAAACTCTCCGACCCCACCGCGGCCAGGCATGCAGCGCTACCAACCTGCGCTTGGTACTTGCGGGCTCGCCGATCGTCGCGAGCCACCGCACCGGGGATGTCCGGGTACAGGATGCGTACTCGGTCCGTTGCACGCCGCAGGTCAACGGCGCCGCCCGCGATACTCTGGACTTCGTCGCGGGAGTCGCCGAGCGGGAGCTCGAGTCGGCTATAGACAACCCGATGGTCCTCCCTGACGGGCGGGTCGAGTCCTGCGGGAACTTCCACGGTGCGCCGCTCGGACTTGCGGCCGACTTTCTTGCGATCGCTCTGGCCGAGGTCGGGGCGATCGCGGAGCGCCGGATCGACCGCCTCCTGGATCAGAACCGTTCCCACGGCCTACCTCCGTTCCTAGCCGACGATCCGGGCGTGGACAGCGGCCTGATGATCGGGCAGTACACCGCCGCGGCGATGTGTGCAGAGAACCGCCGGCTGGCGGCCCCAGCCTCTGTGGACTCCTACCCGACGTCGGCCATGCAGGAGGACCACGTGTCGATGGGTTGGAGCGCGGCCCGCAAGCTCCGCCGGGTCATCGAGAACCTGCGACGGATCCTCGCCATCGAGTGGGTTACGGCGGCACGGGCCGTCGACTTGCGCCGACCCCTGGAACCGGCAGCCGGGACAGGCGCAGCCATCGATTTGCTGCGAACCCAGGTTCCGGGTCCCGGTCCGGATCGGGTCCTGTCGACCGAACTGCTGGCAGCCGAAACACTCCTGGCGAACGAGATGCTGGTGGATGCGGTCGAGCGTCCGGCCGGAGCCCTTGCTTGACGAGGCCGCGCTGACCAGGGCGATCGACAGTCACGGGCTAGTCATGTTCGTCCCGGCTGCGCGACGAAGTAGCGCAAAAACCGCCGGGCCGGCGACGTCACACGAGGCGGGGACTTCCGGCTGCCGCTTGTGTGATCTCGTCGTCGGTCAGCGTTCCGGGCAACGTGCTCTGGACCGCTAGCGGCGCCATATCCCACCGGCGCCTCTCAGACCAACCACGGAACCCGCGGTGCCCTACCGCCTGGGCGTAGCGTGAACGCGCCCTAGCTAGTCTCGGCGAACCAGAAGGCACGCGGCCCGGTGAGGTCCGGCGCCGCTGACGATCCCAGCCGATCAGTTGATGACTCATCCGGGAGTGACGGTAGAACATGAAGCAAGAAATCCGCACAGACGGCGCAGCGGCGCCAATGGGTCCCTACTCGCAAGGTATCCGGGTAGGCGACCTCGTCTTCACGGCGGGAATGGGTCCGCTCGATCCCGAGACCGGCAAGGTAGTCGGCGACACCATCGAGGAGCAGACCGAGTTGACCATCGACAACCTGGCCGCGGTTCTCGAAGCAGCCGGCACCAGCCTCGACCACGCGGTGAAGGCGACGGTACACCTCCAGGACCCCGGAGACTTCGCGGCCTTCAACCGGGTGTACGAGCGTCGATTCGGAGACCCCAAGCCCGTGCGTACCACCGTCGGGAGCGAACTTCTTGGCATCATGGTCGAGATCGACCTGGTAGCTGTCATCCCCCAGGCTCCGTAACCAAGAATTCTTGGGTGTATCCCTCATTGATGTGGGGTCACGATTCAGATAAGTGTGGGATCAAACTACCGATTAGTGTAGGATGAGCTGTGAGATCCTTCGTGTGAGGTGACGAATGCTCGCAGATCCAGGCTACGCGACGCCCGAGCGGGAGTATCTGGATCGGATCGTAGACACCGAAGTTCCGGTGGCCCTGGGCTCTGCGGGAGCAGTCCTGATCGAAGGCCCGAAGGGATGCGGCAAGACTTGGACGGGCCAGCGCTTCGCCCAGAGTGAGATCCTGCTAGAGGAACGTCCCGACCTCTGGGACATCGCTTCCCAGGTTCCGGAATTGTTGCTCGATGGGGCGACGCCCCGTCTGCTCGACGAGTGGCAGCGTGTCCCAGAACTGTGGCACCTGATGCGTGTTGCATCTGATGGTCGCGGTCGGCCTGGCCAGTTCATTCTCACCGGTTCTGCCGTACCGGCTGATGAACTTACCCGCCACTCGGGTGCCGGACGGGTGAGTCGCGTCCGCATGCGCCCGATGTCACTCAGCGAAAGCGGAATAGCCGATCCGGTCGTGTCCCTGGGTGGGTTGCTGGAGGGTCGGACATTTGCTGCAGCCGAGTCACCTGTCAACATCACGACCCTGGTGGAGGCCGCATGCAGGGGTGGCTGGCCTCGACTGGTCAGTACGCCGATTATGGAAGCCCGCCGCTTCACGCGCGACTACCTGAACGACATCTGCCGCGTCGACATCTCCGCGGTGGACGGCATCCGGCGCAGTCCCACGCGAGTCATGCGTCTGCTGCGGTCACTCGCCCGCAACGTGGCCACTACTGCGGGGTGCCGAAAGCTGGCTTCGGAGACGGGCGGCGACACTCGGGTGGACCGCACCACTGTCAAAACCTATCTGGATGCGTTGAGCCGCTTGTTCGTGGTTGAGGATCAACCTGCCTGGAATACGCATCTCAGGTCACGGGCGAGCCTGATCCGCTCCCCGAAACGCCACTTCGTCGATCCGTCACTGGCGCCGGCGGCGCTCGGAGTCGGCCCGGAAAGGTACTTGAGCGACTTGGGCGCCTTCGGTGTCCTTTTCGAGTCCATGGTTGTCCGTGACCTGCGTATCTACGCCCAGGCGCATGATGCGAGTATCTACCACTACCGCGACACCTACGGGCTGGAGGCCGATGCGATCATCGAAACCGGAGACGGCCGGTGGATCGCCGTAGAGGTCAAGCTCGGAGGCACCTCCACCCTCGAGAAGGCCGCCAAGGCGTTGCTGAAGTTGAGAGACCGTGTGTCGAAGGAACGGGCGTCGACGCTCGCCCGGTTGGTCGTCATCACAGGCGGCCGCTATTGCTACCAGCGCTCCGACGGAGTGGCTGTAGTTCCATTGGCGTGCCTAGGACCCTGACTGTCACAGGCTCTCCGTACAATTGGTGTCGACGTCATCAGGGTTGGAGACTGCCTACCCGCAGCTAATAGGAGGAGGTCCGATGGCCCGGCTCAGTAAGTTCGAGGCTGTACACGCGGCGGGCCGGAGATGGGTCGAGTCGGCTCTTAAGACTGATGGCTCGCTCTTTACGCCGGATGTGGATATCTGGTCGCAACGGTGGCTTGATGAGATCCGCGGTCGCCTGGGGGAGAGGGCGGGAGAGAGCCTCGATCTGAGTTGGGACACGATTGAGAGCCAACTCAGGGGTGCAGACCCGGCGGTGGTCCAACTGATGGCCGAGTTTCTGTTCGTGGCCTACCTGCCTGCGAACGAGAAGTCGGCGAGGGTAGAAACCAAGAGAAGACGGATCAATCAGGTGTTGCGCTTGTCGCCTGAGACTGCGTCGTTGCGTATACCCGAGGAACTTGTGGCGGCGTTGGGTGTGGGCTTCGGTGATCACGAGAGCAGGCTGAATCTCAATGAGACGCAGGTTCTGATCCGGTTCACCCACCGCTGGAAGGCTCTTCCCTCTGAGGATCGAGAGAACCTGCTTCGTGATCCGTGGGCGTTCCGCGATATGCTTCGGGGACTCCGGGCATCTCGCTACTATCGGCAACGGAACTCCATTCTCTACCTCGTTCATCCGGAAACGTTCGAGCCGATCACTCTGGGCCAGTGTAAGCAAGGAATTGTCAAACGCTATGGAGATCTGGTCAAGGAAGATACGGACGACGTAGACCGGCAACTCTTGCACATACGTGAGGCTCTGACCACGGATCACGGATCGGACTTCGACTTCCATGACGAGTCTTTCTACAGTGAGTGGTCTCGGTTTGCATGGCCACCGAAGAAGGACACGGAAACGACCCCCTCGGGAGAGGTCCTCAAGCATCCGAGCCCGCCTCTGACGCTCGAGGACCTGGCTCACCAGCTTTCCCTAAGACCTGTGGACTATCTGAGGAGAATCGAGCGGCTATTGGGCCGCCGCCGCCAGGTTATCTTCTACGGTCCTCCCGGAACTGGCAAGACCTATGTGGCCCGAGAGCTTGCTGCTCACCTCGCTGGCGACAAAGCTCGGGTTGATCTGGTTCAGTTTCATCCCTCCTACGCCTACGAGGACTTTGTCGAGGGATACCGTCCCGCTCCGGTCGAAGGCGGGGTGGGCGGGTTCGAGCTCCGTGTGGGTCCGCTCAAGCGGATTGCTCGGCGGGCAGAGGAAGCGTCCGACGAAGAAAAGTTCGTGCTGATCATCGACGAGATCAACCGGGGGAACCTGAGCAAGGTACTCGGCGAGCTCTACTTCCTGCTGGAGTATCGGGATGAGCAGATCAGCTTGCAGTATTCGGACGATCTCTTTTCGTTACCGGACAACCTATGGATTATTGGCACGATGAACACTGCCGACCGTTCGATCGCTCTGGTCGACTCGGCTCTCCGGAGGCGCTTCCACTTCTTGCCGTTCTTTCCTGACGAACCACCCATCGAAGGTCTGCTGGCACGGTGGCTGAAGGCCAAGAAGCCCGAAATGACGTGGGTGGCCGACGTGCTGGATCTGGCCAACCAGAAGCTGGGCCGACGCCACACCGCCATCGGTCCGAGCCACTTCATGCATATGGACCTCAACGAGGAATGGGTCGAGTTGATCTGGGAGCACTCGGTGCTTCCGTATATAGCCGAGCAGTTCTTCGGCGAGGATGATCGGCTCGGCGACTTCGCGCTGGCTCGTTTATGCGCCGAAGTGGGCGCCGCTGGTCAGAAGGAAGAACACGGCGAGACGCCGGACGATCGGGATCTGGAGAGTGGTTGAACTCACCCTAAGGGAGTACCAGACTCGGGCGGGGGTCACGCTCTCCGTGGGGGACCGCGACGTGCTTAGGGGTATACCCATCATCGTTACCCCCACCACGGATAGGGAGGGCGTCTACGACCTCACCCCCGGCTCAACGGTGGGGGTACTCCAGACAGATACGCTGTCGGTGGAGATACGTCCCAAGCTGCCTATCGACCGCGTGCTGTTCCTTATCTCGTACGCGCTTGATGTCAGGCGATTCGGACCAGAGGAATTCCAGTTCGGTGGTGCACCGGATTTGTTTGAAGCGATGATCCCGGGCTTCGTGGCACAGGTCCGCCGCTCCTTCCGCAGAGGCCTCCTCCGCGGCTACCGGGTCGAGGAGGAGGCGTTGCACGGTGTGCGCGGCCGCATCCGTTTCAACGACCAGATCCGGGATCGCTTCGGCATCTTTCCTCCGGTCGAGGTCAGCTACGACGACTTCACCGAAGACACCGAGATGAACCGCCTCATCAAGGCCGCAATCGTCCGTCTCGGACGGATGCGCATAAGGTCGCGGGATGCTCGAAAGAGCTTGCGGGCCTTCGATCGGGTATTGGGGCAGGTCGCGGACGTGGAATACCAGAGAGGTACTGTCCCCGACTTCTCGTTCAACCGCCTGAATCGCCACTACGAACCGGCGATCCGGCTTGCTCAACTGATCCTCCGCTCGACTTCGATCGAACTCAGCCGGGGCGTCGTTCGGTCCGCGTCCTTCCTGGTGGACATGAACAAGGTGTTCGAGGACTTCATGGTCACGGCCCTTCGCGAAGCGCTCGGTGTGACAGAGCGAGACTTTCCGCAAGGTGCATCGGGTCGTCAGATGTGGCTGGCCGGCGACAGGATACGCCTGAAGCCGGACATCTCATGGTGGGTGGGAGGTCGCTGCGTCTTCGTCGGTGACCTGAAGTACAAGAAGACGGATTACGGCATCCCCAACGCCGATCTGTACCAGTTGCTCGCCTACACGATCTCCGCCGACCTGCCGATTGGACTACTGATCTATGCGCAAGGTGAAGCGGACCCGATCATCCACACGATCAAGCACGTCGGCAAGCGGTTGGAGGTTGTGGCTGTGGACATCTCCGGGCCTCCCGATGAGATCCTCGCCGAGGTCTCCAGGATCGCGGACACGATCCGCTCTATGCGCCTCCAGGCTTCGCGTTACCACGCTGCTTGAAGGGCTGAGTGTTCGAAGCGCCTCGCTTGAATGCGTCTGGCTATGAAGGTCAGGCTAGCGTGCGCTCGGAGTTGACCGCATGCAGGTCATTCATGGTCGATCCGTCACAAGAAGACGATGTCCGATAGCTTCCAGAACATCGACTGGAACTGTACGGGGAGCCCGGGTCGTGAGAGACTCCGCTCCGATGGGCGGCGACCCTCCTTTCCCCGCTGAGGACACCCGGTGCACCGGATGTCCGACGAGTTGCGCAGTTCCTCGCGGTGTTTAGCGGGCAAGTTCAGTACTGGGATGCGGGGCCCGGGGTCGGGAGACCATGATGAAACAGGCCTGGCGATAATGGGTGTGACGACGGATTGACACTTCGGCACCTGGGTTTCCTCCGGGAGGAGTGGTGTAAGTGGTGAGTGAGCGGGCAGTTGCCGAAGGCCGGATCGCCTGGGCCAGGAGGCGCATGCCGGTGCTGGGGAAGGCTCTGGCCGATCTGGGGCAGTGTGGAGTGTTCGACGGCCTGACTATCGGGTTCCGGCTTCATCTGGAGCCGAAGACGGCGGTGCTGGTCGAGGGGCTGCTGGCCGGCGGCGCGAGGGTGGTGGCAATGGGCAACGAGGGCACCACCCAGTTCGGGACTGCCGAGGCCTTGGCCGATCGGGGGTGTACGGTGCTCGACCGTCCCGGCGACCGCAAGGGCGCAGTCCGAGTTCATCTCAGCCGGATCGCCGCCACGCGGCCCGATCTGGTGCTGGACAACGGCGCCGAGTTGATCGAGACATGCATTCGCGCCGGCCGGCCGCCGAAGGGGGCCACAGAAGAGACCACGTCGGGGGCTTTCCGTTTGCGGGAGGGCTTGTCCGGGGCGGTGAGGTTTCCCGTCATCGTGATCAACGACAGCCCGCTGAAGTCGATCGTTGAGAACAAGCACGGTGTCGGGGAGTCGGTGGTGGATGCCATAGTGCGGGCCACCAACATGTCGTTGCACAAGAAGCGGGTGGTGGTGTTCGGATACGGATGGAGTGGTCGGGGAATTGCCCTCTACGCCCGTCGCCGGGGTGCTGATGTCGCCGTGGTGGAGCCCGATCCGGTCAAGGCGCTGGAGGCGGCTATGGACGGCTTCGACGTGGCCGACCCGGATGGGGCCGTCCGAATCGCCGACGTTGTCGTTACGGCGACCGGTCGCGAACGGGTGGTGGGATACGAGTTGATCGAGATGATGCCTGACGGCGCGCTTCTCGCCAACGCAGGCCACACCGACGCCGAGATCGATGTCGTCCGCTTGGAGCGGGAGGCGCCAGGGGCGCGATTAGCCCCGTCGATTGACGCTCACCAGTTGCCCGACGGTCGGACCGTGTTCCTGCTGGCCAAGGGCCGCATCGCGAATCTGGCAACCGCCGGGAGCAGCGGCAACCCCATCGAGGCCATGGATCTCGGCCTTACCCTGCAGGCCCGGTCGCTCGCCGCTCTCGCTACTTCCGGTAGCGACTTCCGACCGGGGCCCCAGCCGGTGCCCCACCGGATCAACGACCGGACTGCGACCGCCATGCTCGAGTCGATGGGCCAGACTCCGGTCTCGTTACATGAGGATTCCGATGATTGAGGGACAGAGGCGCACGCGTCCGCCGATCAAGCAAACGTCACCACGTTCCTGCCCAGAACCCGGCGGTCCCTCAGGCTTCGGATGGCGTCCTGTATCCCATCGAGGCTGGTGCGGTTGGCGATAACCACTTTCAACCGACCTTGTGCCGCCAGTGCTACGGCCGTCTCGAGGTCGTTCTTGGAGCCGGCGGCGGACGTGAGGATACGGAGTTCGTTCCTGATCAGCGCTCCCGGGTGGATGTCCAGAGGTTGGCTCGTGTATCCGATCTGCACGAACGCCCCGCCGGGGGCCAGGCAACTGAACCCGGCCCGCATGGTGTCGCGCGTTCCGACGGTCTCGAAGAACACGTCCGGCGCCCTCCCCAGCAACTGTCTCGACTCCTGGGGGAAAGTCTCGTAACCCTCCGGACTCTCGATGAGCAGGCCGGCCCGGGCTCCGAGCGATAGGGCCAGGTCCAACTTGGCGGGATCGTCCGCCACCGCCAGCACCGTCGCGCCTGCCAGCGCCGCAACTTGGGTGAGCATAAGGCCCACCCCCCCGATCCCGTTCACGACCACCGGGTCGGCGAGTCCGAGCCGGGCCAGCCGTGCGGCGTGGACGGCCGTCATGCCACTGCACGCGAGCACAGCGCCGGCCTCGAAGGACACAGAATCCGGTAGCGGCACCAGGTTCGCCTCGGGCGCCACCAGGTATTCGGCGAACCCACCGTCGACTGTGAAGCCGATCATGCCTCCTGACCGCACGCACAACCGGTCCCGGTTCGTCCGGCAATAGCGGCAACTGCCGCAGTTGACCACGTTGTATACGGCTGCGCGGCGGCCTGGGATGGCGGAACCGGTCGCAGGGTCGCACACGGTGCCGGCGACTTCGTGTCCCAGAACCCTCGAGCTCGCCCCGGGGTCCAGGAGGCCTTCCAGGAAGTGGAGTTCGGTGCCGCACACGCCCGCAGCCGCGACCCGGACCAGAGCATGATCGGCGACCGGTATGGGCACGGGCCGCTCGACTAGTCGGAGTTCCCGGTCGCCGGCTAGTTCCGTCACCCTCATCGTGCCGGGATACTCCCGGAGAGATGTCTGCGCCATCCACACGAGCGTAATGCGTCGCTCGCGCAGGCTGATCGGGAATCGTTTTCGCAGCCGAGCATGTCGCGTCTACGATCACGCCAACCCACCACCTACCAGAGGGAGATTCGAGTGACGGCGTCTCAGCGGGCTAGTACCCATCGGCGTGCGGCAGGTTCGTCGCTCACGGTGGACCGCGTGACGCAGGTGTTCGAGAAGGACGGTAAGCCGCTTGTAGCTGTCAAGAACATCTCACTCAAGGTACGGCAGGGGGAATTCCTCACTCTGGTGGGTCCGTCGGGATGCGGGAAATCCACCCTTCTCAAGATCATCGCCGGGCTAATGACGCCGACATCGGGCAACGTCTTCCTCGGAGCCAGCCAGGTGACTGAGCCCCGCGAAGAGATCGGTCTGATGTTCCAGACTTCGACCCTCTTTCCCTGGCGCAACGTGATCCGCAATATCGGCCTCCCGCTAGAGATCACCGGCACCATGGAACCGGACGGGGAGCAGCGGATAGCGGACGTGATCGAGTTGGTCCGTCTGCAAGGTTTCGAACAGCATTACCCGCGCGAACTCTCCGGCGGGATGCAGCAGCGTGCGGCCTTGTGCAGGCTTCTCGTGTCGGATCCGGACCTGATGCTGCTCGACGAGCCGTTCGGGGCTCTCGACGAGTTCACGAGGGAGCACCTCAACGCCGAACTCGCCCGTATCACGGAGCATGAGAACAAGACCACCGTGTTCGTAACTCACAACATCAGGGAAGCGGTGTTCCTGTCCGACCGGGTGGCGGTGATGGGAACGAAACCGGGCCGCATTCTCGATCTGGTCGAGGTCGGCCTTCCCAGACCGAGAGTCCCGACATCGAGGCGGTTGCCGGACTACACCGAAACTGTTAACCAAATTCGCGAGATCCTCGGTCTCTTCTAGGCAGGAAAGGAGTTCCGAATGGATACCGACACTATGTCCGACGCGAGCACGCTCGAAACCGATACGTTGCCGCGTCCCGGGTCGGATTCCCGTTTCCGGGGAATATGGTCCCAGATCCTGCTGACCGGCTCGGTGGTAGTCGGGTTCTGTCTGATCTGGGAGTTTCTCAGTTGGTTGGATCCCGGATTCTGGCCGGAGATCGTGCTGTCGAAGCCCTCGGAGATCTTCCCGGCGTTCTTCGAGGCAATCCGCACTCCGTTCGTGCTCTGGCACTTCTGGGTTACGTTCCAGGAGACGGCCATCGGATTCATCGTCGGTGCAGGAGGAGGGTTCCTGCTGGGAACCTACGTGGCCCTGGTGCCGACCTTCAGAAAGGCGTTCTACCCGGTAATCATCCTGTTCCAGTCGACGCCCCGGGTGGCCCTGGCACCGGTATTCATCGCCTGGTTCGCTTTCGGAATCACCTCGAAGATCGCGCTGGCGGCGACGATCTGCTTCTTCCCGGTGCTTATCAATACGATCACCGGATTGACGGTCATCGACGAGAATGCGGGACTTCTCATGAGATCCCTCAGGGCGACACGCTGGCAGACCTTCCGCCATCTACGACTCCCGAGTTCGGTGCCGACTGTTTTCGCCGGGCTCAAGGCCGCTCTCACCTTCGCTCTCATCGGGGCCATCGTGGGGGAGTTGACCGCTACCAACGAAGGCGCAGGGCACCTGATCGAGACGGCGGCTTTCCAGTTCCGCAGCGATGACGTATTCGCCTACCTTCTGATGCTGTCGCTGATCGGACTGGCACTCTTCCTGCTGGCTGCCCGGTTGGAGCGCAAACTGCTCTTCTGGCATGTGGATGTCGACCAGCACACGTAGCGGCCAGTCCGCGAGGCGGCGGAAGTCGATGCGCCCACGAGCGCGTACCCGCGATGGTAACTTTGGGTCAGGCGGAGAATCGGGGAGGGACCGCCGGCATGCGGAGGCCGGCAAAGCATTTCGGCTTACGGACCATTAGCCCCGATTTTTCATGCGGGGGTTTGTACCAGGCGAGCAGAGTGCGGGATACACGCTTCTGAACAGGGACTATGGCCATTTCCACAACCCTGTCTCGGCCCGGCGGGACCTGCACCCGTCGGGTGAAGCCACGCCCAGTCTCGATCATGTGGTTGATGTGGCCTGTTGCCGTGGGTGTGTCTGGAAACATGAAGAATCAAGGTTAGATAGAATCGTCGTGAGCAGAGCGCTCACCGGAGATAAGGAGGAACGCATGAAACCAACAACCCGCTGGGCGCGACCCTGGTCGGTCATGCTGGCGCTGGCCGTCGTACTGGCCATGATCGGGGCGGCGTGCGCTGAGGAGGAGGAACTCCGGGACGTGAACCTCGCCCTGTCCACGACCAGTGGATTCGGCTACGGCTACTGGGTCGCGGTGGGTCTCGGATACTACGAAGACGAGGGCCTGAATGTGAGCCTCCAGGGAACGGGCGGATCGTCCGATGTCGCCCAGATACTCGCGGCGAACAACGCCGAGGCGGGAATGGGAGTTCCGGGGGCGATGCTTCCGGCCATCGAAGCCGGTGCGGGCCTCTACCCGTTCTTCACCTATGCCTACGGTGAGGTGTTCGATGTCGTCGTGCCTGCCGGATCGTCGGTAACCAACATCGGCGGCCTCGCAGGATTGAAGATCGGTATCTCGGAGTTGGCCGGTGGAGAGGTTCCGCTCGTGCGGGCGCTGCTGGTCGAGGCAGGACTGGACCCTGACTCCGATGTGGAGATCATCGAGGTGGGGACCAACGCCCCGAGCGTCAAGGCGTCTCTGGACGATGGCCGGATCGATGCTTACTCGTCCGCCAAGTCCGACATCGCCTCGATGAACGCGGCCGGTCTCGACACGGTGTCCATTGCGCCTGCGTCGTTGAACACGCTTCCGGCTGAGGGCCTACTGGCTGCCGAGGACTTCAAGGACGACGACGAGTTGCTGATCGGTCTTGGCCGCGCCACGGCTAAGGGTCAGTTGGTGGCTTACGCCAACATTGACGGCGCGGTGTGCGTGCTCAAGGAACTCATTCCCGAGGAGTTCACCGACGATGCCGAAGGACGGGCCGGTCTGGCAGCCGTCATCGAGATCACCACTGCCCCCCAAGAGGGCGGCGACTACGTGTTCGGGTTCCTGGACGCGGCCGGATGGAACACTTATGTGAACATCTTCATCCAGGGTGGCGTGATCTCCAACCAGATCGACATGGGCCAGTACGTGATCGACGACCTGCTCGACGACATCAACGATTTCGACCAGCAGGCGATCATCGACGAGGCCAACGACCTGAACACCGATTGCTGATTGACACCTGATCGGATCCTGACAAACGCATCTTTCGTTGCTGACGGCGACCGTCCCGTAAGGGCGGTCGCCGTCAGCGGTCAGAGGATACGCTTGTTGGGTGATCTCGACGATGCCAGGGCAGCGGTGACCGGCAACGCCGAGGTGGTCGATCTCGGCGGCGGAGTGGCCTTTCCCGGATTCGCGGACAGTCACGTGCATGCCGTCAACTACGGCCGGTCCAGGATGGGAGTGCCATGCTGGCCGGCGGACGTCTCATCGGTGGCGGAGATCGTCACGCGGGTTCAGGAGACCCACCAGTGCCTGGAGCCTCACCGCTGGATCAAGGGCCGGGGCTACGACCCGGCCCGCCTCGCGGAAGGGAGGGCGCCCACCGCCTCGGAACTAGACCTTGACGGCGGCCGCTGCGTCGTCTTGGACAGCTTCGACTTCCACCGCCGGGTCGCCAACCACGCGGTGCTGGAAGCGGCGGGGATCGGTGCGGATACGCCCGACCCGCCCGACGGGGAGATCGTCCGGGACGAACACGGCGTGCCAACGGGCGAGTTCCTAGATGGCGCGCGGAGCCTGCTCGATCCGGTGATTCCGCCATGGTCGGACGCCGAGGACGAGCGGGCCATCGACCTCGCCACCGACTATTTCCTGTCGTTGGGGTTCACCTACGTGACCAACGCCGCTCCCCTGACTATGTCCCGGTTCGGGGAGGAGGTGGGGGCGTTCCTCCGCATGAGCCGGCGCGGTGCTCTCCGGCTCCGGTTCACGTCGATGATAAGAGCCGAATTGCTCGATGCCGCGGGTGATCTGGGGCTCCGTCCGGGAGTAGGTGATACCAGCTTCCGGATCGGAGGGGCCAAGGTGTTCGTGGATGGCGCCTTCGGACCGCGCACGGCTCTCCTGTCCGAGCCCTATGAGGACTCCTCTTCTTGCGGGTCGATGCACCTCGACGAGCGTGATCTGGAGGCCAAGGTCCGGAAGGGGGCGAGCGTCGGATGGCAGATGTGCGTCCACGCCATCGGGGACGCCGCCGTGGAAACCGTGGCGGACGTGCTGGCCGCGCACCCATCCATCGGTGGGGGCCGCTCGCACCGTATCGAACACTGCTGCCTGACGTCGGAAAGCACGATCCGCACGATGCGCCGGGCTGGGATCATTCCCGTACCGCAGTTGGCGTTCCTCCGGCTACGATCCGCCGATTTCCTCGCCGCGCTCGGCGAGCGGAGAGTGGGCGAGTTGTACCCGCTCCGCAGCTGGCTGGACGCCGGTCTCAAGCCGGTTCACAGTTCGGACACCCCGGTCGTGCCGGACGCCTCGCCCATGGCGGCGGTGGCGACAGCGACCGCCCGTGTGGACGCCGGAGGGAACGTGTGGGGACCGGAGGAGGGGATCGCATTCGACGAGGCAATTGCCATGATGACCACATGGGCCGCCGAAGCCGACGGGCTCGGCCACGAACGGGGCCGCATCGCTCCGGGTTACCTGGCGGACTTCACCGTTTTCCCCCATGATCCACGGCCGCTTCCTCCGGGAGAGTTGGCAAGGACGAAGCCTTCCATGACGGTTGTCGGCGGGAAGACCGCCTGGCGATCCCCGGTGGCCGGCTGACCGCCATAACGTAGCCTTTGATCGACCTTCACGCCCATTACCTGCCACCGTCGGTCTTGGAGGTGGCCGCCCGCGGCCGGCTGCCGGTGGACTTCGAACCCGGTCGCCGCATTCTTGACTTTCCATCCGGCCCTTCCCGGCCGGTGCCCGCGCCGCTCACCGATCTCGCGGGTCGGCTGCGATGGATCGACGATCGGGATATCGATGTCCAGGTCCTGTCTCCGTGGCTGGACGCCGCCGGTGATGATCTGGCGGCCGGGGACGCTGCGACCTGGTGCCGTGCACTCAACGACGGTTGTGCCCAGGACATCGAGGCGAATCCCCGCTTCAGGGCGCTGGCGGCGCTACCGGTTGTGGACGGAGAGTTGGCTGCTCGCGAACTGGCACGGTCCGTGCAGCAGCTCGGATTCAGCGGTGGGGCCATCCCCACCCAGGTGGGAGGCAGGGATCTCGATGCGGCAGGGCTGGAGCCCTTGTGGGAGGTGGCCGAGTCGCTGGATGTTCTGCTCTTCATCCACCCCTACCGGGTAATGGGTGGTGAACGCATGAAGGCCCACTTCCTGGGGAACGTGTGCGGTAACCCGTTCGAGACCACCCTGGCCGCCATGCGCCTCGACTTCGGAGGGGTCTTCGTCAGGTGGCCCGGGTTGAGGGTCCTCCTTGCGCACGGAGGCGGAACCCCGACTGAGCGACCCTGGTAGCGTGTCTCTGAGGGTCCTCCTTGCGCACGGAGGCGGAACCCTGCCCTACCTGGCGGGCCGGGCCGCGCATGCCTCCCGCCACGCACCCGGCTTCGACCGGGCCGTCGACCATCCGGACTCGGTCTTGCAGTGCTTCTACTATGACACCCTGCTCCACGATCCCCGGGCCCTCCGCTTCATGATCGAGTCCGTCGGTCCGGACCGGATAGCGGCCGGGACCGATGCGCCCTTCCCGATGAGCCTCGACAAGCCGCTGCGCTACATAGAGCAAGCCTGCCGGGCGGCCGGGTTAGGAGCGGTCGGGTCCCGGAGGATCCTACGCGGAACAGCGGAGGAACTACTACGTCCGGTTGGTTGATCCGGCGGCGGAGATCCGCCACCCTGAGTTGGCCGGCGTCTTGACCACTTCGGGATCCGACCCGAACCCCGAACCACCACACAGAGCGCGATCTGCGCTGCCATCCACGGCCCTACTCAGCACCTGAAGCGGATCAACTCCAGTGGAGGCCCTCAGTACCGGGACCACAGGCGGTCGATGGGACGCATGTGGAGCCGGTCGCCCATGGAGAGCGTGTAGGGACCGGTGTACAAGAGGACTCCAGCGCGGAATGTGCCTGGGGAAACGGCATCGAGTTTGTCGCGAAGCCAGCGAAGATGATCCATGTGCTTCGAGCGGGGGGAAGTGGTTGCCTTGATCTCCACCGCTACCACGTCGGCGTTGCTCCCGCTGAGGATGAGGTCGATCTCGCGGCCCTTGTGGTCGCGGTAGTGGGAGAGTGTGATAGCACGCGGTGATGCGGAAAGTTGCCGGGCGATCTCTCCTACGGTGAAGGTTTCCAGAAGCGGCCCTGTCGCGGGAGCAGTGGGCGACACCAGGGAGTCGGCGTCCGTGTCGAGCAGGGCGGCGGCCAAGCCGGAGTCGGTGACATAGAACTTGGGTCGCCGTCCGGCTCCCGGCACCAGGCCTCTGGACCACGACGGGAGTTCGTGAACGAGGAAGACCGTCTGGAGCCACTCGAAGTATCCGGCGAGTGTCGGCCGGCTTATGCCCAATCGCCGGGAAGCGTCGGAGAGGTTGATCTGCCTTCCTGTGAGCGCGGCCGTCCATCTGAGCAGCGGTGCTAGGGCGGAGGCCTTGCGGATGTCGGCAAGCGCGGCGATGTCTCGCTGGACGACGGTCTCGACATATCCCTGGAACCAGCGGCGCCGTCTGCCGGCGGCGAGGCTGACGGCTTCCGGGTAGCCTCCGCGACATACCCGCGCGAGGTAGCCGGCGCGGTCCAACTCGGATGTCGGGCTCGGATCGGGTCCGTCTTCGAACCAGCGGTCGACTTCTGTCGGATGGTTTCCGATGAGCTCCGCTTCCGACAACGGCCAGAGGCGAAAGATCTGGACCCGTCCGGCGAGGGATTCGCTGATGTTCGGCACGGTCAGGAAATTGGTCGAACCGGTGAGGATGAACCTACCCGGCGTCCTCTCTTCGTCTACCAGCCGTTTCACGGCGAACACGAGCCTGTCTCCGCCCCGCTGAACCTCGTCTATTACGAGGGGATAGCGTTGATGGGCGAGGAAAGTCACCGGATCGTCGAGAACGCCCTCTCGCAGCCCATCGTCGTCCATCGACGCGTACGTACCCCCGCGGTCCTCGGCGATCATCCTGGCGAGGGTGGTCTTGCCGCTCTGTCGGGCTCCATGGATCATGATTACCCGAGCCCAATCCAGCGCTTCCTCTACCTGGGTTCGGATGTGGCGTACGAAGAGGCCCATACCTTGCTCCTAGCCTCTAATTAACATATCTCTCCGGTGAAACTTGTCATATTCAACCACATATAGTTGACAAGTTCGCCCTACTCACCGCGTCAGGCCGATCTTGACAAACGTTACCAACCAAGGAGTTGTCGATCGGGCAGGAGTAGCCCAAATCACGTCCAGTCCATGGGCGCCGTCGGCGTTGAGCATCACAACCGAAGGTCGGGATGGTGTACCCGTACCGTGCGCGTCCTCGGATTCACAACCCGCACCAACCGCACTCCGTGGCCCAGCAACATCCGCGCCTTGTCGTACACCTCGTAGCGGCTATCGCCGCGGGAAGCGACTTCCGCTACGAGGTCGGGAATCACCTCCGCGTAGCCCTCGACTTCACTACCCGGCGGTAGCCTCTCCGCCGACGTGAACGCGACATCGGGCTCCCGTACCGTGTCCGGGTCGCGCTCGAGCAGTACACCCGAATCCGATGCCACAAGCGTGCCCAGGCCTCTCGGTCTGACGAATCGGCCCAACTCGATAACCACATTCGCGACTGTCTTGCCGTGTACTTGTCCCGCTGCCATCGCCTAGGAGAACATCCCCTGTATCAACTTAAGGAGGGCATCCTCTCCGATAGAACATCGAGCTCTCTATATCGGGACCGCAGCGCCGACCGCGCCACGGGTTACGGACCCGTATCTCATCGAGCGTGAAGCGGGCCGCGTGCTCATCGTCTTCATCTGCGATCGTCTGCCGTAGGGAATCTCCGACGCGACTGCGGGAAGGCAACTGGAAGTCTTCCCTCGCGCGGGACTCCCCGAGCCCCTCGCCCTCTCCAGACAGACTCGATACATTTCCTCGTAGAAGCCTTCTCTTCCGGGCTGAAGGTAGCGATCATGGATGTGGCTTCCCGTGTGGGCCGGTGCTGGGCTGGTCCGTTGTTGCTAACCATTACCACCGATCCTGTACGGGGCTGACTCCGCGTAGATGGAAAGGCCAGAGCCGGCGATGTAAGCCTGGCCGAGTCTCACTCGCGTGTAAGGCCGTCGCGCGCCACCGTATCCCAGATGTCGGCCTCCCCGCTATCGATCCACTCCTGGAAGGCCTCTTAGTAGGCACACACCGAGGTCCTCGCGACCAGATGCTCGGGAAGGATCGGTACCGCGGTCACCAGGCCGGCCTGACCCAGGGCTTGTTCTATCGCGGTTGCGATCGCGGCGGCCACACCGGGGACACCGCCCTCGCCTGCTCCCTTGGTGCCGAGCGGGTTGGTGGCGGTGGGGGCCGACTCCCCGATGATGGTCTCCATCGCGGGGGTCTCGGACAGTGTTGGCAACAGGTAGTCCATGAAGGATGCGGACTGCGGGTTGCCGTCGGCATCGTAGGCGAACTGCTCGTAGAGGGTTCCGCCGATCGCCTGTATCGCTCCGCCCTCCATCTGGCCGGCGACCAGCATCGGATTGATCGCCCGTCCGATGTCGTAGAGGAGCAACAGTTGCTCGACCGTGACCGCACCCGTATCCGGACACACCCGGACAACCGCCAGGTTGGCGCCGCACGGGTAGACCACCCGCTCCACGTCGAACACCGACTCGGCGACCAGGCCGGGACACTCCCGCCCGTACCGGGCGGCTGTGATCGGGTGGAGCCGGGCGGCGGCCTCGAAGATCGACATCCGGAAGCCGGGCGAGCCCTGCACGCGCACCCCACCATCGATGTATTCCAAGTCCTCCTCGGCCACTTCGAATTCGACCGCGGCCACCTGTCTGGTCAGGTCGATGATCTCCTCCGCAGCCTGAACCAGGGCGCTCCCTGCGGTGACCGTCGACCGGCTGGCGTAGCTCCCGGTGCCGTAGGGGGTTCGGTCGGTGTCCAGCAACTCGACTCGGACCGCTTCGTGATGGACCTGTAGCTGGTCGGCGACGATCTGCGCCAGCACGGTCCTGATGCCTTGGCCTACGGACGAACACCCGGAACGGACCCGCACGAGGCCGTCGGGATCGACCTCCACCGCACCCGTCTCCCACGGACCCAGCCCGGACTTCTCGAGGAACATGGCCAGACCCACCCCGACCATCTCTCCCTTGGACCTTCGCCGCCGGACCGCCTCAAAGTCGAAGGAGTCGACCAGCCGGGTGAGAATGGAAGGGAAGTCCCCGTCGCTGAACAGCATCGGCTCACCGGTGGAGGACAAGGGCCGGCGATACGGAATCTGGCTGGGCCGGATGAGGTTGCGCATGCGAACCTCCACCGGGTCCATGCCGATCTCGGCGGCGAACAGGTCGATCAGGCGCTCGCGGACGAAGCTGGACTCGAAGCGTCCCGGTGCCCGGTAGGTACCGGTGGGAGTCTTGTTGGTGACCACGCACCGGGCTGAGCCCCGGTAGGCGTCGAGGTGGTAGGGACCGGGGATCATCGACAGCGTCAGGTCGGCCACCCTGATGCTGTGGGTGCGGGCGTACGCGCCTGCGTCCATGTCGAAGTCCGTGGTGATAGCGGCGATGCGGCCATCCCGGTCGCCCGCGATGCAGGCCCTGTGCGTTTGCTGGCGCGAGTGGTTGGCTGCGACCAGGTGCTCCCGGCGGTCCTCGATCCAGGAGACCGACCGCCGGAGTCGATCCGCGACCCAGACGGCCAGTACATCCTCCGGGTACAGTTCTCCCCGAACCCCGAAACCTCCCCCGATGGCGGTCTCACGCATCCGGATGCGGCTGGGTGGCATACCCAGTAGCTCCGCCGTTGTGCGCAGGTTCCAGTGCGGGACCTTGGTGGCTCCGTAGACGGTCAGACGATCGGTACCTGGATCGAACTCCACGGCGAGGCCTCTGGTCTCCATCGGGACGCCGCTGTGCCGACCGATGCTCAACTCCACCTCGACTACCTGCTCCGCGTCTTGGAGAGCGTCCTCGACGTCTCCGAACTCGGCATGCAGAGTCGTGACCAGGTTGCCGGCCCCGAACAGTTGCTCTCCCCGCTCGGCATCCCGACCCGCGTCGATCACCGCCGGACGCTGATCGATGTCTGCGAAGACGAGTTCGGCCGCGTCCTCCGCCAGGTAGCGGTCCTGTGCCAGCACGACCGCCAGGGGTTCACCGGTATACCGGACCCGGTCGACGGCCAGGAGCGGTTGCAGGTAGGGGAGTACGGTCTCGTCGAACGAAACCCGCGGGGGGATCCGGGGGATGTGGCCCAGCGCGGCGATCAGATCCTTGGCCGTGAATGCTGCCTCTACCCCCGGCAGGGCGATCGCCTCCGACGTGTCCACCGCCCGAAGGGCTCCGTTCGCGACCGGGGACCGGACCACGACCATGGCGAGTTGGCCCGGAAGGTGCACGTCGGCGATATAGCGGGCACGACCACGCAGCAGCGGTGGATCCTCGTGCCTCAGCACGGATGCCCCGATTCCACCCCGCGTCGGGGCGCGCCGATGTGCCGTCATAGTCAGGTCCGGAGTAGCGGTCTGTCTGCACGATGATACGGCGTGCCCTGCCGTCCGGCGTCCGCTCTTGAGCCCGTGCCGGTACGCCGGCCCGACCGCGGCAAGCGCAACGCCGGATCGGAATCGCCGGGTGAGGCGGTCCCGCTCCCGCCGCGCTCTCCCGGACTCCTGGCCAGTCATTCGCGGCAGGCGCCCGGTAGTACACTCCGGTCTCCATGAAGCCGGCCCGATTCGATTACCACCAAGTGCGGTCCGTCGCGGAGGCCGTGTCGGTTCTGGACCGTTACGGATACGACGCGAAGGTTCTGGCCGGAGGCCAGAGCCTGGTTCCCGCCATGAACTTCCGGCTCGCCCGTCCGGGGGTGCTGGTCGACATCAACCATGTAACCGAGTTGGATCACGTCACCGACGAAGGGGAGGCGGTCAGGATCGGGTCGCTGGTCCGCCACGCAGCCTTCGAGCAACCGGTGGTGGACGGTCCTCTCGGGCGGCTTCTTTCCCTCGCCGCCCACCATGTGGGCCATCTTCCCATCCGGGTTAGGGGAACGTTCGGTGGCAGCTTGGCCCACGCAGACCCCGCCGCCGAGTGGGGTGTCATCGCCCTGCTGCTCGACGCGGAGATCCTGGTCCGCACCGTCTCCGGCTCTCGCATGATCCCGGCACGGCGGTTCTTCCACACGGTGTTCACGACCGATCTGGGACCCGACGAGTTACTGCTCGAGACCCGACTCGGCAAGCTGAGCGCGAGCACAAGGGTGGGCTTCCAGCAGTTCAGCCGCCGGGCGGGCGACTTCGCTCTTGGGATGACTGCGGTGGCACTCGAGGTCCGGGCCGGCGAGATAGTCGCCGCACGGATAGCTATGGGCGGTGTGAGCGACCGTCCGGTCCGGGCGGACCAGGCTGAGGAGTACCTGATAGGCCGGCCTCCGGGTCGGTCCGTCTTTTCGGAGGCTGCCCATCTGGCGGCCGGCGGGTTCGATGCGGTGGGTGACATTCACGGTTCCGCCGAGTACCGCAGAGACTTGGTGAGGGCACTCACCCGGCGGGCCCTTGAGCAGGCGACCGCGTCGTGACCCGATGGGTCGGGCAGTCGCTGCTGCGTTTCGAGGATCCACCACTGCTGACCGGGGAAGGTAGGTTCGTAGCCGATCTGGCCGATCGAGCCCTATTCCTCCGGTTCGTTCGCAGCCCTCTGGCCAGCGGGCGGATCGTCTCGATCGAAGGACCCGACGGCGTTGCCCTGTTCACCGGGGAGGATCTGGCCGAGGTCAGCCCGGTCCGGCCACTGCTGCACCGGGAGGACTACCGGCCCGTCGACCAGCCCGTGCTGGCCCGCGATGCGGTCCGATTCGTGGGGGAACCGATCGCGGTGGTGGTGGCCGAGTCGCCGGAGGAGGCGGAGGATCTCGCCGAGCAGGTGTTCGTCGACATCGACCCGATGGACCATGTGATCACTGCGACCGAAGCGGTGCGGGAAGGAGCACCGAGCGTCCACGACCATGTTTCCGGCAATGTCGTGGTTGACGCCCGGCTTGAGACATCCGGGGTTGACGAGGCTTTCCGCACAGCCGAGGCCGTCATCGAGTTCGACCTTCGTTCCCGGCGGGAAAGCGCCATGCCCCTCGAAGCTCGAGGGTCCGTCGCCTCGTACGACGGCCGGTCCGGCCGGGTTACGTTGACGTCGTCCATCCAGTCACCCCACGTGGTGCGCACCGTCATCGCCGACCTGCTCGGAATGCCGGAGTCGGATCTCCGGGTGGTGGCGCCCGATGTCGGGGGAGGATTCGGCCAGAAGTTCTGCCTCGCGGTCGAGGATGTGGTTGCGGTCTGGGTAGCCCGCCGTCTCCGTACCACGGTCGCATGGATCGAGGACCGGCGGGAGAACCTGGTCTCGGCGTTCCACAGCCGGGATCATCGCTACCGGGTGAGAGGGGCTTTCGGCGAGGGTGGGCGGTTGCTCGCTGTGGACGCCGACCTGCTGTGCAACATCGGGGCCTATTCCTGCTACCCGGTGACTTGCGGGGTGGAGCCACTGATGGCCATGGCGGAGTTCCCCGGTCCTTACGACTTCCGCGTCTACCGGGTCAGGTCGAGGGGTGTGACCACCAACACCTGCCCGATGTCCCCCTACCGCGGAGTTTCCCGACCGGTGATCACCCTCGCAATGGAGAGGCTCATGGATCTCGCCGCCGCCCGGTTCGGTATCGAGGCAGCCGAGATCCGCCGCAGGAACCTGGTCGGGAGCTTCCCCTACACGTCAGCCACCGGCTTGGTCTACGACGAAGGCTCCTACGTCGAGGCGCTGGATCGGGCCGCCGACGCGATCGACCTGACCGGCTTCAGAGACCGGCAGGCGTCCGCGCTGAGGGACGGTCGCTACCTGGGGATGGGGTTCTCGGTGTTCTCGGAACGGACCGGCTACGGGACGGCCGCCTTCGCAGCCCGGAGCATGGATGTGACTCCCGGATACGAGACTGTGGACCTCACCATGGACCCGTCGGGTTACGTTGAGGCCCGTCTGGGCGCCTCGCCCCACGGGCAGGGTCTTGGAACAAGCCTCGCCCAGTTGATCGGGGACGAACTCGGCGTGGACCCGACCACGGTCCGGATCGTCCACGGCGATACCGACCGGACACCGTACGGTTGGGGGACGTTCGCCAGCCGGTCGCTGGTGATCGCGGGAGGCGCGGCCAAGCTGGCCGCCGCGATGCTCCGGTCGAAGATCGCCTCGATCGCCGCCCACGAACTCGAAGCCGCGCCGGAGGACATCGTGATCAGCGGGGGAGTGGCCAGGGTGTCGGGAACCGATGCCGGAGTGCCGATTCCGGAACTGGCTCGTCTTGCCTACCACTCCAGCCATCGCCTCGAGCCCGGCATGACCCCCGGCCTCGCCGCGGTGGCCACGTACGACCCGGCCGGGACCTTCTCGAACGCCTGCCATGTTGCACAGGTGGAGGTGGATCCCGAGACCGGAGGGGTGAAGGTTGACCGGTTCGTCGTGGTGGAGGACGCCGGCATCCTGATCAATCCCATGATCGTGGACGGCCAGCTTCACGGAGGCGTGACACAGGGGATCGCCGGGGCCCTCTACGAGGAGATCGTCTACGACGAAGAGGGGAACATACTCACCACCTCGCTGATGGACTACCTCCCACCCACGGTTGCCGAAGTACCGGAGATCGAGATCCACCATCTGGTGACGGTATCGGACGCCAGCCTTACCGGCGCCAAGGGTCTCGGCGAGGGTGGCACCATCGGCGCGCCGGCTGCGATCATCAACGCCATCTCCGACGCGCTCCGTCCCCTTGGGGTCGAGGTGAACGAGACCCCGGCTACGCCTGCCCGGCTGAGGCGGCTTATCAGGCAGAGGAAGCAGCAGGAAAGGATCCCGGCATGATGGAGCGCACCATGGTCGACGTGACCCTCAACGTGAACGGACGCTCGTACCAGGTGCGGGTGGAACCCAGGCGCACGCTGGCCGACACCCTCCGTGACGACTGCGGTCTGACGGGAACCCACCTCGGTTGCGAGCACGGGGTGTGCGGCGCCTGCACGATACTCCTGGACGGCCGGCCGGTTCGATCCTGCCTCATGTTCGCGGTCCAGTGCGACGGGGTGGAACTCCGGACCGTGGAGGGCCTGGCCGACGGCGACCGGCTGCACCCCATCCAGCAGGCCTTCTGGGAGAATCACGGGCTGCAGTGCGGCTTCTGCACCCCCGGTTTCCTCATGCTGGCGGTCGGATACCTGGAGCAGAACCCTGATCCCGATGACGACGAGTTGCGGTCGGTACTCTCGTCGAACCTCTGCCGCTGTACCGGGTACCAGAACATAGTCAAGGCGGTCCGTCAGGCTGCCACCGCAATGAGGCAATGACGTACGTCGGGAGCCCGGTAAGAAGAGTAGAAGACCGACCCCTCCTCACCGGATCGGCCCGGTTCGCGGCCGACCTCTCGCTGCCTCACCAACTTCATCTGCGGGTGGTCCGCTCGCCGGTCGCCCACGGCAGGATCGTCGGCGTCGACGCTTCGGATGCGCTGTCCCTTCCCGGTGTCGAGGCTGTGTGGACCGCCGCCGATACCCAGGACATCCCCGTGATCGACTTCCGGATGCCGATGATCAGGGATGTGGAACGCTACCGCCAGCCCGTGCTCGCCGGTGGCCGCGCCCGCTACGTGGGCGAGCCGGTGGCGGTCGTTCTTGCCGAGGATCCCTACCTGGCCGAGGACGCGGCCGAGTTGGTGTTCGTCGAGATCGACGAGCTTAGACCGGTGGTCGATCCCTACCGGGATGGGACACGGGCGACTGAGATAGGGGTGGTGGAGAAGGCTTACGGCGACCTCGGCGCGGCCTTCGCGGGTGCGCCCATCGTGGTCGAGATGGAACTCTCGGTGGGGCGCCATTCGGCCATACCGATGGAGACCCGTGGTGCGCTGGCCCGCTACGAGGCCACGAGTTCCACCCTGGAGATGTTCGGTGCGGCCAAGGTGCCCCACTACAACCGGGCTGCGATTGCCCGCATGCTCGGCCTTCCCACTGCGGCAGTGGTCCTGCGGGAGGTCCACGTGGGTGGTGGTTTCGGG
This sequence comes from bacterium, assembly GCA_026710435.1. Lineage (GTDB taxonomy): Bacteria > Actinomycetota > Acidimicrobiia > Spongiisociales > Spongiisociaceae > JAPPFW01. Next base: position 4,616 of record JAPOQZ010000093.1, on the reverse strand, counting down.
GTACGCGGTGAACTGTATCCCGAAGACGTGCTGGTCTGCTGGGCGGCCCGGCGTACGGGGCGGCCGGTCCGGTGGGTGGAGGACCGGCGGGAGCACATGCTGGCCGCCAACCACTCCCGGGATCAGGTCCATCGCATCCGCGCCGCCGTGGACGAGGACGGTTGGGTGAGGGGTGTCGAAGCCGAGTTCTGGGTCGACCAGGGGGCCTACCTGAGAACCCACGAGACGACGGTGAGCGAACTCACCTCCTCCATGCTGCCGGGACCGTACGTCTGGCCGGCCTTTCGATGCACCGGGCATGTGAGGTTGAGCAACAAGACCCCGTGCGGTACCTACCGGGCACCCGGAAGGTACGAGAGCAGCTTCGTACGCGAGCGCCTGATGGATGTGATCGCCCACCGGCTCGACCTCGACCCGCTGCAGGTACGCCGCCGCAACCTCATACCGCGTGATGCGATGCCGTTCAACCGGGGCATCAGCGCTCTCGGGACCGAGGTGAAGTACGACTCGGGTGACTACGGGTTGCTCCTGGATCGCCTCCTCGACTACCTCGACTACAAGAGTCTCGTGGCCGATCTGGAGGCTCGGCGGGCGCAGGGCGAATCGGTGGGCATAGGTATGGGCTTCTTCATCGAGAAGAGCGGTCTGGGTCCGTTCGACGGCGTGAGGATCACTGTCGATGAGGCCGGATACGTGGTCGTGGTGACGGGAGCGGCCTCCATCGGCCAGGGTGTGGAGACGTGTCTGGCCCAGATCTGTGCGGAGACTCTCGGAGTCCGGATCGATTCGGTGCAGGTCCGGCACGGTCAGACGGACGACCTCGTGTGGGGGATGGGCGCCTTCGCCAGCCGGGTGACGGTCATGTCGGGGTCTGCCACCCTTATCGCGGCTCGCCGGGTACGGGACAAGGCTCTGGACATGGCCGCCCGAGTACTCGAGGCGCGGCTCGAGGACCTCACGATCGAGGACGGCCGGGTATTCGTGCGCGGTTCCCCGGATGGCCCGGGCATCACGCTGGGGGAGGTGGCCCGCCGGCTGCGACCCGGCCTCGCCGGCGGTGAACCCGGTCTGGTGGCCGAGGGATGGTTCGAGGTCGATCACATGGTCTATCCCTACGGGATCCACGTCGCAGTAGTGCGGGTGGACCGGGACACCGGCGAGGTCGAGCCCGAACGGCTGGTCGTTGCCTACGACACCGGCCGGGTCGTGAACCCTGTGCTGGTGAACGGCCAGATCCACGGCGGCGCCGCGCAGGGACTGGGCGGAGCGCTCCTCGAGGAGTTCATGTACGACGATGCTGCCCAGCCGCTGTCAGCCAGCTTCATGGATTACCTGATGCCGACGGCCGACGAGATGCCCGCGGTGGAGGTGCTGGTCACCGAAGATGCTCCTAGCCCGCTCAACCCGCTCGGCGTCAAGGGAGCGGGGGAGGGGGGTATCACCGCGGTGGGAGCCGCCATAGCCAACGCGGTGGCCGACGCTCTGGAATGCCCGGAGGACGTGACCCGGATACCCCTGAGCCCGGAACGGGTTCGACGGCTTGTCCGGCGCCGCGCCGGAGGGGGTTCCTTCCGGCGTCAGTGAGCATCCGGCGGGTGATGGCGGGTGAACCAGGCGTTGACCTCTTCCACGAACGTCCGCGCTCGGCGGATTGCGTCCGAAGCGTCGGCGTCCGTCCAGTCGTCCATCGTCTCGTGGTCGTAGTCGGCCCTGATGCGGCTGGTCGCCAGGTGAGCGATCACCGATGCAACCTCGTGCGGGAAGTCGGACTCGACGACGGCGAGTTGCCGGAAGAGGTTCCTGACCCCCTTGTGGGTCTTCGGTCCCTTTCGGTGGTACGCGACGACCGCCTGGGCGGCATAGAAGGACGCATAGTACGCCATCGAAACCGCCGGTCCGTAGATGCCGGATCGGCGATTGGTCTCGGCGTAGCGGAGATAGTTGCCGGCGTGGGACAGGAGCAGGAACGCCTCTTCGACAGAAGTCATGGAACGCGGATGGCGTCGGCGCGCACGTTGCGGTAGAACATGGTGTCCCATGTCTTGAACTGCTTGGCGAACGCGATGTGGATGTAGACCAGAATCCAGACGAAACCGTCGAAGTAGTGGTGTTCGAGGGCACTGTGCAGCTTCCACAGGAGTTGGTTTCGGGGGTCGAAGTCCTTCGACCGCTTCACGACCAGCACGTCGAGGTCGGAATCCGGCTTGTTGTTCCCCCTGGCGCGCGATCCGTAGAGCCAGACCCCTTCCAGCTCGTCGCCGTACAGTATGCGGGCTTGGTCGGCGATGAGGCCCGCCGCAGCTAGGGCGTCCGCCCTGGTCGGCCAGGGATCCTCGATCAGCAGCGTGTCTTGCATCTGTCTTTCATTCTAAAAGGGCGGCGCCAAATGTGGGTTTGCAGGGGTGTGTGTTTGGGAAGAGCCGGAACTGGGGGGGCGGATTGTGGGGCGGGTGGGGTCTTGGTGTGTGCTTGGTTTGCACCGCCGTCCGTGTTGCCTCGGGCATCCGGGCCGGAAGTGCATGCGTTTCCGGAGGATCAAGTCCCCGGAGTCGTGGTGCGTGTCAGGGCTACCGCCGCGTGAAGAGCAGTTCCCGTGACCATCGCCTCTTCATCGAAGACAGCCCGGTTGGAGTGGAGGCCAGGTGCTTCGCCAGGTACCAAGCCGGGTGGGCATGCGCCCAGGAACGACATCGTACCCGGTACCTCCTCCAGCACGTATCCCCAGTCCTCGCTACCCATTACCGGCGTGTCCATCCACTCCACCTGACCGTCGTCGAGGGTCTGTCGGGCGACCGAGTCGACGAATGTGGTGTGTTCGGGGTCGTTGACCGTGACCGGGTAACCGATGTCGATGTCGACGTCGGCCTCCATGCCGTGGGCGGACGCTATGTGAGGGGCCACCCGCTTCACGAGAGCCTGGAGTTGTTCTCTCGTGCTGTCCGATAGCGCACGGATGGTTCCTACCAGGAGGGCATGCTCCGGTATTACGTTGTGGGTGGTGCCGGCGCTGATGGTCGCGAACGTGATCACACCGGGATCGAACACGTTTATCCGTCGGGTTATAGCGGTCTCCACTGCGAGGACGATCTCGGCTGCAACCGGGATCGGGTCGTAGGCAAGGTGCGGACTCGACGCATGGCCGCCTTTCCCCCTGACGGTGATCCGAACCTCGTCGTCGGAAGCGAGTTGGGCGCCGGCCCGGTGCCGGACAGCGCCGGATGCGAACCAGGTGTTCACGTGGAGGGCGAACGCTCCTGCCGGTTTCTCTTCCACGGTGTCCAGCAACCCTTCCTCGATCATGAACCGGGCTCCGGCGAAGCCCTCCTCGCCGGGTTGGAACATGAACAGCACGGTGCCCCCCAGTTGGTCCTGCATCGATGAGAGGAGCCGGGCCGCGCCCACGAGCATCGCTGTGTGGAGGTCATGCCCGCATGCGTGCATGAACCCCGGATGCTCGCTCGCGAACTCCAGGCCTGTGTCTTCATTCACAGGGAGGGCGTCCATGTCGGCCCTCAGGAGGGTTACCGGTCCCGGACGGCTGCCTCGAAGCGCGGCTACCACTCCGCTGGTCGAGTTGTGGAGAGAGAGATCGAGCGGGAGGTCCGCCAGCGCGTCGAGCACTATCCCGCGGGTCAGTGGAAGATGGTTGCCTCGCTCGGGAAACCGGTGCAGCAACCGGTGCAGCAGCCGGCGCAACTGCACGAGTTCCGGGAGCAGGGCCCTCGAGGCCGCCAGAAGATCCGTCATCGAGCGTGGAGCCTACCAACCCGGACCGGGTCTCCCGGGCGCCGGGCAATCGTCGTGAGGGATCGACAAGGAACAGGCACGGTAACCGGGTTCCGATCCCGTCGTGGGAGGGCTCCCACGGACCGCGGGGATGCGATCCGTCCGATGGCAGGATGGCAGCGAGAATGGACCCGTTCGGACCGTATGATCAGGGATCCGCAGGGGAGGTGTGACAGTGTCTAGGAGGGTGCTGAGCAATCCACCGGCGGCAGGCCCGAGCAATCGTCATTGTTCAGCACCCTCCTAGCTACGGCTTCCCGCCGGATACACGCCAGGAGGAAAAGGTGATCGTTGACGGGCATGTCCATATCACGAACGACCCGGAGCCTGCCCGTGGTTGGCCTGCCTTCACGGCAACCAGAGCCTGCGGGGGTCTCCTCGTTGTAGATCTTTGTTGCCCCGTCAACCAGGACGGCAGGATGGATACCCGGACCTAGATCGACCGGGTCAGGAACGCTCTGCGATGGTGCTGAGCGTCTGCTTCCAAGTATTCGCACCATCATCCTGGTCTCTGCAGGGGGTCTCGATCAGAAGTCCCGCATGCCACACGGCACGAGCGGCAGGGCGGGACTCGGTTGGAGTGTACAACTCGCCGCGTGCGGGCCAACATCCTAGGAGGGTGCTGAGCAATCCACCAGCGGCCTGCCAACCGCCGGCAAAATGCCTGGGCCGGCGGGCGGCAGGCACGAGCAATCGTCATTGTTCAGCACCCTCCTATTGTCCCGAGTCGGAAGTTCGTCACAGAAGAGCGGGCTACACCTCCACCCCACCGAACCCCGAGAACGCGAAAATCACCGGAAGGTGCCTCTTTCCTTGGGCTCCCACCCCCG
>JAPOQZ010000091.1 GCA_026710435.1 bacterium | reverse complement strand
ACCTCCGCCGCCACCTCCGAGGGTCACGGACGCGACCTTCTATCCCCTGTGCGGGCCGGTTCCGGACAGTATGAACCCTGCCACGGTCCGCTCGACGTCGGAAACGAACCGCCGGTGTATACGGCTATCTACTATTGTACAACGAGCCTGTGACAGATACAGCCTGCTCGTAGCGTTGGTCGGTTCCGGTTCGGCTCATCAAGCCCGGAACGCAAGCGAAACAGAGATACAGCACCCTCCTAGGAGTTCTCTCGGGCGAGTCCTCGACGGCGGACTATCTCGGCGGAGATGGCAGGTACGACCTCGTGCAGGTCGGCGATCACGGCCCAATCGGCCTTGGTGACCATTGGCGAGTCTCCGTCCACGTTGATGGCCAGAACGTGCTTGGCATTCATCATCCCGACCCAGTGCTGGATCGCTCCTGAGATCCCGCACGCGATGTACAGGTCCGGCGCTACCACGGTTCCGGTCTGGCCCACCTGGAACTTGTGGTTCTTCCAGCCGTTGTTGGTGACTACCCGGGAGCACCCCACCGCGCCCCCCAGGAGGTCTGCGAGTTCCTCGATGATGGCAAAGCCCTCAACGCTTCCGACACCGCGCCCTCCGCTGACCACGACCGGCGCCGTGGCCAGGGTTATCCCCTCGGAGATCGTCACACGGTCCTGGACCATGGTCACGGTGGCGGATCGGTCGAGCACCGGGACGAAGTCCGACGGTGTGTCGGCGCCGGGTAGCGAGACTGGTGTTGCCTCGGTGCTGTGTGGTGCGAGGGTGACCAACTTGGTGGGTGCAGCCAGCCTGGCCCGTTCGTGGAGGCTGCCTCCCCAGCGCACCCGGGTCATCAGCCAGTCCGGCCCGTCGGCCTCGATCTCCAGGCAGTTGGCCACCATCGCCAGGTCCATCCGGGCGCCGGCGTGGGCCATGACCTCGTTGCCGCGATCGCTCCCCGTGGCGACAACGGCCGCGGCGCCGAGAGAGTCGGCCAACTGCACGAGGCTGTCGGCCCATGCGTCGGGTCCGTAGTCGGTGAGCAACTCGTGGCGGATCAGATGGACCCGTTCGGCGCCATAGCCGCCGGCTCCCGAGGCGGCCGTATCTGCGCCCTCGCCGATTACTGCGGAGTGGAGGCGCGCTCCCATCGCATCGGCCAATTGCCTGGCTCCGCTGAGGCCGCCGAGCGTGGTCTCCTCGATCCGGCCCCGGTCATGCTCTACCAGGTACAGGAACACGCTCATACCAGCCCTAGTCCTTCCAGCATGTCGACGATGGCTGGCGCGGCCTCGGCTCCTTGGCCGAGGATTTCGACCTTCGTGCCGGTGGAAGGCGGGGTTGCCAGTAGGACCTTGGACTGCCCGCCGGCTCCGGGGGTCGGCTCGATCCGGGAGATCGTTGCCCTCCTGGCCATCATGCGTCCCTTCAGAGTCGGGTAGCGGGGCAGGTTGATGCCTTCCTTCACCGCCAGGACCGCGGGAAGCGGGAGCCGGTACACCTCCGATCCGGAGGGAGTCTGCCGGCGGGCCGTGATCGACCCCTCGTGCGTGTCTATACCCTTGATCCCGCTGACTATCGGACGGCCGAGCGCCCTGGCTACCCGGATCCCCACCTGGTAGCCGCCCGAATCGGCCGACTCGTTGCCGAACATGATGAGATCGAATGGATCGCCCTCGTTTTCTACTCTCTTGATGGCGGCGGTGAGGGCATTGGCCGTGGTAACCGGATCCCAATCAGGGATGCCGGTAGGCAGGAGAACCGCGGTCGTCGCCCCCACCGCCACTGCCGAGCGGAGTTGTTCCTCGGCTTCCGGAGGACCCAGGGTCATCACGGTCACCGAGCCACCCTGTCGCTCGACGATTTGAACCGCCTCCTCCACGGCACATTCCTCGTGGGGGCTGACGGCGAATCCCAATAAAGTGGCGTCGATGTCCTGCCCGTCAGGGGTCAGGACGATCTTGGCTCCCGGCGCCGGAACCCGCTTGACGCAGACCAGGATCCGCACGGCTACCTCGCCACGCCGGTCAACTCTTCATCCGGAGGTCATCCGGATCGAATAGAGGCCGCGAGCCGACTCGGGCCACCTTTGCTGGGAACAACTCGTTCTGGTACATGATCTGGAGGTCCCGTCCCTCCTGCGCCACGGCTGTGGGTAGGTAACCGAGCAGCAGGTAGGTGCTGAGGGACGGTGCGGCGCCGGCCGAGGTGACCCTGGACACCCGACCCTTGGAGTCCACGATCCGCTCTCCGGCAGGGGTGAGGATGGGCTCGTTGCCACCCACCGGAAACCGGGGTATTCCCGAATCCGAGACATGACTCTCCAGGGTGAGGGTGCAGCACAACGCCGCCGGTTCCTCGGCCCTGGCAGACAGGTAGGCTTGCTTGCCGACGAAATCGGCAATCTTCACCCTGGGCCGCGCCAGGCCGGCTTCGACGGGGTTGTATTCGGATTCGAGTTCGGCGCCCATCAGGCGGTATCCCTTCTCGAGCCGCGCGGTGGTTCCGTAGACACCGGCTCCGACGGGAACTACTCCGAACTCCTGGCCGGCTCCCCAGAGAGCCTCCCACAGCATCGGGGCGTGTTCCATGTTCGTGTATATCTCCCAACCCAGTTCGCCCACGTAGGAGATACGGAACATGGTGACGGGGATCGACTCGATGGTGGCATGCCTGAAGGTCCCGTATGGGAAGCCCTCGTGCGAGATGTCGTCGGAAGTGACCCTCTCTACCAAGTTGCGGGCTTGCGGTCCCCACACCCCGATGGTGGAGAGGGATGAGGTGACTTCCGTGAAGGTGACCGATCCGTCCTCAGGCAGCCATTTCCTGAACCAATATGCGTCACGGGCACCATCGAATCCTCCGGTGACCACCCTGAAGTGGTCCTCTGCCATGCGCAGGACGGTGAGGTCGGAGCGGAAACCACCCTCCTCGGTCAAGAGCGGTGTGTAGACGCCTCTTCCCGGTGGATAGTCCACCTGGTTCACAGTCAAGTGCTGCATGTAGTCGAGGGTGCCGGGTCCCTTGATGTCGAATATGGCGAAAGCGGTGAGATCGACCATCCCGACACGATCGCGCATGGCCAGATGCTCGGCGTTCTGGATTGGCGACCACCAGCGGGAGTCCCACTCGTGAGGGCGTTCGGGGATGCGGTCGGCGTACTGATCGAGCAGGGGAGCGTTTGACTCGTACCAGTGGGGACGTTCCCAGCCGCCTGCTTCGAAGTAAACGGCCTCGAGCGCAGCAGTGGCGGCGTGGAGCGTGCTGACCCGGCTGTTGCGCTTGGTTTCCCATTGCTCGCGGGGATGGACGACTCCGTACGTCTTGTTGAAGTGCTCGGAGCATCGGGCGAGGATGTGAGGCTCGGACTTCATGTACGGGTAGAACCGGGCGATATCGGAGGCGTGAGGATCGATCTCGGGATACCCCTGGGTCATCCATTCGGCCAGTGCCCTGCCTGTGCCCGGTCCCTCCTTGATCCAGATCGCCGCGCAGGACCAAAGGTTCTTGACCTCGGGTGTCTCACCAACCAGGGGCATGGCATCCGGCGTCAAGGACAGGAGTCCGTTGATCCCGTACTTGATCTCGGCGTCGCCGAGAACCGGCATCAACTCCATCGCTTGTTCCAACTGCGGGTCGAAGTCGTCCATGGTCAGTGGCAACTCGGTGGGTGACAGGCGGGACTCCTCGATCGACGGGATCGTGTCGGGATGATGGAAGATGGGCCGGTGGGCATACGATCCCACCTCCATCGAGCCTCCGGTCTGGCGTTCGTAGCAGAACGTGTCCATGTCACGGACGATCGGGTATCCGATCTCGTTGTTGGTGGCCTGGAGCACATCCAGCGGTCCCACGTCGATCATCTGGTGAACCGCTGGGGTTAAGGGGATGGATGCGCCTGCCATGCTCGCCAGCCGCGGCGACCAGACGCCGCAGGCGATCACGACGTGCTCGCAACTGATCCGTCCCTTATCGGTGACCACCGCCTCGATGCGTCCCCGCTTCGTCTCGATGTTCAATACCTCGGTCATCGGGTGGACCGACAGGGCCCCTTTCTTCTGGGCGTACTCGCGCATCAGGGTCCCGGCGCGAAGGGAGTCGACGACCGACACGCCCGGTGTGTACCAGCCGCCCAGGATGACCGATTCGTCAAGGAACGGAACCAGTTCGTTCACCTCGGCCGGGCTCACCAGCCAACTTTCGATGCCCCAGGTCTTGGCCGAGGTCATGCGGCGGTTCAGTTCGTGGAGCCGCTCCCGGGTCCTGGCGACCTCGACGCCGCCTGACGTGACGCTCACCTGCATCTCCTCGTACTGCCGCTGGCTGTCAAGGGTGAGGTCAGCCATTTCCTTGTTGTGGTCTACGGGGAAGATGAAGTTGGATGCGTGTCCGGTGGAACCTCCCGGATTGGGTAAGGGTCCCTTGTCCAGCTGCACGATGCTGTGCCACCCGAGGGCGGCGAGATGTTTCACGACCGAGTTTCCGACGATTCCGGCACCGATGACGACTACCTGGGCGCCGGCTGGGAGATCGCTCATCCCATGACTCCTGTCCCTACTCCGTTCCATAATGCGGAACTATCTTACGATGCGGAACAGCATAACGCTCTTCGGCGCGGATGTCATGGAGAGAATGACCCCGGCAGAACCTCATTACCTGTCCATAACTGGCGGGTAACCGATGTTCGCGTTCTAAAGAGGCCGGATTTCGCTCGCTCGCGCCGCTCTCGTGCGTTAAAGTGTTCCACGATGTAGTACGGTTCCGCATAACGGTACCGTATCCTGCCTCCGTGATCGGCTCTGGAGAGTTGCCAATGGCTCTTGACGCCCTGCCTGACGACGAACTCGACCTTCGAACGCTCCCCGACGACGAACTCGTCGAGCAGATGCACGATGATCTCTACGACGGGCTGGCCGAAGAGATCGACGAGGGGACCCGCATTCTGCTGGAACGGGGCTGGACGGCCCCCGACGTGCTCAACGACGCCTTGGTGGAAGGTATGCGGGTCGTCGGGATCGACTTCCGGGACGGGATCCTCTTCGTGCCCGAGGTGCTGTTGGCAGCCAACGCGATGAAAGCCGGCATGAGTGTACTGCGTCCCCTTCTCGCCGAGACCGGCGCAGAGACTGTCGGCACGGTGGTGATCGGCACGGTCAAGGGGGACATACATGACATAGGCAAGAACCTGGTGGGCATGATGATGGAAGGGGCCGGGTTCGAAGTCATTGATCTCGGGATCAACACCGACGTGGAGGAGTACCTGGAGGCCCTGGATGTGCACCGTCCGGACATCCTGGGTATGTCAGCCCTGCTCACGACCACCATGCCGTACATGAAGGTGGTTGTCGACACCCTGATCGCGAAAGGCCTGCGGGAGGACTACATCGTCATGGTGGGAGGGGCCCCGCTCAACGAGGAGTTCGGAATGGCGGTGGGCGCCGACGCCTACTGCAGGGACGCCGCGGTAGCGGCCGAAACGGCCAAGGACCTGGTGGCCCGTCGCCGCATTCTCATGAGCGAGCATGTCTGAGGCTGTCATCCGGCTGCCGGCCCGTCCCGCGCCGCGGGACGCGGGATCCGGCCGAGACGGGTTGAGGGTTCATCCTCGGCAATTGGTGCTGGCTTGCGGCGCCCTCGCCTCGGAGATCCTCTATTTCATCAGGCTGAATGAATGGGACCACATGGTGCTGGCCTGCCTGCCCGCCCGCCTCCACAACACACCGGAGCGGATCGTTCCGGAACTCGAAGCGCGCCTGCGAGAGGTAGCAGACCGGTATGACAGGGTGCTGATCGGTTACGCAGACTGCGGGACCGGAGGTCGGCTTGATTCGCTCGTGGATCGGTGGGAGAACGTGGAGCGGCTTCCCGGCGCACACTGCTACGAGTTCTTTGCCACCTCGGCTCGGTTCCACCAGTTGCACGAGGCTGAGCCGGGTACCTTCTACCTCACCGACTTTCTCACGCGCCACTTCGACCGCCTGGTGTGGGAGTCTCTGGGTCTCGACCGTCATCCCCAGCTCAGGGACATGTATTTCGGCAACTACCGCAGGCTTGTCTACCTGTCCCAATTCGACAACCACTCACTCTTGGAACAGGCCCGGCGCGCGGCGGTCCGCCTCGGTCTCGAGTTCCATCACGTCCGTGCGGGACTCGGTGAACTGGCCACCGGCCTGGAGCGATTCGCGGCGGCCGCAGGCTGATACGGATCATGGAGAGCCGTGCGGTCGGACTGGAATGCGGTCGTCGATGACGGCACGGCGCGCCACCGGTCGCAACCAGCGAGGGCGTACGGAGTTGATCACCATCCTCTGGCGGGACATCCCGGCTCAGGTCACGGCCCGAGCGGGCAGGAGGAAGAAGGCCGTGGAGTTGCCGGGACGCTTCCAGACGGCCATCGACCGAGCCGCCATGGTGGCCGGTAAGCAGACCTACGACCAGTACATCGGAGAGTGGCGCCGTACCGCGAAGGCATGCGGAGTGGACGTGGAGGCCGAAGCCACTGCCGAAGCCACCCGCCTGGACCGGGAGTACCCGCTCGAGCGACTGGCGCGGATGGCGGCGAACGGCGGGTTCGAGCGTGCTCCGGGGCCTTCGCGAGAAATGGAAGAAGGCGAGGAGAGACAGTGACCCGCACGGTGGTGAGTTCCCGGGCCCGCGAGGTCGCGATAGGCCCGGATCTGCCATTCGTCATGATCGGGGAACGGATCAACCCGACGGGGCGCAAGTTGCTGGCTGCCGAGATGAGGGAGGGGGACTACCACCGTGTCGAGGCCGATGCCCTCGCTCAGGTAGCGGCCGGCGCCCACATGCTCGACGTCAATGCCGGGATTCCGCTCGCCGACGAGCCTGCCATCCTCGCCGAGGTGATCCAACTGGTTCAATCCGTGGTGGACGTACCCCTGGCCATCGACTCTTCGATCGTCGAGGCGCTGGAGGCCGGGCTTTCGGTGTACAAGGGCAAGGCCCTCGTCAACTCGGTGACGGGGGAGGAGGAACGGCTCGAGCGGGTTCTGCCCCTGGTCGCCGAGCACGGAGCAGCCGTGGTTGCGATCTCGAACGACGAGTCCGGTATTTCCGAGGACCCCGACGTACGCTTCGAGGTAGCTGCGAAGATCGTGCGCCGCGCCGCCGACTACGGGATACCACCGGAGGATGTGGTAGTCGACCCCCTGGTGATGCCGATCGGAGCGCTCCGCTATGCGGGTGTGCAAGTGTTCCAGATCCTCGGCCGGCTACGTGACGAGCTGGGGGTCAATTCCACGTGCGGCGCTTCCAACATCAGCTTTGGCCTGCCCAACCGCCACGGCATCAACAGCGCGTTCCTGTCGATGGCCATTGCCAGCGGCCTTACCTCCGCCATTACCAACCCCCTTGAGAAGGAGATCGTCCATTCGATCAAGGCAGCGGACGTCCTCAGCGGGAACGACCGAGATTGCGCGGCTTGGATACGCACATTCCGCGCTCCGGCCGCCGTGTCACGGGGGCGACGCCGGACCCGAAGACGCCGGGCGGGCGCGGGCGGTTAGCGCGTCGACGATGACCTCCGCACCCGTACGGGTCATCTTCACCCCTTCCGGCCGGAGAGGGCGGATACCAGCCGGGACGACCGTTCTGGAAGCGGCTCGTCACCTGGGTGTCGACATCGATTCGGTATGTGGTGGCCGCGGGATCTGCGGTCGTTGCCAGGTGACTCTTGGAAGCGCGGTGGGTATTCCTGCTACCGAGGGCCGGCTCTCCGCTCCTGACGCCGTCGAGATTGGTTACCGGGGACGCCGCTCCCTGCTGGAAGGGCACCGTCTCGCATGTGCAGCCCGCCTTCAGGGCAATGCCGTCATAGACGTTCCGCCCGATAGCCAGGTACGCCGGCAGGTGGTACGCAAGCGGGCCGAGGTAATCGACATTCCGGTCGACCCCGTCGTCCGCCTCCACTACATCGAGGTTCAGCCTCCGGACATGGAGCGGCAGGCCTCGGATCTGGCCCGTGTGCTGACCGCTCTTGAGGATCAATGGGGAATCGCGGTGCAGTCCGTAGATCATCATGTGCTGCTCGAACTCCAGGACACCCTTCGGGATGGCGATTGGGCGGTAACGGTGGCGGTTCACGACGGGAACACGCTCACCGGGGTCTGGCCCGGATTCCATGACGGCCCCGTAGGGGTGGCCATCGATGTCGGCTCGACGACCGTGGCGGGACACCTCTGCGATCTGTCCACAGGCTCGGTGCTTGCCTCCGCCGGCATCATGAATCCCCAGATCCGGTTCGGTGAGGACCTCATGAGCCGTGTCTCGTACGTAATGATGAACGACGGCGGGGAAGCCGAACTCACCTCTGCCATCCGCAAGGCCCTTGACCAGTTGGTTGGTGAACTACTCACCCGAGCGGGGCTCACGCGCAGATCGCTGCTCGAGGTGGCCTTGGTCGGCAATCCGATAATGCACCATCTGGTGCTCGGTATCGACCCGCGGCGTCTGGGAGTGGCGCCATTTGCCCTGGCCACCGACAGCTCGGTCCGCACCAAGGTTTCTACTATCGGTATCGGCGCCAATCCGGGTGCGCGCCTCTACGTGCTTCCGTGCGTGGCGGGACATGTAGGGGCCGACGCGGCCGGTGCGGTGCTGTCCGAAGGTCCTCACCGGGGCCAGGAGATCCAGCTCCTCGTTGATGTGGGCACCAACGCTGAGATCGTGCTCGGGAGCGCCGGCCGCCTGCTGGCCGCCTCCAGCCCTACCGGCCCGGCCTTCGAGGGTGCCGAGATCAGCTCCGGGCAGAGGGCTGCCCCTGGAGCGATAGAACGGGTTCGGGTAGACCGGACCACCCTCGAGCCCCGCTTCAAAGTGATCGGTGTGGATCTCTGGTCGGACGAGGATGGCTTCGAGGAGGCCGTAGCCGCCACCGGGGTGATCGGGATCTGCGGTTCCGGGATAATCGAGGCGGTGGCGGAACTTGTGCTCTCCGGGGTGGTGGCCTCCGACGGTCTTGTCGTGGACTCCGGTCGTAGCCATCGTGTCACTTTCGACGGTCGCACCGGCCGCTACCTTCTGCACGGTGGTTCCTCCGGAGTCGGCAACCCGATATATGTAACGCAGAACGACGTTAGAGCCATACAGCTGGCCAAGGCCGCCCTGCGGGCCGGGATCAGGCTCCTGATGGACCAACTGGGGGTCGACCGCGTGGACGAGATCCGGTTGGCAGGCGCGTTCGGAAGTCACATCGATCCTACGTACGCGATGGTGCTGGGCATGATTCCGGACTGCGACCTGGACAGGGTCTCTGCGGCCGGAAACGCGGCTGGTACCGGAGCCACCATGGCGCTTCTCAGCGGTGCTGCTCGGGACGAGATCGAGAGTCTCGTACATAGGATCGAGAAGATCGAGACAGCGGTAGCGCCGTCGTTCCAGCAGCACTTCGTCGAAGCCATGGCCATTCCTCACGCAACCGCAAGTCTCGAGAATCTGGCCACGAGGGTGGATTTCTCTGGAGTCCTCGCTTCACGGACCGACACCGACCGCCGCCGGCGGGGAGTCAGATCCCGGAGCCGTCGGCAAAGAACCGGAAGGAGAAGCAGATGAATGCCCGGAGAAGACGGCGGGGCGGAGGTCGGGCAGCTCGCCAAGCCCTCCGTACCGCCCGGGTGATTGAGCAGCAGCCGTTCCTGACCCGTCGGATGTCGCGCACAGAGATGCTCTCGCAGGAGGGCATGGAACTGGTCGAGCACAACGCCGATACTCTGCTCGAGGAGGTGGGTATCGAGTTGATGAACTTCCCCGAGGCCGTGTCGATCTACGGCGCGGCGGGGGCTGATGTCGATGGGACGAGAGTGCGCTTCCCCAGAGGCATGTGTCGCGCGATAATCACCGCCTCTGCTCCGAGTTCATTCGTCCAGCACGCTCGCAACCCGGCCCGTTCGGTCACCATCGGCGACCCCCACATGGTGTTCGCTCCCGCGTACGGCTCTCCCTTCGTCCGGGACGCCGACGCGGGCCGCCGCTACGCCACGATCGAGGACTTCAGGAACTTCGCCAAGCTGACCTACATGAGCCCGGCACTGCACCACGGCGGCGGGACTCTCTGCGAGCCCGTCGACCTGCCGGTCAACAAACGGCATCTCGACATGGTCCAAACCCATGTCGTCTACCACGATAAGCCGTTCATGTCCTCGGTGACCCAGCCCGAGCGGGCTCAGGACTCCGTCGATATCGTCAAGATCGTCTTTGGTGAGGACTTCGTGCGTGACAACACCGTGCTGATGGGTCTCTGCAATGCCAACTCGCCGATGACATGGGACTACGCCATGCTCGGGTCCGCCAAGGTGTTGGCGGAGAACAACCAGTGCTCGCTGATAACGCCGTTCATAATCGTAGGGGCCATGGCGCCGGTGACGGTGGCGGCGGCTGTGACCCAGACCCTGGCGGAGGCGATGGCGGGTATGGCCTTCACCCAGATCGTCCGGCCCGGTGCGCCGGTGATCTTCGGGTCGTTCGCCGCTTCGATGTCGATGCAGAGCGGCGCTCCCACGTTCGGAACTCCCGAGCCGGCCTTGGTGCTGTTGTGTGTCGCGCAGTTGGCAGCGCGGCTCGGAGTGCCTTTCCGGTCGGGTGGCAACCTCACCGCCTCGAAGATACCCGACGCGCAAGCCGCGTACGAGAGCGCCACCACCTTCCTGCCCGCCCTTGCGGCCGGCGTCAACTTCGTGCTGCACACGGCCGGGTGGCTGGAGGGTGGGCTGACCATGGGATACGAGAAGTTCGTGCTGGACGCCGACCAGGCGTCGATGATGTCCCGGCTGGTAGGCGGGGTGGACCTGAGCGAGAACGGTCAGGCGATGGAGCCGTTGCTGACCAACGGTCCCGGTCAACATCATCTGGGCACCGCTCATACGATGGCCAACTTCGAGGACGCCTTCTGGGTTTCGAGCCAGGCTGACGTTGACAGCTTCGAACAATGGGAACTGAACGGGTCGATGGACTCGGTGGGCCGGGCCAACGTGGAGTGGAAACGGCTCCTGGCGGAATACGAGCGTCCGGAACTTGACGACGCCATCTACCAGGAACTGGCCGAGTGGATCGCGGTCCGCAAGGCCTCCTTCCCGGACTCGGAGGTGTGAGATGCCTGGGGGTGAGTGGGACGGTTCCGGTTCCGATCCGCTCGGAAAGGCAGTGCTGCGGCGCCTTCTGGAACATCCCAAGTTCGAAGTACTGCCCCTGAAGAACGTTCTCGACCAGGTGGGTCACCTCCCGGAAGGTTCCACGGTGTCGGTGACTGCGTCTCCCACGAAGACCCTCGAGGACACCGTTAACCTGGCCGGCGACCTACGCCTCCGGGGGTTCGACGTGATACCCCACCTGTCGGCCCGCATGACGCATGACAAAACGCACCTGGCGGCGCTTCTCGACAGGTTGGCGGGGTTGCGGATCTCCAGGGTGTTCGTGGTTGGGGGCGATGCGCCACAGAGGGGAATCTTCCCCGATGGGCACTCCCTATTGCTCGCCATGGATGACCTGGGCCATGAACTCACCGAGATCGGTGTGCCTTCGTACCCTGAGGGACATGCCGTGATCCCGGACTCCAACCTACGCCAGGCCCTGCACGACAAACAGCCCTATGCGTCGTACATGACCACCCAAATGTGCTTCGATGCTCGGGCGATCGTCGACTTCGTGGCCGAGTGCCGTGTGGATGGTGTCTCCCTTCCGGTCCAGATCGGGATTCCCGGAGTGGCCGACCGTCTCAAGCTGTTGCAGATATCCACCCGTATCGGGGTTGGGCAGTCGATGAGGTTCCTCGCCAAGCACCGTGGTCTGGTCAGCCGCTTCGTCAGGCCCGGCGGGGACGCGCCCGAAGAACTCCTTGAAGGCCTCGGTTCGGGCGTGAGCTATCCGGGAATCGGGATCGTCGGCGTACACATCTACACGTTCAACCAGTGCGAGACCACAGAACGCTGGCGCCAGGAATACCTGGAGACCCTATAGGGGTACCCGGACATATTCCATGTCCAACGGGCCAGAGCGTCCGACCGTGAAGGACCCGGCCGTCGTGCGGAACTCGCCTGATTCTGCTGTCTCTGCCCGGTTCGACGACATGCGAGACGATCCCGTCCCGCTCGAACTCCAGGATCCGTACCGTGTGCTGGCCGCCTCGAAGCCGGAAGACGTCCGGAGTGTTATCGAGGAAGCAGAGTCGGAGGCAAGGTCCGGTGGATGGGTGGCGGGTTTCGTGACCTACGAGGCGGCACCCGCTTTCGACGATGCGTTGAAGGTCAGGAAGGCTCGTCCTGGCCTGCCACTGGTCTGGTTCGCAGCCTTCCGGAGGGCGGCAGCGAGACCGCTCGGGGAGGGAGGGGCGTACTGCCGGGTTCCCCTGAGGCCCGAGGTCTCCGAGCCGGAGTACCGGCGCCAGGTGGCGAAGATCCACCAGTTGATAACCGCCGGCGAGACCTACCAGACCAACTACACCCTACGGCTCCGGGGACCGGTCGAGGGTGACCCCGGATCGCTCTATGCCGACCTGTCGAAGGCCCAGCGGGGGGGTTACCACGCCCGGCTGACGACCGGCAACCACACCGTGGTCTCAGCCTCGCCGGAACTGTTCTTCCGGTGGGACGGGCGCCGGATCGAGACCCGGCCCATGAAAGGGACGATCGCTCGGGGACGATGGGAGAGGGAGGACCGGCGCCGGCGGGAGCAACTGGAGGCCTCCACCAAGGACCGGGCGGAGAACGTGATGATCGTGGATCTTGTTCGCAACGATCTCGGTAGGGTGGCCAGGTTCGGGAGCGTCGAGGTCGAGCGGCTCTTCGACATCGAGCGCTTCGAGACAGTGTGGCAGATGACGTCGACGGTGCTGGCCGAGACCAGGCCGGGTATGCGACTGTTCGACATCTTCGCCGCTACGTTCCCCTGCGGATCGGTGACAGGAGCCCCCAAGGCACGGACCATGGAGATAATCGCCTCGCTCGAGACGTCCCCCCGCGGGGTCTACTGCGGGGCCATCGGTCTGCTCGCTCCACCGGGGTCGGGAAAGCCCCGAGCGGAGTTCTCGGTGGCCATCCGGACTCTGGTGATCGACGAGGGGGACCGTTCGGCCGAGTATGGGGTGGGCGGGGGAGTGGTCCACGAGTCGAGAGCCGCCGACGAGTACCGGGAGGCGATGGTCAAGGCCCGTGTGTTGAACGCGCGGAGGGAGCCGGTGACCCTGCTCGAGACGATGCGCTGGGAACCGGGATCGGGGATCTGGTTACTCGAGCGCCATCTCGACCGGCTCCGGTCATCGGCGCGTTACCTCGGTGTTCCCGTACCAGAGGAGGAGATTGGCCGGCTCCTGCGCGGATTGGGCGGAGGGCGCCCGCTGCGGGTGCGTCTCCTGGTACCGGAAACGGGACCCCCATCAGTCGAATCCTTCCCCCTGGCGGCGGGTAACCCGGTCGTAGGGCTCGCGGTCGATTCGGAGCCGGTCGATCGGTCGGACGTACTCCGCTACCACAAGACGACTCGGCGCCGGGTGTACCAGGAGGCCGCTGCCCGCCATCCGGAGGCCGATGACGTGGTGCTGGTCAACGATCTCGGGGAGGTGGTCGAGACTACGATCGCCAACCTAGCGGTACGGATCGGCGACGAATGGCTGACCCCTCCCGTCGATGCCGGATGCCTTCCCGGCACCTTCCGTGAAGAACTCGTCGACTCGGGTGTCCTGCGCGAGCAGCGGCTGGCGGTTGCCGACCTGATCCAGACCGATGAGATAGCCGTGATGAACTCTGTCCGGGGTTGGCGATCCGCCAAGCTCCTCGTCAGCGCCTGACCGGCAGCTGGCGGATTGCTCAGCACCCTCCTAGAACGTGACAATCTAAACCAATGCTTACGATTGCTAAGACATGGTGATACCACTATGGTGGAAACTAACCGATGAGGAAGCTTGAACATGGACCCCGGAGCGCCGGTCACCGAAGGACATCTCGACACCACGCTCGCTGAGTTTCGGTCTTTGCTGGAGGACCGGATCGACAGGAAGTTGGCTGAGTTTCGGTCTTCGCTGGAGGACCGGATCGATGCGAGGAATGCGGAGTTGCGAGCCTGCCTCGAGAAGCGTCTCAATGACCAGACCAAATGGGTCATCGGTTGGATGACGGTTCTGGTGCTCGGCGCCGCTGGGCTCGTGATCGGGCTCGCCTAGCCCCGACCCTTCATGCGGGGGTTGTCCTTGGGCGAACGGAGTGTGGGACATGATCGCCGGAAGGCATAGCTGTCAATGAGTGAGGGCGAGCACGGCTAGGGCCAGGATTAACAGGACGGCAACCCCCGACCCCAAGCAGCCCCCCCGGTGCATCCGCGGCCTCTGCGAGGAGTCATCCGGAGCGGAGGGAATAGCGGCTGCAGACTCTGGATTCCGCTCGCGCCGCGGGCCGGCTTGGCGTCGTGCGTCCCTGGTCGTATGGGACGCGCCGGGCGGCTCGGCTGACTCCTCACGCAGGACAGCCGCGGTTCGGTTCTCGAAATCGATCCGTTCTGCGTCCGCCTGCTCGGTCTGGACCCTGAGTTCTGCCAGTTCTTCGCGCTGCTTCCCGGCGAGCCACCGGGCCTCGACCTTGTCCAGTTCGCCGGCAGCCCTTGCGGTGTCGAACAGGACGAGTGCCTCGGCCGCGGCCTTCATGTGCCTCCGTGCAGCGCTACGGAAGCGGGCTTGCCTGCGGATCGCGCCGTCGAGGTGGAGCCGAGCGCCGCGGCGCAACTCGGTTGACAGCAGGACGAGGAGTTGGTCGGTGGCTGGGTCGGCGGCCAGAGCGAGGAGCCCCTCATAGTGGTCGGCTCGGGCCAGGAACTGGATCCGGGCCGCGAGCTTCTCTGCGCGGTCGGTGGCCTCTATCCTTGCGGCCCTGACGCGTTCCCGCATCCGGTCCTTACGAGACCCCTCTTCACGATCGGTTAGCTCCCGAGCGCGGGCGAACTCGAGGTTGGCAAGCGCTTCTTCGAACGCTTCCATCGGAACTTGGCCCGGAGACGACATCCGCCAAGAGGGTACTCGGAATGCCCGGTTTGTGGTGTAGTCTCAAACGCGGCCTACTAAGGAGAGACGATGGCGTTGACCCTGCACTCGAGCGACTTCGAAGACGGCGACTACTTGGGCGCCGACCATATCCTCGCCGAGGAGTACGGATTCGGTTGTGCAGGGGGCAACCGGTCGCCCCAGCTTGCCTGGTCCGGAGCTCCCGAGGGGACAAGGAGCTATGCCGTAACGTGCTACGACCCCGACGCCCCCACCGGTTCGGGCTTCTGGCACTGGGTGGTGGTGAACATTCCCGCCGGAACCAGTGAGTTGGCCGCCGGGGCCGGCGATGGATCCGGTATCCCGGGGGGTGCTCTCCAGACCCGCACCGATTTCGGCCAGCCGGGATACGGCGGGCCATGCCCTCCGGAGGGTGACCATCCGCATCGCTACCTGTTCACCGTTCATGCCGTGGGGGTCGATGCCCTGCCCGTGGATGCCGATACGATGCCTGCGGTGGTCGGGTTCATGCTCCATTTCAACACCCTTGAGAAAGCAACGCTCATGGGGTTGTACAAGCGGCGCTAGCCGTAGCCCGCTCCTCGGCCCTCATGCGGCGCATGTTCGCCGCGGGGTTGTAGGGATGCCGGCGAGGTTCGGAGGTGGTGAATCGTGATCCGTGACGCCGCCTGGCTGTTCCTCGAACTCCTGGTGCTGTTTGTGGGCGTCTCGTTTGCCCTGACCCTGTTGCGGCGCCGACTCGGGGATGATCGTCTGCGGACCCTCATGGGTTCCTCGCCACTCCGGGCTGCTCTGCGCGGGATTGCCATCGGCTTCATCACTCCCTTCTGCACCTACTCCGCGATTCCGGTGCTGGTGTCGTTCCGACAGGCCGGGGTGTCCCCGGCCGGGTACGTGGCGTTCATAGTGGCGGCGCCCGTGCTCGATCCTGTCCTGTTCGGTGCTCTGGCCATCATCGTGGGATTCCCGGCCGCAGCGATCTACCTGGGCGTAGCGTTCGTTGCCGCGCTGGCGCTGGCCATGCTGGCCGAGAAGGCCGACTTGGAACGCTTCATGAAGCCCCTCGGAACAATGGGGACCAGTGGAGGCCCGGACTCCGGGATCATGTCGGCGCCCTGGCGGGGAATCCGCCGGGAGTGGCGTCCAGCGTTGCGCTCGTCACGGGCGTTGCTGCGAACCATGCTGCCGCTCCTGGTGGTAGGTGTGGGAATCGGCATGGCCATCACCTCTTTCCTTCCCGCCGAGACCGTGGCCCGCGTGCCGGGCCTGTCAGGTGACGCGGCCATTCCGGCCGCTGCCGCGGTCGGAACCCTCTTCTACATCAACACCGAGATCTTCATCCCGATCGCAGATGCGCTCCGGTCCTCCGGGATCGGGATCGGGGCGGTGGCGGCGCTTACGATTGCCGGGGCCGGCGCCAACATCCCCGAGTTCGTGATCCTGTCCCGCCTCACTACCAGGCGGATCCTGGCGGTCTTCGGTGGCTACGTGTTCGTGGTGGCCATGGGCGGCGGCGCGCTGGTGCAGTTGTTCGTAGCGTAAGCGGCCTTCGAAGGGCACTCCCATTTGGGATCGCCCGGGTGTAACCTGCGTCCGATCTCCAGGGAAGGACTAGCTCATGCAATCTGGACACCCCGGGCCTGCCGGCGCCCCGATGGCAATGACCGGATGGGTGACTCTGGGTACGGGAGAGCAACGTGAACTGGCTGGTCTCGGGAGTCGTCTCGGAGCACGGATCCTGGATGTGATACTGGTCGGTTTCGGTATGGGCATCCTGTTCGCGATCGGGATCGGTGGGCTCGTGCTGACTGCGTTGTCGGGGGACCATGCTGCAGTCCTCGGCTTCATCGCGCTCTTGTTCGGCATTGCACTGCTCTTCCTTCTGGTGACCCTCCTCTACGAGACGACGATGATCGCGGTGCGGGGACAGACCGTTGGCAAGATGCTCACCGGGGTCCGAGTGATACGTGCTGACGACGGCGGCCTTCCCGGTTGGGGGAAGTCGATCGTCCGGTGGCTGGTGCTGACGCTTCCCAGCCAGATTCCCGCCGTCGGTTGGATCGCCATCCTGCTGGTCTACCTTTCCCCTACATGGGACGAACGGCGCCAAGGCTGGCACGACAAAGCCGTAGCGACTGTTGTGGTCAGGGCTTAGAAACCCGGACTCTGTTCTCGCAGCTTCTGGCCGATCGAGGATCAATCCGTTATTCGCCGCGCCGCCACAAATCAAGTGCTTGGAGTAGGTACTTGTCGAGCCACGGATCGAACCGAGCCTCAACGGCATCCAGGGATTCCAGGTAGTTGATCTGGAAGAGTTCCCTACTGACCGTGTGCTGGTCTTCGATCATCGAGTGACCCTCGTCGGTTTCGGGTTTCCGGTAGAAGCAGAGCGAGACGCCGACTAGACCCCGATACTCCCGTCCTATCCCGTGGAACGACAGAACGATTTCGGAACGTCCCGCCTCCGTCTCCAGCACTAGCCTTCGCCAGGCGCTGAACTCGCCGATGTTTGCGAAGTAGCCTAGATCCTTGGCCGCCTTGATTATCTGGGCGCGGTGCCACCGCCGTCGGTAGGTGGTTTCGCGGGGTGCACTGGAGTCATCGAACACCTTGCGCTCCGACGGGCCGCGGATCGCCTCGCTCAGTTGACTCGACGTCTTTGAGAATGTGACTCCTGCCCGAGTCCAGAGAACCTGGGCGTGATCTTTGGCTTGTGTCATGTTCCTGGCCAAGGCGTCATCCCGCTGCCGGAAGTGGTCGCCTATCGCAGCCACCATCTGATCGAGGTGCTCGCCCGCCCGGAGCACTTCACGCGCGATCCCCAATGCGTTGACGAATGCCTTGCGTTGGGTAGAGGCGAACATGTCTATCAGTGGGTCGAGATACCCGCGGTCGGCTGCTTCAAGGGCGTCGATATAGTCAGGCCGCTGGTCGCGATGGATTACCAGCGGAAACCAGCCTTCTCGAAGAAAGACAAGGGAGGCAAGCGCCCGAGCCACACGGCCGTTTCCATCCTGGAAGGGATGGATCTGCGTGAACCGGTGGTGCAGCCAAGCCGCGAACACTTCCGGCGCGACGCCCTGAGCACGGTAACGATCATGGAAATCCACTAGACGTTCCATCTCGACCGTCACCTGTTCGGGGGGACAGTACTCATGGACGATGCCGGCCTTGGTCGGATTGTTGGGCCACGTCTTGTAGGCGCCGTGCAGCAGTGGTATCTCCACTTTGCGACCTAGCGTGTCGATGCCCGTTGCCGTCTCTTGGCTCCGGGTGATCAGGGCATGAAGTTCCTTGATGAATGACTCGGAAAAGGGGCGGTATGACTTGACGAGCTCGAAGAGCCAGTCAACCGCTTCCTTCTGGTCGTGGATGTGGGCCGCCACTTGGGAAGATGGTTTGTCTGTCGCGTCGTGAGAGATGAGCGACTCGTCGATACCTTGTTCGATGAGCAGCCTGGTTATACCGCGATCGAGGGTGTAAAGACCCTCCAATATCCCGGTCTCGATCGCCCACTCCCGTGCCAGCCGCTCGTTGAACTCCTTCAGGGTCTCGGTGCCCAGCAGTGACTCGCGCTGCTCCATCCAGACCTGTTGCAGGGGTTGTAGTTCCCTGCTGGCCAAGTGATGCCAGTCAGCCTTGAGACCCGTGATCGGTTCCCATACCATCCCGGTTTGCCTTTCTCGGATCGGCCCGAATGATCCGAACCGCAGCGGATGTCAATCGGATACGTGAATCCAGACCCACCGTTGGATTAGTCGGTGCAGGAACGTAGCTCGTCAACTACAGCCGGTGGTGTCTCCGCAGGTCAGGCACACGTAGCAGGCGCCGTTGCGGATGGTCATGTGACCGCACGAGGAGCATGGCGGGGCGTCGCCCATCAGCCCGCCGGTCACCTGGCTGGTGTCCAGGAGGGTGGCCTGCAACGAGGGCCGGGTTACCGACTTGGCGCCGTTGCCGGTACCCATTGGGGTGGGTGAGTGCCGGGTGGCGCCGATCTTGGAGGGAGGTCCGGCGTCGGCGAACGCCGCTGCAGCGGTCTGGGCGTCGATGTCGCTCTCCTTGGTGGCCTCGATCAACTCCAACTGTTGGCCGGCTTCGGCGGCCTTCCCCTTCGGTGGCTCGGGCAGATCGCTGGCCGAGCGGTCCGGGGGAACCTGGACCAGTTCATCTCGGTGGAGATACTCGACGCCGAGCGCTCTGAATATGTAGTCGACGATCGAGTTGGCCATCTTGATGTTGGGATGGCCTTCCACGATGCCGCGGGGTTCGAAGGTCTGGAAGATGAAGGTGTCGACGAACTCCTCGAGCGGAACACCGTACTGCAGGCCCTTGCTCACCGCGATGGCAAAGCTCGCCAGGATGCCGCGTAGCGTGGCGCCTTCCTTGGCGAGGTCAAGGAATATCTCACCGAGGGTGCCGTCTTCGTACTCACCCGTTCGCAGGAACACCTTGTGACCACCTACCCGTGCCTCCTGGGTCCAGCCGGCCCGGCGGGCGGGTAGCAGGAACCGGGGTCGGGGATGATTGGCATACGCCTGGGTGGGGGAGGTACCTGCGGGCAGGCGACCCCAAGCCAGGCTCGCCTCCTGTTCGAGCGCCTCGGTTACCTGGGGATCCGACTCCTCGGAGTCACCGTCGTCGGAGGACACCGACAGCGGTTGGGAGGCCTTCGAGCCGTCTCTGTACAGGGCCATCGCCTTGAGGCCCAGTCGCCAGGACATCATGTATGCGTCGGCGACATCGTCGACGGTGACCTCGTTGGGCATGTTGATGGTCTTCGAGATGGCTCCGGAGATGAACGGCTGGGTGGCCGAAAGCATCTTGATGTGGCCGGTGTGGTGGATGAACCGCTTGCCGTACTTGCCGTTGCGGTTGGCGCAGTCGAACACGGCAAGGTGCTCGTCCCGAAGGTGGGGGGCGCCTTCGATGGTCTGGCGACCGCATATGAAGTCGTTCGCACCGCTTATCTGTTGGGCGCTGAAACCCAGTGCCTTGGCCAGGTCGAATTCGGGCGCGCTGTACTCCTCTTCCGCGAAGCCGAGCCGCTTCATCGCTTCATCGCCCATGACGAAAGCGTTGAGGGCGTGGCTCAACTCGAAGGCACCGGGCAGAGCCGCTTCGATCCTGGCCAGATCGCCGGGCGTGAAGCCGAATTGCGCAAGCGTCGGCCGGTTGATGTGCGGTGCTCCGACCAGCGACGACGAGCCGACGACGTAACAGAGGATTTCCTGGATCTGGCTGGGGCTGTAGCCGAGTCGCCGCAAGGCCGGGGCTACCGACTGGTTGGCTATCTTGAAGTATCCGCCTCCTGCCAGTTTCTTGAACTTGACCAAGGCGAAATCGGGTTCGACCCCAGTGGTGTCGCAGTCCATCACCAGGCCTATGGTCCCGGTCGGAGCGAGGCAGGACGTCTGGGCGTTGCGGTATCCGTGAAGCTCGCCTAACGATAGAGCCGCGTCCCAGGCTCGCCGGGCGGCTTCGAGCAGGTTCGAGGGGCATAGAACCGGATCGATCCCTTGAACCTGCGTTGTCACGCCTTCGTAGTCGGTAGTGCCGTAGGCGGCTCGCCGATGGTTGCGGATCACCCTGAGCATATGCTCGCGATTCTCGGCAAAGCGCGGGAACGGACCTCGAACCGCTGCCATGCGGGCGGACGTGGCGTAGGCCTCGCCCGTGAGGATCGCGGTCAGGGCGCCTGCTATAGCTCGTCCCTTTTCCGAGTCGTACGGAATGCCCGAGCGCATGAGCAGGCTGCCGAGGTTGGCGTATCCGAGACCGAGGGTGCGGTAGTCGTACGAACCCTGGGCGATTGCCCTAGAGGGGAAGTGGGCCATCGTCACGGATATCTCGAGGACGACGGACCAGAGCCGGATGGTGTGGAGGTATCCCTCGACATCGACCCCGCCGGTCTCCTTGTCGAGGAACGCGACCAGGTTGATGCTGGCCAGGTTGCAGGCCGTGTCGTCCAGGAACATGTATTCGGAGCAGGGGTTGGAGGCGCGGATCTCACCCCCCTCCGGACAAGTGTGCCACTCGTTGATCGTGGTGTGATACTGCATGCCCGGATCTGCACATGCCCAAGCCGCTTCGGCGATCTGCTGCCAGAGGTCCGAAGCCTTGACCGTACCGGTGACCTCGCCATCCACCCGGTTCACCAAGCGCCAGTCGCTGTCGTCGCGTACTGCCTTTATGAAGCGGTTGTCGACCCGGACCGAGTTGTTGGAGTTCTGACCTGACACGGTGGCGTAGGCTTCCCCGTTGAAGTCGGCCGGGAACCCGCCATGCTTGATGAGAAGACGGGCCTTCTGCTCCTCGACATGCTTCCACGCGATGAACTCTTCGATATCCGGATGGTCGACATCAAGGATGACCATCTTGGCGGCTCTTCTCGTGGTCCCGCCTGACTTGATGGCACCGGCGGCGCGGTCACCGATCTTGAGGAACGACATCAGGCCCGAACTCTTGCCTCCTCCAGCAAGCGGCTCGCCCTCGGCGCGGATACTCGAGAAGTTAGACCCGGTTCCGGAGCCCATCTTGAAGAGGCGCGCTTCACGGACCCAGAGATCCATGATGCCCCCGTCGTTGACCAGATCGTCGGCTACCGACTGGATGAAGCAGGCATGCGGAGCGGGCCTCGAATAGGCGTCCGGGGAAGGCGACACCTCGCCGGTCTCCTCGTCGACGTACCAGAAGCCCTGCCTGGTACCGGTGATGCCGTACTTGTGGGCTAGGCCGGTGTTGAACCATTGCGGGCTGTTGGGGGCGGCCATCTGGTTGGCGAGCATGTATTTGAGCTCGTCCTCGAACGTTTGCGCATCGGCCGCGGTCTCGAAGTACCCGTACGAGTCACCCCAGTGTCGCCATGTTTCGGCTAGCCGGTCGAACACATCCCTGGCCGAGCGCTCGGTTCCCACGGCGGGATTGCCGTTCCCGTCGCTTAGGCGCGCACCATCCCCGCGGCGCAGGGGGACGCCTGCCTTCCGGAAGTACTTGGAGACGATGATGTCCGTTGCCACTGCCGACCAGCCCGTAGGAACCTCTGCGTTCTGCATCTCGAACACGGTCGACCCATCCGGGTTGGTTATGCGCGACTCGCGGCGACTCCATGCCATGGTGCCGTACGGATCGTGGCCTTCGGTTGTGAACCGGCGTTCGATGCGCAGTCCTTGACCCGTGGTTGCCATGGCACCCTCCTCAACGGCACATGTCGCGGTCGTTCGCGACTCTTTCTCTTACTTTCTCCACTGGACGGGCAGGACAGATCAGGCTAATCACATCTTTGTAGTTCGTCAACTCCGGAGTTCTGATATCTGTCAAGCCATAAACCGCCCGACAAGTGGAGCGGAAGTCCAAGGGGAAGAGGGACGGACTGTCCCGGGAAGTTCCGCCAGCATAGTCGTGTCGGGAGCGGACTTGTCCTGGTTCCGCGTACTGCAGCTCCCTCATACCGGTCTCGGGTACAGGGTCTCGGTGTGCCCATCCACGCCGATGGCCTGCCCGCTGATCCGGCTTCCCCGATCCGACGCCAGGAATACCACCAGGTCGGCCACCTCCTCGGGCGTGACGAACGTACCCATCGAAGTGCCGCTTTCGTACGTGGAGCGGATCTCCGCCTCGGAGCGGTTCTCTGTCTCGGCCTGAGCCGCCACGACCCTGTCCATCCGGTCCCCGGTGAGCGCCCCCGGAAGGATGGCGTTCACGCGGATTCCATGACGACCGAGCTCCATTGCCAGGGTCTTGGTCAAACCGATCACCCCGAACTTGGCGGCTACGTAGGGCGCGCGGAGAGGCATGCCCATGATGCCGGCGGTTGAAGCGACGTTTACGATGGCTCCGCGTCGCCGGGCCTTCATCGTCGTCACGACGCGCCGGGTGCAGTTGAAGACGCCGTCGAGACCCACAGCCAAGCAGCGGCGCCACTCGCCTGGGCTGATCTCCTCCACAGGTCTGGTAGGTCCTGCGATCCCGGCATTGTTGACGAGGAGGTCGACACCCTCCCGTGCGATCGGATCCAGCCACGCGGCCACCGCATCCGGATCCGACACGTCGGCCCGGCTGCCCTCGATGCCCTCGGGCAGGCCTTCGAGGGCCGTGTCGTCTATGTCGCACACGAACACCCGCGCCCCTGCGGCCGACAGGGTTCCTGCTATGTGTAGTCCGAGTCCTCCCGCACCGGCGGTTACCACGGCACGGTGCCCGTCCAGTCGCGTGTCCATCCGGGGGAGAATATCGTCCGGATGCTTCCTCGGGCGTCATGAGATCGTCTTCCGGTGGCTACCCGTGCTCCCATGTCCGGTGAGTAGAATCCGCCCATGGATCTTTACGCCCGCGTGAACATCTTGGAAGGTAGGGCCGTCCGTCTCGGGCGCGGTAGCCTGGACGATGTCATCTCGCTCGACTCTGACCCCCTCAACCGGGCCCGGGGTTGGGTCGACAAGGGGGTGGACTACCTGTTGGTGGTCGATCTCGACGCTGCTGCATACCGCTCGTACCGGAACCGTCCGCTGATCGACCGCATGCTCGACGGACTCGACGTACCGGTCGTGGTGGCTGGAGGCATCCGCTCCGAGCGGGAAGCGGGCCGTTTGATCGAGCAGGGCGCTTGGAAGGTGACCATGGGCACCGCCGCGATAGAGAGCCCAAACATGGTTTGGGACCTGTGCCGTGACTATCCCGGGCGTATGATGATCTCCCTCGACGTGCTGGAGAACGAGGAACTGGTCACACGGGGGTGGACCTCGAACTCCGGACGTTTCCTCGAGGAGGTAATGGTCGAGATGGCCTCCTGTGGCGTTTCGGGATTTCTCGTTGCCGATGCACGGCGGGACGTGCTTGCAGAACCGCCCAACTGGGAGATCCTCCGGACCGCCCTCGAATACATCGACGAACCCGTGATCGCCTCCGGCGGCGTTCGCAATCTGGACGATGTGAGGAAGCTGACTTCCATCGAGGTTGAGGGTCGGGCGCTGGCAGGTCTGGTGGTCGGTCGGGAGGTGACCGAAGGCCGTTTCACCATCGGCCAGGCCAAGGCGGTGCTGAGTGGTCCGGCTCGGACGCCGTCCAATGTACGCCAGGCGAGGGTGATCGTACCCTGCAGCAACCTGGATGACAGTATCGAGTTCTACCAGGGTGCTCTCGGCCTGCCGAGCCTCGCCATGTTCGAACGTGAGGAGGCCCGGCAGAAGGAGCCGGACCCGGAGGAAGCGAGCCGGGCTGCCGATCGGGGGGTCTTGCTCGATGTGGGGGAGGGCTTGTTGCTGGAACTCGTACCGGACAACCGTTCTCCCGAAGACTCACATGGAAGGCGCCGGTTTCGCCTGGTCCTGGTGGTGGACGACATCGAAGTGTGGCGTGTCCGGCTCGTTCGTCTCGGCCATGACCCGGTGATGGGGGGGGGTGGGCAGGCAGCTTCCCTCGAGCTCACCGCACCCGATGGCGTGACGGTCACGATCTCGGAGCCCCTCGGCCTGCGGGCATCCCATCCCGGTAGCGTCCTCTAGCGGTTGGAGCGGGGTTTGGCACGGCGATCGGTGAGGGTTCCCAGCAGCCGTGTGCCGCTGCTCGCGCTGTCGGCTCTCCTCTGTCTATTCCTGGCCGCTTGCGAGTTCCGGATCTACGCCGACCTGGTCATCGAGGAGGACGAGAGCGGCACGCTCTCGGTGGAATTGTCCATGGACGAGGAACTTGCCGTCCTGGCGGGCGGAGCCCTCGGGGGTGAGTTGGCTATCGGGGAGGACCTGGTTCCGCAAGGCTGGACAGCAGAGGTGGTCACCGAGGAAGGATACGAAGGTATCCGAGCCTCCGCGGCCTTCGACTCCCTGGAACAGCTCGGCACGCGCCTCGGGGAGTTGGCTAGCGGCACCGCCGACGGGGAAGCGTCGCTGACCGGTTTCCTATCGGACATGTCTCCCATCCGGATGGAGGACAGCTTCGTCTTCCGGCTCGAGATGCCCGAGGACACGGAGAGCCTGCTGGGCGAGGGCTTGGCGGCGAGTCCCATTCCGCTGGATATGGCGCTGCTGGACGAGGTGTTCGACATCCGGCTTTCTCTGGTCCTGCCCGGCGAGGTTGTGACCAGCAATGCCGACCTCGTGACCGGGGAGACGATGATCTGGAACCTGTCGCTTACGGACAGCGGGCGGGTGCTGGAGGCGGAGTCGCGGTTGCCCCGCTCCGGTCCTCCGATGATCATCGTATGGGGAGCCGCGGCGCTGGCCGCTGTGGTTGCCGTGGCGATCGTGGTCAGGATACGCAGGGGCCGCCGGCCGCCGGCTTCCGATCGAGTTGCCGAGTTTGGAGCTCCTCCGGGAGTGGACCCATCCGGATCGGCAGGTTGAGGAACCTCGGACAGGTGTCCTGACACCGGGTTCATTGCAGGCGCGCGGCGTTGCTCGACCATCCCGAGCGGTTGGACAGAGCGAACCGGACACCCGCTCCGGCGGCTGAGGGTTTGTGAGATACTGGGCGGGCCCGCATCCCGCCGGGGGGAGACTTCGTGAGGTTCATCGACGGCAAGCCACCCACACACGAGTTGACCTATTCCGAGGTCTTCCTCGCGCCCGCATTCTCCGATGTCGCCTCGCGTATGGATGTGGATCTGACCTCTCCCGACGGGGTGGGGATGAACATCCCGATCGTGGTGGCGAACATGACAGCGGTAGCAGGCCGCCGGATGGCCGAGACGGTGGCGCGCCGCGGCGGGCTGGCGGTCTTTCCCCAGGATGTCGAGTTGGAAGCTGTGTCCGACATGGTGGCGTCCGTGAAGAACGCGCACCTGGTGGTCGACACGGCGGTCACGTTGACTCCCCAGGACAACGTCAACACAGCCCGGGCCCTGATCAGCAAGAGATCCCACCGGGCTGTCATAGTGGTGGATGCGGAGAAGCGCCCGGTGGGGATATTCACCGAGGGCGACAAGGAAGGGGCAGATCCGTTCACCCCGCTCGTGGAGGTCATGACTCCGGAGCCGATCGTCCTGCCGGACAGGCTCGGTCCGGAGGCCATGTTCAACACCCTTGTGGAGCGGCGGGTCCATCTCGCTCCGGTGGTGGACAGGTCAGGACGCCTGGTGGGTGTCATCACCGAGCAGGGCGCCATAAGGGCCGATCTTTACCATCCGGCGGTTGACAGCGGCGGCCGGTTGCTGGTCGGGGCCGCAGTGGGGATAAGTGGCGATGCAGGCGCCCGAGCCGAGCAACTCGTCGACGTAGGGGTGGACGTTCTCGTGGTGGATACCGCCCACGGTCACCAGGGTCGCATGATCGAAGCACTGAAGGAGGTCCGTTCGGTGATCGACGACCGCCCGATCGTCGCAGGAAACGTGGTTACGGAGGGAGGGGTCGCGGATATCCTGGACGCCGGCGCGGACATCGTGAAGGTTGGGGTGGGCCCCGGAGCCATGTGCACCACCCGCATGATGACCGGCGTCGGCAGGCCCCAGTTCTCTGCGGTCCTGGAGTGTGCGGTTGCTGCCCGTTCCCGGGGCCGGCACATCTGGGCGGATGGAGGCTTGAGACACCCCAGGGACGTGGCCCTGGCCCTCGCGGCCGGCGCGGCCGGCGTGATGATCGGCTCGTGGTTCGCCGGTACGTACGAGTCGGCCGCTCAGGCCTTACGCGATCCGAGGGGAAGGGTGTACAAGGAGAACTACGGCATGGCCTCCCGGCGGGCGGTCAGCCGCCGTACCCGCAACGATACGCCTTACCAGCGAGCCCTCAAGAAGTTCTTCGAAGAGGGTGTTTCGGAATCCCGCCTGTATCTGGACCCGGAAGCCCCGGGAGTGGAGGACCTGATCGACCGTGTCAGCGCTGGAGTCCGATCCGCCTGCACTTACACGGGTGCGCGGACGATCGACGAGTTCCACGAACGTGCTGTGGTCGGAGTGCAATCCTTCGCCGGGTACTCGGAGGGACAACCCCTCCAAAACGGCTGGTAGTCCGACCGTGTTGGGATGGGTCGCGGCATGAAGCCGGTTGAGATCACGGTCACCTGTACAGACGAGGACGAAGCCGTTCGCATCATGCGCCACGCCGTCGAGCATCGGCTGGCGGCGTGCGGGCAGACCTGGCCCATCCGGAGTTGCTACCGCTGGGAAGAGGAGGTGGTGTTGGACCGTGAGTATGTGCTCCTGCTGAAGTCGGTCGATTCTCACTTCGAAGCGTTGTGTGAGATGATCCGCTCGCTGCACAGCTACGAGTTGCCTTCGATAGTCATGGTTCCGCTCGATGGAACCGGGACGGGATACGTGGAGTGGCTGGTTGACTCTACGGCTCCCGCGGTTACATGAGCAGCTCCAAGGTGAAGCGCCGAGCCGAAGGCGAAGCCCTCAGATGCCCTCTCAAGGGATACAGCCCGGTAGCCCCGATTCATAGTGCGCCGGGTCTGTCTGAGCGGATGGAGAGCCGTTGGCAGACTCCTGACCTGGGAGGGCGGCGGACTCGGCAAGTCGACCGACTGGAGTTCGACTTAACCCGTCGGGTGCACGCGAGAGAAGCCACGAAAACTGGGTTGGAGTGGCGCTCCACGGTAGGTTTGCCGGGAAACATGAAGAATCAGGTCTAGTAGGAGGAAATGGCTGAGAGTGGCGGATAGTCCGAGTACCCTGTTTGGTCAATGGCACGGGTAAGACTGTTTGCGAGCCTTCGCGAGATCGCGGGTGCCTCGCATGTGGTGATCGAAGGGGAGACCATCCGGGACGTGGTAGCGGCTCTCGCGTCCCGTTACGGCCCGGAATTCGAGAGACGGATGGAGACCTCCCGGATTTGGAAGAACGGGGAGGAGGGCGCCGAGGCCGACCCGGTCGCTGACGCCGATGAACTGGCCGTGATACCTCCGGTGTCCGGCGGTGCTTCCATGGGAAGCACGGGGATTGGGCTTGAGGGTCTGATACTTGCCGGCATCGCCGTTCTTCTTCTGGGAGCGAACGTCCTGGGAACACCCTTCCTCCTGGCCGTGTGGGTCGGCGTGGCGGCTCTCTGGGCTGCTGACTTGGCCCTTGCCTCTTCGGACGGTGACTTCAAGCTGGACTACTTGCCCCTGTGGGCGGCCATCCTGGTGTCCCTGGTCGCCACCAACACCTTGGGCCTCCCGGGACTGGGTGTGGGAGTGGCCATCTCGTTGCTCGTGGCCATGGGATGGTCCCTTGTCAAGCAAGGGTCACGCGATGTCACGATCATATCCGCCTCCGTTCTCGCAGCGCTGGTGGTGTCTTTGTCCGTCTCGTCGATCCTGCTGGCCCGGGTTTCTGCATCGGGAGATGGCGACAGCAGGATCGCCGGGCTGGTGATCATCACCCTGCTGGGAACCCTGATAGGACGCCTGGCCGAACGGAGCCGCGCCAGGATGGCCGATCCGTACATGATGGGCTCGCTGGCGATCGTTCTATCGGCTCTCGCAGTGGCCTATATCGCAGGCTTCGAAATCCTCCAGTGGTTCTTCCTGGGACTGGTCACTGCAGGGGCTGTCATCGCCGGCCGTGGAATCGGGTCGGCATTCCGCACCGGCCGGATCCGGTTGGCGGCGCGGCCGGAAGGCTACCTGACCGCGCTGGACGGACCCGTGCTGGCGCTGGCGGTGTTTCTGCCGGCGCTGAGGCTGATAGCCTGAACTCCGTCCTTGTGGCCTAACTGGACTCTTACCCGGCACCGAACACGGATGATCGGCTGGTTGGGCAGCGGTCCCACTACCCTCGCTCTCGATGATGAGGACTTGGGTCCAGCCGATTCTGGTGGGCGCGCTAGTGGTTGTAGTGTCCCTGACCGGTTCCCTTCCGTCCTCGGCCGTCACCGAGGCAGAGGTGGATGAGGCATGTGGCGAATACCGGGAGGCCAAGCAACAACTCGATGCTGCAATCGAGGAGCGGAACGCAGCGCAGGCCGAATACGCGGCCCTCTACGCGGACCGCGAGCTGACCTCCGACCGGGCTGATCGGTTGATCGAACAGATCGCCGAGCGGCAGGAGGAATTGGAGGAACTTCGGGACGGGGTAGTGGAATGGGCCGTGGAGGCATACATGGCAGCAGGCACCGAGATAAGCGGACTCGTCCTGCAGACGCGTTCGCTCGAGGAACTGGTCACGGCTCAGGAGTTCCTGAAGGTGATTACCAATGAGAAGGTGGCTGCGGTGGACCGGCTCCGGGTCATAGTTTCGGAGACCGAGACTATGCAGGAGGAACTCGACGGGCAGACAACCCAACTGCTGGTGCTGGAGGCTGAGGCACACCGGCTGGCGCTGGTGCTCGCGGGTGCCACGGACGATGCACTGAACGCCGCCCGCCAACTGAAAGGTGAGTGCCAGCGCCTGTACCAGCAACGTCAGGCCGAGTTGGCTAGGGCCAGGGCACTCGAGGCGGCCCGCCGTTCCGGAGGATCTGGGGGTGTTCCCTCGTCGCTTACTCCCGGCTTCGTGTGTCCGATGAACCCAGGGGCCACCTCCTTCATCAACGATTGGGGGTTTCCCCGTTCGGGTGGCCGTACGCACAGGGGGAACGACCTCTTTGCCCCGAAGCGGCAGCCTGTGGTGGCCGTGTCCGCGGGCTCGATTACATTGACTAGGGGCGGACTGGGCGGCATTGGGATCTGGCTGTCGGCTGACAACGGGGTGGACTACTACTATGCCCACCTCGACGGTTACGCCAGGGGCATCCAGAACGGTGTTCGGGTGACCAGGGGCCAGATCATCGCCTACAACGGGAACACCGGAAATGCGTACGGCGGTGCTCCGCACGTGCACTTCCAGTTACATCCGAGCGGAAGGACCCGAGCGCCGGTGAATCCCTACCCGACCCTCGCCCGGGTCTGCTGATGAGACGGGCAGTGGAGGGTGGAGAGTTGCTTCGGTTGAGGAAGGTGGCGCCGTCGTGGTAGCGGACATTCGCAATCGGTTGAGCTTCGGGCCCACCCCGGATCATCTCCTTCCGGTGGCGCCACGCGTCGGTCCATTTGCCAGTCGACACTTTCTCGACACCGTCTGGCGTCATACGGGTCAACCGGACCAGGTTCCCCTAATCCTGGCCGATGAACGAGGCGAAGCCGTTCTGACAGAGGTTGCCGGCCGTGTCAGTCTGTTGGGGCATGAGGATCTGGTCGACTACCGCTCGCCGGTTGGTGAAGCGATCGACCTACTGGTGGCCGAGTTCCGGCGATCTTCAGCGGGTAGGGAGTTCCGCTTCGATTCGCTCCCCATCGAGGCCGCCGATGTATTCGCCGCGGCTCTGAGCCAGGCGGGGATCGACTACCGCACAGCGCCGCACACGACGACCGCGGTCCTCAGACTGCCCGACTCCTTCGACGAGTATCTCGGCATGATCGGCAAGAAGGAACGCCACGAGACACGCCGCAAGCGGCGCCGGTTCGAGTCTTCAGTCGGACCCGTGCGCCTGCATCGTTCCACCGAGTCCGGCCCGGCCATCGAGGAGTTCTTCCGCCTGCACCGGATGTCGCCGGGCAGCAAGGGCCGGTTCATGACCGATCGGATGGCCGCCATGTTCTCCGGTCTGCTGGCGGGCGAGGGATGGCGGCTGGACGCCCTGTACGGCGATGGCTCCAAGTTGGCGGCCGCCGCTATCGGCTACGCGGACGGCACCGGGTACTACCTCTACAACTCTGCCTTCAATCCTGCCTTCCGGCACGCCTCCCCAGGGGTGGTGCTCCTGAGCGAGTTGATCCGGTCGGCAATCGAAGCGGGCCTCGAAGTGTTCGATTTCCTGAAGGGAGACGAGACCTACAAGTCTCGGCTGGGTGCCCGGAGGCGTGCGCTGTTCGTCGTGGAGGGCAGTACGTGATCGGGAGAGTTGCTTTCCTGTCGATGCACACCTCGCCGCTGGACCTTCCCGGTTCTGGTGATGCCGGTGGGATGAACGTCTACATCGACGAATTGGCAGCCAGCCTCGCCGGGCGCGGGATCGACGTGACGGTCTTCACCAGGCGCGCCGACCCGGCCATCCGGAGGTTGGTGGAAACCCCTGCGGGCTACCGGGTGGCACATGTGGACGCGGGCCCGGCCAGGCGCCTTCCTGTCTCCGCGCTGATGGAATGGGTCGGAGACTTCGCAGCCGAGATAACGCATGCGATCGAGGGTGGATGGTCTGCCAGCCCGACCGATGTCGTCCATAGCCACTACTGGTTGTCCGGTTGGGCCGGGATCATCGTCAAGCAGGCTACAGGGCTGCCGCTCGCCAACTCGTTCCACACTCTTGGACGGGTCAAGGATGCCACGCGGCGACCGGGTCAGCCGCCCGAACCGTTGCTGCGGATCGCAGCCGAGAGTGAGGTAATCGCACGGTCCGACTGCGTGATCGCAGCCACCGAGTACGAGTCCATCGAGTTGATCGATCATTACGGCGCCGATCCGAGCCGGCTGTGCGTCAACCCGCCGGGTATCGATCTCGACCTGTTCGGTCCTGGGGACGCGGGGGCGGCGCGCCGCAGGCTGGGACTCGACGACGCACCCACGGTGCTGTTTGTGGGCCGTATCCAGGCCCTGAAGGGTCTCGACGTCGCCGTCGAAGCCCTGGGAATACTTCGCGATCGGCTTGCCGGAGTCCGGATGCTGGTAGTCGGAGGACCCAGCGGCCCTACGGGTGACTTCGAGCGCCTGATGATCGAGGACAAGGTTGGGCGGCTCGGCATGGAGGACTCGGTCAGCTGGTGGGGGGTACAACCGCATCGCCGCCTCCCGGACTTCTACAGGGCGGCCGACGTACTCGTTGTTCCCTCTCGCAGCGAGTCGTTCGGCCTCGTCGCTGCCGAGGCCCAGGCTACGGGACTCCCGGTGGCGGCTGCCAATGTCGGGGGTCTGCGTTATGTAGTCGAGGACGGCGTGTCGGGTGTCCTCGTAGATGGATGGGATCCTGCCGACTACAGCAAAGCGTTGCTGCGGGTTCTCGAGTCACCCACGTTGCGGGAGCACCTGGCGGCCGGAGCCCTGCGTTCGGGACGCCGGTATGGCTGGACCACAGCCACCGATCGGCTCCTTCAGTTGTACGGAGGTATTGCGGATGGGGCGCGCTGAGGTCCGCGAACGCCTGGGAGTCGTGTTCGGAAGCTGGGTGGCCGACCCGGACTCGGACGTTGTGGCCGCGGAGTTGGTGGAGGGGCGATGGGCGGTACGCATGGCGCAGCAGACCCGGGACTTCACGACGGTTTGGGTTACTCCCGGAGACCTAACCGTTGGCTTCGAGGCCTACGTACTGCCGGCGCCGCCGAGACGGCTGGAGGAGGTCTACCGTCAACTCCTGATCCGTAACATCCGCTCCTGGCGGGTCCATTTTGCGGTAGGCAACGACGGTGGGATCTACCTGTGCGGCCGCGTCGATGCCGACAGAGCGACAGAGGAGACGCTCCAATACGTGTTCGCGGAACTCTACGAACTCGTCGAGCTCTCGTTCAGGCCCCTCATCAGAACGGGCTTCGCTCGTTGATACCGGTCCGTGATTGGGAAAAATACCCTTCGATTTCTTGTCCCCAGGGACTGTGTACAGGGCCTGGGGATTGTGTGGACAACCTCTTTCCAGGCTGATGGCTATAGATTTTAATCGTCGTTAAATTTTTTTTGTCGTTTGTACGATGAGCATTGATTCTCTACTCGGCTGCGCGTAACGTACTGCTCGAAGGCCCGAGGTGCTGGAACCGAGCGAATCCGTCAGGGGAAGTGCGGTGGAAGTCGGCGGAGGTTCCTCGGGCCTCTCATCGTGCCGGTAGGTTTCTGGCATGACATCGATCTGCCATCCTCTTTCGGACGGTCACTCGACCCGTTCAGCTTTCCCTCTAATCTGGAAGTATGAAGAAGATCCTGGTCGCCAACCGTGGCGAGATTGCCATACGTATCATGCGGGCGGCAACCGAACTCGGTCTCCGCACCGCAACCATCTATTCGAACGAGGACCGGTACAGCCTGCACCGCTTCAAAGCGGACGAGGCCTACGAGGTCGGTAGTGACAAGGGGCCGGTGGCCGCCTACCTGGACGTCGATGGAATCGTTTCCCTTGCCAGGGAGCGAGGGGTCGATGCCATCCATCCCGGCTACGGTTTCCTATCGGAGAACAGCCGCTTCTCGCGCGCCTGCGCGGAGGCCGGTATCACCTTCGTCGGTCCTACACCCGAACTGCTCGAGGCCCTCGGCGACAAGACCGCTGCCCGGCGGCTCGCCGAGAAGGCCGGAGTCCCGACCGTGCCTGGTACCGGATTGGCACCGGAAGATCCCGGCGAGATCGTCCGGAGCGGTGAGGCGGTCGGTTATCCGCTGATCGTAAAAGCCTCGTTCGGGGGAGGCGGCCGCGGTATGCGGGTCGTCAAGCGCCCCGAGGAGTTGCTGGGCCGTCTGGAGGAAGCCCGAGGGGAGGCCCAGCGCACCTTCGGTGACGGATCTGTGTTCCTCGAGCGCTACATAGCTCGGGCCCGCCATATAGAGGTGCAGATCCTGGCTGACGCCCACGGATCGGTTGTTCATCTCTGGGAACGCGATTGCTCCGTCCAGAGGAGACATCAGAAGGTGGTCGAGCTTGCTCCCGCACCGGATCTCCCCGAGCAACTGCGGCAGGAGATCTGTGCAGCGGCGATTCGGGTTGCCCGCACCACCGGCTACGTCAATGCGGGCACGGTCGAGTTCCTGGTGGACGCGGATACCGGAGAGTGGTTCTTCATCGAGGTGAACCCCCGGATACAGGTGGAGCACACCGTTACCGAGATGGTCACCGG
This sequence comes from bacterium, assembly GCA_026710435.1. Lineage (GTDB taxonomy): Bacteria > Actinomycetota > Acidimicrobiia > Spongiisociales > Spongiisociaceae > JAPPFW01. The sequence goes on along the minus strand of JAPOQZ010000091.1, from coordinate 2,707 downwards.
CATCGACTTGGTCCGGTCCCAGATCCTGGTGGCGCAAGGAAACCGCCTCCACGAGGCGCCCCTGTCGACTCCCCGGCAGGAGGACATCCCCCGGCGCGGCACCGCCATCCAGTGCCGCATCACCACCGAGGACCCTGAGAACGACTTCTCTCCCGATTACGGTCGGCTCCAGACGTTCCGGACTGCCGGAGGACTGGGCATCCGTCTGGACGGGACAGCCTACGCGGGAGCGGTGCTAAGCCCATTCTACGATTCGTTGCTCGTCAAGCTCACGTCCTGGGACTCCACCCTCCCCGGCGCGTGTGCGAGGGCAGACCGCGCCCTCCAGGAGTTCAGGATCCGGGGTGTCAAGACGAACATCGGATTCCTACGGAACGTGGTCAACCACGAGGACTTCCAGACGGGTGTGGTCACCACCCACTTCCTCGACGAGACGCCGGAACTCTTCAAGATGCAGCCTACCCGCGATCGGGCCAACCGCTTGCTCGCCTACATCGGTGACACGATCCTCAACGGGAACCCCACGGTGGCAGGCAAGGAGCACCCCAGGAACCTCAAGCCGGCGCCGGAGGTACCTTTCCAAAAGGGAGCGAACCCACCTCCTGGGACCCGCGACCTCCTGTTGGATGTCGGTCCCGAGAGATTCGCCGAATGGGTGTGGGACCAGGAGCGGCTGCTGGTAACGGACACGACGTTTCGCGACGCCCACCAATCTCTGCTGGCTACGCGGGTCCGGACCCATGACCTGCTCGGAACGGCGGAGGCCGTGGCCCGGCGCCTGCCGAACCTGTTCAGCCTGGAGATGTGGGGAGGGGCCACCTTCGACGCCGCCCTCCGTTTCCTGCACGAAGACCCCTGGGAACGCCTGCGCGTGCTGCGCGACGCGGTTCCCAACATCTGCTTCCAGATGCTGCTGCGGGCCTCCAATGCGGTCGGCTACACCAGCTACCCGGACAACGTCGTGCGGGAGTTCACGATCGAGTCGGCCCGGCAGGGCATCGATGTGTTCCGGGTGTTCGATTCGCTCAACGACGTGAGCAACATGGAAGTGGCGATCGAGGCCGTGCGGAGCACGCATGCCATCTGCGAGGCAGCCATCTGCTACACGGGTGACCTCCTCGATCCCGGACGGCCCAAGTACAGCCTCAACTACTACGTGGACCTCGCGAACCGGCTCAAGGCGATGGGTACCCACATCCTCTGCATCAAGGACATGGCCGGACTCTGCCGCCCCTACGCGGCCGACGAGTTGGTGCGGGTGTTGCGGGCGGAGGTGGGTCTTCCTATCCACTTCCACACCCACGATGCGAGCGGCGTGCAGGCGGCGACCCTCGTCAAGGGCGGCGAGGCCGGCATCGACATCATCGACGCCGCGGTGGCGGCTGTCTCGGGCTCGACGAGCCAGCCGAACCTGAACACCATCGTAGGCTCACTCAAGGCCACTGACCGCGACACCGAACTCGACTCGCAGGCGCTCGGCGAGTGCTCGCTGTACTGGGAGACCGTGAGGACCTACTACGGACCGTTCGACAACTCGCCCAAGTCCGGGAGCGCCCGGCTCTACGACCACGAGATCCCGGGCGGGCAGTTCACGAATCTCCAGCAGCAGGCAGCCGCGTTGGGGCTCGGCAGCCGGTGGCGCGAGGTCGAGGAGATGTACGCGGATGTCAACCAGTTGCTGGGCGACATCGTCAAGGTGACGCCCTCCAGCAAGGTCGTGGGAGATCTTGCCCTCTTCCTGCTCTCCAAGGGGATGAACTGTGATGAGGTGCGCCGGCTACCGGTCGATCACAACGTGGGTTTCCCGGACTCGGTGGTGGACATGATGCGAGGGTCCCTCGGGGAGCCGCCTGGGGGATGGCCCGAGGATGTCCGCCAGATCCTCCTGTGCCGCAACGAGCCGATCGAGGGACGGGCCGGGGCGAGGCTCCCGAGCGCCGATATCGGTGCGGCAGTGGAGACAGCGGCTGAACTGCTGGGAAAGGAGGAGATCTGGGCGGACGGTCTCAGCTACCTGCTGTACCCGGTGGAGTTCACGAAGTTCGCCGAGACCCGTCGCAAGTATGCGGATGTCGGCGTGCTGCCAACACCGGTCTTCTTCTACGGCTTGGAGGAGGGCGAGGAGTGCATGTTCGACATCGAGCCCGGCAAGCGCCTGATCGTCAAGTTCCACACGGTAGGAGAGGCGCAACCGGACGGGACCCGGATCATCTTCTTCGAACTGAACGGGCAACCGAGGGAGGTACGTGTTCGGGACAGGTCTCTGCAGGCCGACCGTCCGGCCGCCCGGAAGGCCGACAGTACCAACCCGGATCACGTGGGGGCACCGACACCCGGCGTGGTGACCGGCTTGTTCGTAAGTGCAGGCGACGAGGTCGAGGCCAACTCGAAACTGCTGACGCTCGAGGCGATGAAGATGCAGAGCACCATCTATGCCCCCGAGCCCGGTCGCGTCTCGGAGGTGCTCGTCCAGGCGGGCAGCCAGGTCGAGGCCAAGGATCTTCTCGTCGTGATCGGCTCCTCGCGTTAACCCCGATTTTTCATGCGGGGGTTTGCACTAGGCGATCAGAGTGCGGGATATAAGCTTCTGACCAGGGACTACGGCCATTTCCACAATCCCGTCTCGGCCCGGCGGGACCTTCACCCGTCGGGTGAAGCCAGGCCCAGTCACGATCATGTGGTTGATGTGGCCTGTTGCCGTGGGTGT
>JAPOQZ010000171.1 GCA_026710435.1 bacterium | reverse complement strand
TCCGGAGGGTGTGGGAGTCGAACTTCGGGGTGTACGGAGCCCGCAAGGTGTGGCGCCAGCTTCACCGTGAAGGGGTCGTGGTGGCCCGCTGCACAGTGGAACGACTCATGCGCCTCGAAGGCCTGAAAGGCGTGGTCAGAGGCGAAACCAAACGCACCACCATTCCCGATGAGGACGCGGCGAGGCCGGCTGATTTGGTTGACCGCAGCTTCGAAGCCGACCGTCCGGACCGGCTTTGGGTTGCCGACCTGACCTATGTTTCCACCTGGTCGGGTTTCGTCTATGCGGCGTTCGTTGTCGACGCCTTCTCACGGTTCATCGTCGGCTGGCGGGTATCGAACAACCTGCGAACCGACCTGGCGCTCGACGCGTTGGAGCAAGCACTCTGGGCACGGCGACCAGACACGACAGAACCCGACCGGCGGCTGGTCCATCATTCCGATGCCGGCAGCCAAACCCCTGTCCATCCGCTACACCAACCGCTTGGGGGAGGTCGGCATCGAACCATCAGTCGGATCAGTAGGCGACTCCTACGACAACGCCCCCGCCGAGTCCGTCATCGGCCTCTACAAGACAGAACTCATCCACAAGCGGGCCCCGTGGCGTGACCTCGACCAGGTCGAGTACGCCACCCTCGAATACGTCGACTGGTTCAACCACCGTCGGCTCCTCGAACCCATCGGGGACATACCACCCACAGAAAGGGAGGCCAACTACCATCAGCAGCACACCCCAGCCCAGGTAGCAGGTGTCACCCAAAACACTCTCCGGCAAACCCGGGGCGGTTCATCACCATGCGGGTGCCCTCCTAACCACGATCACGGACATTGATGTTTCAGTCCATCATCGCAGGTCAGAAGGGCATTCCCGCGTCAAACACCCACCCCAACCACCTACCCCCATGAATAATCGGGGCTAAAGATCAGCGGACAGATGTTCGGGTATTCCCGATGCGTGTCACACCCCCGCCGTATAGTTACAAGTGTTGATCGGCGGACCAGCAGACCGTTGCCTAGTGACTGCTATCTAACGATTCCGGGACAACGAGAAGGTAGCGACATCATGACCGACCTGGCAGACCTGACAGCAATCCTCACGAACAGGCCGCTCCTGTTGGCCATCGGCGAACAGGTTGCCCCTTCGATGAACGGAGCACCGCTTCGCCGTTTGGCCGCGACGCTCGACGAACTCCGCCTCGGAGCCAGATTCGTTACCGACGTAGACAAGGAATGGCTCCGCAGCGGCGCGTGGAAAGCCGAGACCCAGGGTCGTCTCCCGTTCTGGGAAGCCGAGGTTCAGCGGCTATCTGGTGACGGGATTGAGATCATCTCCTGCGCGGACCCGTCGTATCCGCTGAACCTTGCCATGGTCCACGACCGTCCGCCGCTCCTGTTCGTACGCGGAACCCTGACCGAGGCTGATGAACGCGCCGTGGCGGTTGTCGGCACGCGCAGGGCAAGCGAGGACGGGGTAAGGCTGGCCACGCGTATAGCGGCCGAGCTGGCCGCCAGCGGGATCACTATCGTCTCTGGACTAGCCAAGGGCATAGACACAGCCGCTCACTCGGCTGCCATCAACGCGGGTGGCCGTACCATCGCTGTGTACGGAACCACCATCGACCGGGTGTACCCTGCCGCTAACAAGGGATTGGCTCGGTCTATCATCCGCGCTGGGGCGTGTGTCTCCCAGTTCCTCCCCACGACGCGTACCGGACCCTGGTGCTTCGCGGTCCGTAACATCACCACCTCGGGACTCTCGCTCGGGACGGTCGTTGTTGAAGCTGGGGAGACCTCAGGAGCAAAGATGCAGGCTGAAGCGGCGCTTGCTCACGGTAAACGAGTGTTCCTCGTCGAGAGCCTCACCCGCGAGGTGTGGGCACAAAAGATGGCAGCAAACCCACAAGTGACTGTCGCGTCAAACATCCAGAACATTGTGGACACGGTAGGAGCCGAGGTCGCGTCCCATACCAGCATGCTGATCTGAGAGTGACCACAGCCCACGAGTATCTCCAACCGCTCCTACCCGGCCTTGTGCCAGTACCAGCGATACAGGCCGGTATATGTCCCGTCTGCCGAACAGCGACCAGGAAGGCTACGACAACTGTTACCGATGCTCAGGCCAGCCCGTCTCCGTCGTGCCCATCTCGCTTTCGATACATGGTAGATTACTGCACCACCACCTCAGAAGCTACAAAGACGGTCCCCACAGCATCGTCCGTGAGAAGTTCACTCTCCGATTGGCCGCAATTCTCGAGGTATTCCTCTCATTCCACCTAGACGGCTGTCTCGGCGGTCCCGTACACCGGGTCGCAACAGTCCCCTCGGAGAAACGCGACGCACCCTGGGGGATCATCAAGCTACTCCGACGGTTCGCTGGACAGACCAACCCGCTCAGCTACGACCGCCGCCGCAGCAGATACGTCGTTACTACCGAACTCCGCAACCAGCGGGTGCTGCTCGTGGACGACACCTTCACCACCGGGCGATCCATCTTCGACGCTTATCACACCCTCACCAACGCTGGGGCTGTCGCTGCCGGACCCGTCGTGCTCGGCCGTCACATCCGACCCGACTGGGAACCGAGCAAAGCCCTGCTCCAACGTCTCGAACCCACGCAGTGGCGCCCGACAGAATGCTGCCGCTGCGCAGGGGAACTCTTCAACCCGCCACTCCGGGACACACCACCCCAAGCAACATCACTGTTCGACTCCTGATATACCCTCCTCCTCGGATGAGGACTACGACACGGGCAGAGCCTCTGCCGCCGCCCAGCCGCACCAGCCAAGCACCCATCCCTCCCGGATTAGGTGAAACCGTAACATTTGTCCATTTACTACGGTCCCCCCTGGTGGAACGAGCCACTCGATAGCCATTCGACCCGATAACGACCTACACCTCCCGGGCGCAGGTGCGCCGAGTGGCGAACACAAGCTTGTGAGGTCCCCTTGCTCGTAGCCGTATGGGGAAACGTGGAGAGTCGGGGCTCGCTCCGGATCGGGTAAGGTGCAACCGATGTTGGGGCGAATAGCCGTGGTCAATCCGAACAGTTCAGAGCAGATCTCGACACAGGTCAATGATGCTGTACAGCCTATTGCGGGTGATCTACAGGTCGAGGTAGAGGTGGTGACGAGCCGGGCCGGACCTCCCGCCATCGAGACCGACAGCGACGTCGTGGCAGCAGTAGCTCCCATGATCGAGACTGCCATGGACAACCCAGCCGATGCCTACGTCGTGGCGTGTTTCTCCGACCCGGGGATCACCGAGATGCGAGCGAACCTCGATGCGCCCGTATTCGGGATAGCGGAGTCGGCGGTACTGGCTGCCATGTCGCGGGGTCGCAGGGTGGGGGTCATCTCCGCAGTCGACGAGGCGCTGCCCCGTCACGAGCGGTACTGGGTTCGGATCGGGGTTGCCCAGCGGATCGTTCGCGATGTCGCAACCGGACGTGGAGTGTTGGACTTGGAGAGCGAGGAAGCCTACGACGACGTCCTAGCGGCCGGTAGGGACCTCGCCGGATCGGGAGCGGACGTGGTGGTGCTCGGATGTACGGGAATGACTCATCTTCGTGCTCGGCTCCAGAACGACCTCGGGTTGCCTGTGATCGAGCCATGCCAGGCCGCAGTCAGGTTTGCAGCGTCATCGCTTCGAGATTCCATTGACGACAAAGGACCAACCCCATGACCGACTCCATGCCGACATCGGGCCTCGTAGCCATCGCTGTGACACCCCTGAATGAGGGCGGAGATATCGACCTGCCAGGGATCCAACCCCTGATGGACTTCTACGTTTCCTGCGGCTCGAGCGGTGTCGCCCTGCTGGGAGTGATGGGTGAGGCCAACCGGATGACCGACCGGGAAGCGCATCTGGTGGTCGAGAATATGATGGCTGCCGTTGATGGAAGGGTTCCGGTAATCGTCGGGGTGTCGGATCCGTCGCTCGCCCGTGCTCTCGCGCTCGCGACCTTCGCTATGGAGTCGGGCGCCGCAGGCGTGCTGCTCCAGCCACTTGCCGGGCTAGCCGGTGATGCGAGGGTGGCCGGCTACTTCGAAACGGCAGCGGAAACCTTGGGTGACATACCCATTTGCGTACAGGACTTCCCGAAGGCCAATGGGGTTCACATCTCCCCGACCGCTTGGCGATTGGTAGTGGAGCGGTGTCCGACGGTCACGATGCTCAAGGCCGAGGACGAACCCGGGCTGGGCAAGCTGACCGCTATCCGGGCCGCAGAAGCCGCTGGACAGAGGCGTGTCACAATCCTTACCGGGAACAACGGCATCCATCTCGTCCAGGAGTTGATGAGAGGTGCCGACGGGGCTATGACCGGCTTCGCCTTTCCCGATGTGCTGGCACGTGTCATCGCCCTGCACGCTGATGGACACGTGGATGAGGCCGAGGACCTCTTCGACCGATACCTGCCGCTCAACCGGCACGAGTTCCGGATGGGGATCAGTGTTCGTAAGGAAATCCTGCGGCGCCGCAAAGCCATCAACACGGCACGGGCACGGTTCCCGGCTCCGGTGCTGAGCAGGGTCGACCACGAGGAACTTGACCGGTTGCTCCTCCGGCTCGAAGCCGCGACCGGCCTGTCCACCATGGATGTGATCGGATAGTAGACCTGATCCCCGATCTCGTAGTTCGGAACGGCCGGCTCCTCCTGGGAGGGTGCTGAACAATGACGATTGCTCGGGCCTGCCACCCGCCGGCCCAGGAATCATGCCGGCGGTTGGCAGTCCGCTGGTGGAATGTTCAGCACCCTCCTAGAGGACCGGGTAGTGGATGCTGACCTTGCCGTCGTCGGCGAACGGATCGACGCGATCGGTGGTCGCAATCCGCCCGGCAAACGCGAGATAGATGCGGATGGGAAGCTCGTCATGCCAGGCGGAGTGGAGCCTCATAGCCACCTTGCCCAACTCTCCGGGGGAGGCATACCCACCTCCGACGACTTCGAATCAGGAACCCGCGCCGCGGCTTACGGTGGAACGACGACGGTGATGGCTTTTTCCGCGCAGCATCGCGGCACATCGACTTCCGAGACGGTTACCGAGGCCATGGAGCGGGCAAGGCTCGAGGCGACTGTGGATTATGCGCTCCACCTCATTGTCACCGAGCAACACGACCGGACAGCTGCCGACTTGGCCGAGGTTGCCCGCATCGGGATCACGTCGATGAAGGTGTTCATGACATACGATCGTCTCAAGCTCGCCGGAGCAGATCTGGTCAACCTCCTCGAGGGCGCCCGAAGCGCTGGAATGACTGTGATGGTCCACGCGGAGCACGACGGGCTCATCACCTGGAAGCGACGTCAACTGATCGAGGGCGGTCGGCGCGACGCTATGGCGCACGCCGAATCGCACAGCAGGCTCGCGGAGCGGGCGGGAGTGGCCGAGGCACTAGCTCTTGCCGAAGCTCTCGAGATGGGTATCCACGTGGTCCACCTCTCCACCGGAGACGCGCTCAAGGAGGCTGAGGCAGCCCGCTCGCGGGGAGTGCGTGCAACTGTGGAGACCTGCCCCCACTACCTGGTGTTGGAGGAGTCTCTGCTCGACGGTCCCATCCGCGAGACTGCCCCATTCATGTCGAGCCCGCCGTTGCGAGGCGCCCGCGACCGTGCTGCCCTGTGGCGCGCGATCGAGGCCGGGCAAGTCGATACGATCGGGTCCGATCATGCCCCATACCGACTGGATGCCGGAAAGCTACCCAGAGGCGACAAGACAGAGTTTCACGAAGTGGCGAACGGATTGCCGGGGATCGAACTGCGCCTCCCGCTGCTGTACTCCGAGGGGGTTACCAAGGGCAGGATCACGGTTTCCGACTTTGTGAGGCTGGTAGCCACCAATCCGGCCAAGCTGTTCGGCCTGTATCCGAGGAAGGTAACCCCGGCGGTCGGGAGCGACGCCGATATCGTAGTGTGGGATGACGCCGAGAGACGCACTGTGACCATCGACGAACTGCACGACAGGATGGACTACACACCGTACGAAGGCATGACCCTTACAGGCTGGCCGGAGACTGTCCTGCTACGCGGACGCATGGTCGTCCACGGCGGGCACGATGTTCTGAGGCCCGGAGGAGGGCGATTCATCAAACGGAAGCCTCAACCAGCAAAGGAGATGCACAGGTGACCAGGAAGACGGCTCTTGTTGCGGCTGCGACGTCAGGTCTCGGGTTTGCGATTGCCCGTCACTTGGGCGCCGAGGGATATGCGGTGTCCATCTGCGGGAGAGATCGCGACCGCGTGGCAGCGGCAGTCGGCCAGATACGCGCGGCAGGGCCCGGTACGGTTCATGGACAGGTGTGCGACCTCAGGAAAGGCAGCGAGATCGAAGCCTGGGTGGGAGCCGCCTCGGAACACCTGGATGGCCGCGTCGATGCGCTAGTTGTGAACACCGGCGGCCCCAGGCCCGGTTTCTTCCGTGATCTTTCCGACGCTGACTGGGCTGACGCGATCGACTTGGTTCTCATGTCGGCCATCCGCTTGGCCCGCGCCGCCGAGCCCCACTTAGCGGAAGGATCGGCGGTCGTGTTCATGACATCGTCGGCCGTCCGCCAGCCTATCGACAACCTGGTCAGTTCCACCGTCCTGCGTACCGGTGTGGGTGCGCTCGCCAAGACCCTGGCGCGGGAGTGGGCCCCGGAGATCCGGGTCAATCACGTCTACCCCGGCCGGATCGGCACGGACCGGGTTCGTGCACTGGATCGGGGCCGCGGCGTCGCGCTCGGGCTTACGGCCGATGAGGTAGCGGCGCGTTCCCAAGCCGGCATTCCGCTGGGGAGATACGGGGATCCCGACGAGTTCGCAGCCGCGGTCGCCTTCCTGCTCTCGGACAGTGCGAGTTACATAACCGGCGCCACCCTCGCGATAGATGGTGGGATGTTGAGAGGACTCTGACCTGCCAACGAAGGATCGCCCGGGACTTCGGGCCTGTCAGAGTCTCAGGCGACAACCTTCATGACCGTGCTGCGGCCGGGAGCGGTGTGAACCCGGTGGTAGCCGAGCATCACCGGTTCGGAGGTTTCGATCCCGGTGTCGACGCGAAGGACCGGCGGATCGAGACTCCGTAGCTTTTCCTCTCCGGCGAGGATCATGACGTTCTGCTCGCCCACCTGCCTGATCACGGCGGGTCCGATCTGCTGGTTGCCGCGGCCGAGGAGGAACCCCTGGCCGCCGATGACCCCGAGGAGGATCGTTGCTGGTGGTCCTGTATCCAAAAGCTCCAGCAGTTGCTGCTGCGTGGCGTCGGCAAGGACGAGGCGCCTGTTCAGAATGGCGTCGACTCCGGCCACGGTTCCGTCCATACCGAGGTGGTCCGTGATCCGGGCCACAGTGGTGCCGGGTCCCAGGATGTACACGTGTTCCTCAGCCATGCCGGAGGCGATCGAGGCGCAGAGGCGGTCGATGCTCCCGTCGTCCCCCAGCGGAACCGTGGCCTTACCCGGCTGGAGCAGGTCTCTGACGAAGGGCACGGAGGCTACGGAAAACCCTGCGACCTGGCCTGGTTCGCCAGATGCGTCGAGTACCTCGCGCCTCACCAGCGGGACCTGGCCGGGTGACTCCAGGAACCGCGCTGCCATCGCGCCGGCTGACTCCGGGGTGTGTCCGAACACGGCGGAGTGCATCTTGACCCCGGTCGGTATCCCCACCACAGGAACATCCGCGCCCACCTCCCCGACTATGTCCCGGGCCGTCCCGTCGCCTCCCGCGAAGAGGAGGAGCGACACCCCTCCCGCCTTGAGGGCCGAGGCCAGCTTCCTGGTGTCTCGCGAGGCCGTCGGGTGGGAAGGGAAGGCTACGACCTCCGGGGCGAAGCCGGCCAGGGAGGCAGCTTCCTCACCCATCGTCCCGGATGCGGTCAGGATCTTGACATCGGGTACCGATGAGCAGAGACGGTGGAGGGCCCGGAGAGCGCGCTTCCCGGCGATCGGCGCCGCACCCAGCCGCTCGGCTTCCATGTATGTGTCGCCGTCCGTTCCGTGCAGGCCGACAGAACCTCCCATTCCGGCAATGGGGTTGACGATCAGCCCGAGCATTGGCGGGACCGACTCTTCGGGGTCTCCGACGGGCGGGAGATATGCGTAACCAGGGGTTTCTTGGGTCATTGGCATGGCTGGTTGCGAACCGGGAGCGGACACATTGGAGTCGGAGGGCTGACTCCGGGGCTCCGGCGTAATTATAGTGTGTTGCGGTTGCCCGGCCCGAGGACGGTGCTGAACAATGACGATTGCTCGGGCCTGCCCCCGCCGGCCCAGGCATTTTGTCGGCGGTTGGCAGGCCGCTGGCGGATTGCTCAGCACCCTCCTAGACCGGCGTCTGGGGTTAGGCCCTAGGCCCCGGCGCCCTCGCGGGATCAGGCCGGAAATCCGATCGGATAAGAGGCGAACCCGAAGGTTGATCGAGTGAAACGAGCGCACCCATACATGGCCAATTCCACGGAGGAGGCCAAGAACCGAATGCTCGAAGCGATCGGCGTCGATCACGTCGACCGGCTCTTCGAGCAGATCCCCGACGAACATCTGACCCGGAGGCAGTTCCAGCTTCCCGCCCCCCTGGCCTCCGAGGTGGCTCTCAAGCGCCATCTCTTGGATGTCCTCGGGAAGAACGAGACTTGCGAGGACAACCTGAGCTTCTTGGGCGGCGGAACATGGCAGCATCACGTACCGGCGATCTGCGACGAGATATGGACCCGTAGCGAGTTTCTCACTTCGGTGTGGGGAACGCCATCCTCAGATATCGGTCGCAACCAGGCATGGTTCGAGTTCGCCAGCCAGATGGGCGAGTTGGTGGGCATGGACTTCGTGGGCCTGCCCGTATACAGCTGGGGTGCGGCGATGGGCCATGCCATCCGGATGGCGGCCCGCATGACCGGGCGGACCCGGGTCCTCGTGCCGGAACTGAGCGATCCTCAGCGCTTGGACGTGGCCCGCACCTACTGCGGTTTCCCTGAGCAGGTGGGGCATATCGACTTGGTCAAAGTGGGATTCGATCCTGCTACGGGCCGCCTGGACCTCGACGATCTCGACCGGAAGCTTTCCGAAGAGGTGGCGGCGGTCTACTACGAGAACCCTTCCTACCTGGGGTTGATCGAGGACGATCCTGTCTCGATCGCAGCCATGGCTCGTAGCAAGGGGGCAGAAACAATCGTCGGAGTGGACCCAACATCGCTGGGTGTCGTCGCTCCTCCCTCCGAGTACGGAGCCGACATCGCGGTGGGCAGCACCCAGCCACTCGGCATCCACATGAACGGTGGTGGAGGCGTGGGGGGTTTCATCGCGACGCGGGACGAGGAACGCTACGCACGGGAGTACCCGACGCTGCAGATCAGCCTCACCGACACCACCGCCGAGGGGGAGCGGGCTTTCGGGCTCACGCTGTTCCACCAGAGTTCCTACGGATCACGGGAGGACGGGAAGGACTGGACGGGGAATTCCGTCTATCTCTGGACGATCGCCAACGCCGCGTACATGTCGGTGCTGGGTCCGGCCGGGTTCGAGGAGTTGGGCAAGGCCATCCTGCGGCGCAGCCACTACGCAGCGCGGCGCATCGGTGAGATCCCTGCGGTGGCAGTCGAGTGGCCCTCCGGATTCTTCAAGGAGTTCGTGGTGCGCTTCGACGGTACTGGGCGTTCGGTGGCCGAGGTCAACCGTCGACTCAGGGAGAAAGGCATTTTCGGGGGCCGGGATCTGAGTGACGATTTCCCCGGCCTCGGGCAGAGCGCTCTGTATTGCGTGACCGAGGTGCATACACGGGATGACATCGACCGCCTGGTGAAGGAACTGGAGGAGGTGACGAGCTGATGAGCAACGGTTTGAGGAAGTACCACGCCGCGGTCTGGGACGAGCCGCTGGTTATGGAAATGGGGGCGCCCGGCAGGCGCGGGGTTCTGTTCCCGGATGACGACTCCGAGTTCGACACGGTCGGAGACGTCGCAGGCCTGGTGCCCGGCGCAGTACGCCGCTCGGCGCCGGCGGATCTCCCTGAGCTGTCCGAGCCGGAGGTGCTCCGCCACTACCTCCATCTGTCGCAGGAGGTCCTGGGCATGATGGGAATCAGCCTGTTCGGTACCTGCACGATGAAGTACAACCCTCGGCTGACCGAGGCGATGACCCGGATGCCCTTCGTCGCGGATACCCACCCCGACCAGGATCTCGAAACCCTCCAGGGAACGCTGGAGGCGATCCACGGTCTGGACCTCATGCTGCGGGAACTCACGGGCATGGACCAGTTCGTGTTCCAGCCGGGTGGGGGCGCCGACGCCGCCTTCCTGCATGCCACGGTGACGCGTGCCTATCACGAGGCGGCCGGAAACCTCTCGCAGAGGCGGGAGATCATCACCACCGCCCAGGCCCACCCGTGCAACCCGGCCACTGCGGCCGCGGCCGGGGTCGATGTCATCACCCTTCCACTGGAGGAGGATGGTTACGCGTCGGTGGAGGCGCTCCGTTCGGTCGCCTCCGAGCGGACCGCCGCTCTGATGGTCAACAACCCCGATGACATCGGCATCTACAACCCCCACATAGGGGAGTGGGTGGAAATCGTCCACTCCGTGGGGGGTCTCTGCTTCTACGACCACGCCAACTTCAACGGGGTAATGGGAAGGATCAGGGCTAGGGAGCTCGGGTTCGACGCCTGCATGATGATGCTCCACAAGACCTTCGGGGCGCCCAAGGCCGGTGGAGGCCCCGCGGTGGGCGCCTACGGATGCTCGAGGGAGCTGGCGCCATTCCTGACCACCCCGATGGTGGTCAAGGGAGCCGGCGGGTACACCGTCGAGGTGCCGGAGCGGGCCGGCAGCACCCAGGTCCGGGAATACCTCGGCAACATCCCCGTGATCATCAAGGCCTATGCGTGGCTGCGGGCGATGGGGGCGGACGGCGTGAAGGAGGGGGCCGACCTCTCTCTCCTGGCCAACAACTACATGGAGACCCGGCTTCTGCAGATTCCGGGAGTGACCAAGGGCCTCGACCATCTCGACAAGCACCGGATGGAGATGACCCGCTACAGCCTGGGCGAACTCACCGAGGAGACCGGGGTCACGACCGTCGACGTCGCCAACCGGATGACCGACTACGGGGTGGACGCCTTCTGGATGAGCCACGAGCCATGGTTCATTCCGGAGCCGTTCACGCCGGAAGCAGGAGAGATGTGGTCCATCGAGGACCTCGACTACTGGGTGGACGTGATCGCAGCTATCTGCGAGGAGGCCCGCACCGATCCCGAACTTGTCAAGACCTCTCCGCACAACCAGCCGATCCACCGCATCGTGGGATCCGGATTGGACGACCCGGACAGATGGGCAACTACCTGGCGTGCCTACCGGCGCAAGAACGGCAGTTGAGACCCTGCCCCGGCTGACGAGAGACTGACCTCTACCGTGCGGGTCGGTGTCCCGGGAGTGGCGGCGCCGGACAGGACGTTCGGCGTGAGCTACGAAGGTCGAGATGTGACTGCGGCTTCCGGGGACACCGTGGCGGCAACGCTGGTGGCCGGCGGCCATCTGGCGCTTCGGGAGACCGGAGACGGGAGCCACAGGGGCGTCTTCTGCGGGATGGGGGCGTGCCACGAATGCGCAGTCGTCATCGATGGCGACCCGGGCCGGTTGGCGTGCATGGTGGCAACCGGGCCAGGCATGGATATCGGGATCCAACCCGCGGCTCCCGACGTACCTGCTCCGAAGAGCGATTTCCGCGAGACACGTCAGCTTTCGCCTGCGGTTCTCGTGGTCGGTGGGGGTCCGGCAGGTCTCACGGCGGCATCTGTCCTTGCGGAGGCGGGTGTGGAAGTTGTCGTGGCGGACGAACGCTCCAAGCTCGGGGGCCAGTTCTACAAGCAACCCGGTTCGGATCGGGACATCGACGAAGAAAGGCTCGATGACCAGTACCGCGCCGGGCGCGCCCTCGTGCGAAGGGCGGAGGAGGCCGGGGTGCAGATTGTCGGCGGGGTGACCGTCTGGGGAGCCTTGCGGCCCGACCTGCTCGCGGCGCGCAGCGATCGATGCTCGTGGGTGCTGCGACCCGAACGCCTGGTGCTCGCTACCGGGGCGCATGAGCGCGCCGTCCCGATCCCGGGATGGACCCTTCCAGGGGTAATGACCACGGGCGCAGCGCAGACCCTTCTCCGGTCCAGCCAGGTGTCGCCGGGGCAGAGGGTGGTGCTGTCCGGCAACGGGCCTCTCAACATGCAGGTGGCGGCCGAGTTGGTGCGTGCGGGCGTCACGGTGACGGCCCTGGTCGAGCAGGCCGACCTGCGGTGGTGGAGGAACGGTCGTTCCGGTTCAGGGATGCTCATGTCGGCGCCCGAACTGGTTCGCAAGGGACTCGGATACCGGACCACGCTTGCCAGGGCTCGCGCACCCGTTATCGATCGGAGTTCGGTAGTCGAGATACTGGGAGACGGACGGGTGGAAGCTGCAGTGGTCGCCCGCCTGGATCCGTCCGGCCACCGTATTCCCGGCACCGATCGGGAGGTGGCGGCCGATGCGGTGTGCCTCGGCTACGGGTTCATTCCCGCCAACGAGATGTCCCGATCCCTGGGCTGCGACCACCACGTCGATCGGAAGTCCGGGAGCCTGGCCGTCACCCGGTCTGACACCGGCCGTACCTCGGTCCCCACGGTGTGGGTCGTTGGCGACGCGGGCGGTGTCAAGGGTGCCTATGTCGCCGGAGCGCTGGGCTCGTTGGCAGCTTGCGACATCCTCGCTGACCTAGGCGTGCGGCCCGCAGAGAGGAACCGGCCCTCCCGGGATGCGGCGCGCCGCCTGCTGCGCCGGCACCAACGGTTCCAGCGGCATCTCGAGCACCTGTACCGGGCCCAACCCCTGACGACGCAGCTGGCTCATGACACGACCCTCGTCTGCAGGTGCGAGTCGGTGCCTCTAGGGGAACTGCGTGCATCGTTCGGCGGTGGAGCCCAGACGGCAGGCGCAGCCAAACGGTTGACCAGAGCCGGGATGGGTAAGTGTCAGGGGCGATACTGCAGCCCGTCGGTGCTGGCACTCGCCTCGGAGGCGAGCGGCAGACCCCCTGAGGAGTTCTCCGGCTTCGCCCCCCAAGCCCCGGTCCGTCCCGTATTCATATCCGATGTCGCCGGCGCAGACCTCGGCGATCAGTCACCGGTGGTGAGCACGGAACCAGCAGCGCTGGGACTTGACGGGTCAGACCGGACGTAGGGGGAGGTCAACACGTGTTTGGATGTCGGCTCCCGGTCGTAACATAGGGAGGCGGCAGGGGAGACCGTGAGTTAGAGTCAGTGGACAACTGGCAACTGACCACCGGCAACTGGAGGAACCATGGCCAAGGAATTTCGGGGTAGCTACACGGTATCGGTCACTCCCTTCACCCAGGATGGCTCGGCGATCGACGTCGGAGCGCTGAAGGACTTCCTCGACTGGCAGTTGGATTGCGGCGTACCGGGAATCATCGCACTGGGCAGCACCGGCGAGTTCCTCACGGTCAACGACGAGGAGCGCCGCCTGCTCGTCGACACCTACGTCAACCACATAGGTGGCCGGATCCCCGTGATCATCGGAACCATGAATGCCCACACGCCCAACGCCGTCCGCTACAGCCGCGAGGCCGAGGCCCAGGGGGCCGACGGGGTGATGATCATTCCGCCCTACTACTACACCCCGACTGACGATGAGATCTTCAACTACTACGCGGCCATCGACGAGGCGATCTCGATTCCCGTGATGCTGTACAACAATCCCGTCACCTCGAACGTGGACATGTCGGCAGCGCTCGTCGCGAAGATGTGCAACAACCTCGAGAGCATCCAGTACATCAAAGAGTCCAGCATGCATCTCTCCCGCGTGAGAGAGGTGATAGAAGCCTCCAATGGACGGATGAAGGTGTACGCCGGCGAGTGGGTAGTCGACTCCTACTTGCTGGGCGCGATCGGGTACGTCAACCCGTACGGCAACTACCTTCCGCTAGCTTCGGGCCGTATCTTCGAGCTCCTAGAGGCCGATCGCATCGACGACGCCAGGGCAATCTGGCGGCTGATCGACCGGATCGACCACATCATCGCGGCCGGGCATCCCACTTACGGGCACCAGTGCTACTCCAAGGCCCTCGCTGCGCTGGTCGGGCACCCGATGGGTGATGTCCGGGCGCCGCTCACTACATTCCCCGAACTGGGCGCCGAGGGTCAGCAGCGGGTGTCGGAGATCAAGGTGCTGATCGACCAACTCGACTCCGTGTGTGCTTCGGTAGGTCTGGGGTGAACCAACTGACGTGACTCCCGGCTGCGGGTCGGGAGGGATGGCCGGCGACAGAGTCGCCATCGTTGGCGGCGGTCAGATCGGGGTCGGCTGGGCAATCACGTTTGCCCGGGCAGGTCTTGAGGTCTCCGTCTTCGAACCCGTTGCGGACCGGCGCCAATCGCTGCTTCATGAGATGGGATCGCGCCTCGCCGAGCTGCAGAGCCACGGCCTCCTCTCCGAGGATCCCGCGGACGTCATCGACAGGGTGGGGGTCGGGTCTGACCTACGCCGGGCTGTCGAGGAAGCCTCACATGTTCAGGAGTGCGTTCCGGAGTCGCTCGACCTGAAGGTGGAGCTCTTTGGCCGGCTCGATGCCCTTGCGGGCCCACGCACGACGCTGGCCAGTTCGTCGTCGAGCATGACGATCTCCGATATCGCCTCGGACCTGGATGGGCGGGCTCGCTGCATCCTCGTTCATCCCGGCAACCCGCCCTACCTCATCAAGGTGGTGGAGATCGCTCCGGCTCCGTTCACCGCCGAAAGTACGGTCGCGTCCGCCCGCGATCTGTTGACATCGGCGGGGATGGTCCCTGTCACTATCCAGCGGGAGATCGAGTGCCTCGTGTTCAACCGGTTGCAGGGTGCTCTGCTACGGGAGGCACTGTGTCTGGTCAGGGATGGGATCATCGCCCCCGCGGACCTCGACCGGGTCGTCACCGAGGGACTGGGCCGCCGCTGGTCCATAATCGGGCCTCTGACGACCGCTGAGTTGAACACTCGAGGAGGGATCCGCGCTCATGCCCGGACGGTGGGTGCGGCGTACGCTCGCATGGCGGTGTCCCGCGGCAGCGACAACCCGTGGACCGCGGAGGTCATCGAGCGAGTAGCAGCCGACCTTGAAGACCGCTTCCCTTCCGCCCGGCGGGAGGAGCACCTCGAGTGGCGCGACCAAGAACTCATGAGACTCGAGTCGGAGCGCCGCATCGGGACGGGGTGATGGACAGCCGATGGTTGCCACTACAGCCGGGACCAATGGAGGAGAGCGAAGGGGTGAGATGACCGTTACCGAGTCTCTGGCGGATGCCAAGGACGAAGCCCGCCAAGCGGAAGTCCGCGCCGACATTGTTCAAGCATTACTGCGGATCGAGGAGCGATTCGCCTCCCAGCCCAAGTGGATCGTCGGTGTCGGCATCGCCGTGGCCGGGGTCGTCATTGTGGTGCTCCGATGAGGGCGCCGGTTGCCTTGACGAACCTATCGCGCGCCGCTTGACCGAGGCGCGAATACGCCTTCGCGGGTGCTGCCGGGCTGATCTCCGAGTGGGGCACTGAGCAATCCACCAGCGGCCTACCAATCGCCGGCATAATCCCTGGGTCGGCGGTTGGCAGGCCCGAGCAATCGTCATTGTTCGGCACCCTCCTAGTGTCCTGTATCTCTGTTTCGCTTGCCTTCTCGGCTTGACGAGCCGAACCCGAACTGGCCACCGGTACCAGAGGGCTGTATTTGTCACAGGCTCGTTGTACAATGGTAGATAGCCGTATACACCGGCGGTTCGTTTCCGACGTCGAGCGGACCGTGGCAGGGTTCATACTGTCCGGAACCGGCCCGCACAGGGGATAGAAGGTCGCGTCCGTGACCCTCGGAGGTGGCGGCGGGGGTGG
>JAPOQZ010000062.1 GCA_026710435.1 bacterium | reverse complement strand
GCTCACCAATGGCTCGCGACGGGCCCGACGGTAGGGTCGCGGCGGGCTCGTAGCTCAGTGGTCAGAGCAGGGGACTCATAATCCCTTGGTCGTGGGTTCGATCCCCACCGAGCCCACGAACGAGCGAATCCAGGAGGTTCACCCATGGCTCCAGATCCTGACACGGCCGGAGCGCGCCCGGCATGGTTCGTGGGAGCAGCGTTCGGGGGCGGCACCGACGACCAGATCGAACGCTTCATCCATGAAGGAGTCTGGGAGCACGGTTTCCGCGACCGCTGGATCGAGAAGGTCAAGTCCATTCATGTGGGCGATCGCATTGCCATCAAGTCGACGTACACAAGGAAGTACGATCTGCCTTTCGACAATCGCGGCCATCCAGTCTCAGTAATGGCCATCAAGGCTGTCGGTGTGGTGAGGGACAACCCAGGTGACGGACGACGGCTCACAGTCGATTGGATATGTGTAGAGCCACCCCGCGAATGGTACTTCTACACCTACCAGCCCACAGTCTGGAGAGTTGTCCCGCGCCATTATGCATCCAAGAGCCTGATCGACTTCGCATTCAACGGACGCGACCAAGACATCGACAAGTTCCGCAACTTTCCCTACTGGCAGGACAGGTTCGGCGACAACCCCATATCGGACGACCGCTTCCCTTGGACATCCTTCTACTCAGGCTTCGCGGACAGGCTGCTCGCCTTCCGCCATGATCGGCCGGCCCTGCTCACCGCCATCTACGGGCTACCTAGCGAACGGGTCAAGTACCTGACCGACCGTTTTGCTGACGGCACATCAGGCCCGCTGCGGGACATCTGCCCCTTCACGACCATGGGAACCTTCAATCGAGGGCCGAATTGGGATAACCGCAGCACTCTTGCACGCGAGTTGGCTGGGTTCCTGGGCATGGAGGAACTCGAAGGGCATCCCCTCAGTTCTCTAGCTGGAATACCGATTCTGGACCCCCGCAATAGCTGGTTCTTCCCGTTTGAGGGTCAGCGCGACGATGACCATATCGATGCGCTTTGGCGTGTCTTCGCCGATGCATTGCAATACGCCGACAACGGCGATGAGACGAACCGCGCTTCGCTCATCGAATCCTTCAACGACGCGATGTCGCGCAAGCAAGTAGGCCGGATGCTCACATTCGGTCTCTTTTGGATCCGTCCACAGACATTCGTGTCTTTGGACAAGTCTGCTTCCGCCTTCATCGAAGAGCAGTTGGGTGTCAAGGTCCCTAAGGGCAAGCCGGACGGAGAAGCGTATCTGGATCTGTGCGAAGAGTTGCAACTGATGTTCAACGACGAGAATCTGCCAGTTCACTCGTTCCCCCGCTTGTCTGCAATGGCATGGGATCCAGACAATGAGACCGAGTGGGACACCACATCTGAATCTGAGGATGACGACGGGCCGTCATGCCCTGTTGAGCCTCCGTATTCGGTGGATGACATTGTCGAGGAGGGATGCTTCCTGGAGCGGGACAGGCTGGAGACGATCCTGGAGCGATGGCGGGTCAAGAAGAATCTGATCCTTCAGGGACCGCCGGGCACCGGCAAGACCTGGTTGGCCAAGAAGCTCGCGTTCGCCCTCATCGGCAGCCGGTCGCCGAGCCGCGTGCGCCCGTTGCAGTTCCACCCGAACCTGTCCTATGAGGACTTCGTGAGGGGCTGGCGACCCAGCGGAGACGGAAATCGCCCTCTCGACCTGGTGGACGGACCGTTCCTAACGGCGGTCGAAGACGCGCAGAACGACCCTGAACGAGACTTGGTGGTGGTCGTCGAGGAGATCAACCGGGGCAATCCTGCCCAGATCTTCGGGGAGATGCTCACTCTGCTGGAGGCCGACAAGCGAACTCCCGACGAGGCGTTGGCACTGAGCTACCCCCGAAGCGCCAATGAGCGGATGCACATCCCGGACAATCTCTATGTCATCGGCACCATGAACATCGCCGACCGGTCTCTGGCTCTGGTGGATCTCGCACTGCGCCGCCGATTCGCGTTCGTCGACTTGGAACCGGTCTTCGGGGAGCCCTGGCGCCGCTGGGTCAGCGAGCAATGCGGGCTGGACGCGGAGTTCCTTGACGGCGTCGAGCGGCGGTTGACGACGTTGAACCAGAAGATATCCAATGACGACCTCCTCGGCCCTCAGTTCCGGGTCGGCCACAGCGTCGTGACGCCAAGCAGCGAGACTGCTATCACGAACCCTGTCCGATGGTTCACGCAGGTGGTGGAGACGGAGATCGGACCGCTCTTGGACGAATACTGGTTCGATGACACCGACAGGGCTCGCTCCGCCAAGGAGGACCTGCTCAAGGGGCTCGGTCGTTGACTCCCACGCCGGCGGCGCTGAGGACGATCGGCGCGATTCCAGTCAGGAACATCTGGCTGTTGATGCTGTATGCGTCGCGGCTCTATCGAGAGCTTCCAAGCAGGCTGAGGTACGGCGTAGAGGAGAACCCCGACCTCATTCCCGATCTTGTCGCGGAGATCCTGACCGGGGCCGTCGAGCGTCGGATCCGGCGCAACCTGACTCTCGAGTTCCACCGCCGCCGGGCTGACCTGACCCGCGTGCGAGGACGCATCGACGCCCTCCGCACCGAGCGCCGCAGCCTGTTGCGGCAGGGCAGGATCGCGTGCTCCTTCGAGGAGCTGACCACGGACACGCCACGGAACCGTCTCGTGAAGGCGGCCCTCAACAAGCTGTGCGGCTCTGTGCGTGAGGAGCCTCTACGCAGGCGGTGCCGGAGCCTCGCCGCGGCTCTCGACCGAGCCGGCGTGGGCGACGAGACCTCCGCTGGTATCCGTTCGAGGAGCCTCCGAGGCGCCCTCGCCGCCGGCAGGGCCAACGCCGAGGACCGCCAGATGCTCGCAGCCGCGGAGTTGGCCTTCAGGCTGAGTCTGCCCACCGAGGATCCCGGCCGCACTCGCCTGCCCGCACCAGGCCGGGACGAGACATGGGCGAGACGGCTCTTCGAGGCCGCGGTGGGAGGCTTCTACCGCACGGTGCTCGGTCCCCGCGGATGGTCGGTGAACCCCGGGCAGTGGATCGAATGGCCGATCGACACAAAGACTTCGGGAATCGACGCGATCATGCCGGGGATGCAGACCGACATCGTCTTGGAGCGCCCCCCAGCCGATGAGCATGGTCACGGGCACCGCACAGTCATCGACACCAAGTTCACCAGCATCTTGAAGCCGGGCCGTCACAGGTCGCTGACCCTGGACAGCGGCCACATCTTCCAGATGTACGCCTACTTGAGGTCCCAGGAGCACGACAACGACCCCGGATCCCTCAATTCGTCCGGACTGCTGCTGCATCCGTCCGTCGGCGAGGACGTCGACGAGTCCGCGGTGATCCAAGGGCACCGAATACGCTTCGCCACGGTGGACCTGGCCGCTGACAGCACCGCCATCCGAGCACGGCTCATCGCCCTGGCCGACGAGACCGCGGCATCACGCCTGTGAGAATCAATGAAATCGTCGTGTCGACGATGCCGACTCCCGAAGCTGACCCCGAGGCGAGGCGTCACCCAGGGCACTGATGGCCGCGGCCCGCACCCTGCCCCGGTGGTAGATCGCCTGGTCCCGGTGTCGGTGGATCGCTTGGTCCAGCCCTGAGCTGTCCTGTGGTCGCTTGCTCATCCGGGGTTCTCGGCTCCCCGGTCTTCGGGTTGTCAGCAGATGGAGCAGCCGCCCGGGTAGCACTCGCCGAGGGGTCTCACGGCTCGGGCCGGAGGGACGGCCCGACTGGCGGGCTTCTTTGCGCGGGGGGGGGGCGGGCTGTTGAGAGGGGGGGGGGGGCCCCGCGCGGGTCCCGGCGGCCACGGGGCCGACCCCGGCCGC
>JAPOQZ010000095.1 GCA_026710435.1 bacterium | reverse complement strand
TCCGGCGGCCGCCCGCGCTGCCGCCTCGGCAGGCGTTGCAATCGCCCCGCGCTCGCTGTAGTCGATGTCGTCGTAGATCGCCACCAAGTCGACGTCGCTGTGCTCGGTCGCCTCACCGCGAGCGACCGAGCCAAACAAGACAACCCTGCCTACCCCGACGGCCGCCAACGCCTCCGCTGCTCGCCTAGCGTCCTCAATGGTTGGTGCCACCGCGGTCATATCTCATAGGCTACTACCGCTCTAGGCGCGGCTACCGCCCGACGCCGCCGAGGCGCAGTGCCCAAGGGTGATCTGCCGCTAATGGGCATTGTCGGACGGTCGGGCCGAGTGCGGGAAGACGGGGGCCTGGTGCACCGTAACGCTCTGCGACCTAGTCGCCCTTTGCGACGAGGCGGGCGGATTGCCAGCGGGAGTCCTTATCGGTACCCGCTACCATTTCCGCCGTCGAGCACGAGGTGACTATTGCCGACGATTGACGACCTGCTGGGACCGCCGCCGGCCGAGGGAGTTGACCCGCTCCAGTTGTGGCGGCTGGGAACGTTGACCGCTGTGATGCTGCCACCGCTTATGACCGTACCTGACCCCCGAGGGCCGTATCGTGCCCCGATGCTGCAGTTCATCGCGGACTGGAACCGCGCGGAAGATCGGGCGGCGCTGATCGCTGAGGCCCCTGTGTATGAGGGTGACGATCCGGTTCTCCTGCCGGCGATCGCGGTCGTTGTCCATGCATTGGCCGACCGGGCGGGAGTGCCGCTGGCGGATTGGGTTCTCGACCATCGGGCATCCGAGGACGTGATGCTGTTCGGCTGGAAGTTTGCGGGGGAATACGGGCGGTCTGTCCAACGCAGGGCTCACCCGGCCTGTGCCTACCATCGGGTTTGGTTCCATCCCCGCACGCTCGACAAGGGCACTTCGGACTGGTGGCTGCCCTGGGACTGAAGTGACCCCCAGCAGAGGGGTCGCTCTGACCCCGGACCTGCTGCAGGGTCTGTTCGAGGCGGTGGACAACAACCCTCGCTCCCGGTCCCCGGCCCGTCGATCTGCTGGCGGTCGCCAACGCCGCCCACCCGATCCGCTTCGAGGGGTGGAAACCCTGGCTCCGGGACGGACCCGGCTACCGCCCACCGTCCGCTGAAGAGGCCGCCACCACGGTGTGGGTCAAGCCGCCGTCGTCACAAGATGGGGATTTTCAATGATCGCCAACACACGGTCGTGGTCTAGTCGGTCACCCTGGCGGGCTACCATGTTTTCCGACACGGCCCATCTCCGAGTTGGCATGTATTGTGGCAACGGGCACACGTCCGGCATCGGTTAGAAACCCCAACCCCTAACCGGCTAAACATCCCATGTCGAGGGAAGGAAGAGATCGTCTGCCTTCCCCTTTCGAGGTACCCCCCGGCGACCGCAAAAGGGAATCCTGCTAGTCTGCTCGCCTGGTTTCGGAACCCTCGGCGGTTGTCCTGCGCAATCAAAAGTCACCGGGGGTCCGAACCCACAGTCCCATCTGAACCGCACCACACCCGCAGCGGTGAGGATTGAACCGCCCCGGATGCCCCGGAGACTCGAATTGGTTGGGAGATAAAGGGTGTCATGGGAAGACCGATCACATAATCACCAGAGGTCCCTTGCCAACAGCTGACCGACAACGACAGGGTGTCCCTTGTCGGAGCGGAACGGACAGAGAGTGCTCTAACAGGCGGCGCCGGCCCCCCTAACCTCCGGTGACCTCACCGAGACTAGGGCCACAAGATCTGTGGCGTCTTTGACGAGCGCCGCCGCCTGCGATGCCATGATGCCCTCCCCTCCGGGCGAAGCAACGCCAGGTTCCTACCCGACCGACGCGTACGCCGACGCGTACGCCGGCGCGTACTCCGGTCTCTGACCTGGGAGAACCCCGCGCCGGCTCCAGCACCGCCGGGTTACGTCCTCCCCGGGCCCCGGTCCTC
This sequence comes from bacterium, assembly GCA_026710435.1. Classification (GTDB taxonomy): domain Bacteria; phylum Actinomycetota; class Acidimicrobiia; order Spongiisociales; family Spongiisociaceae; genus JAPPFW01. The sequence goes on along the minus strand of JAPOQZ010000095.1, from coordinate 1,021 downwards.
TCGCCCATGTCGGCTACACCGCCCTGGCTCCCCCCGACGGTTACCTATCGAGGCGAGGGCCGGCACTCCGCAATTCACACCCCGCGGGACCCAACCCAGATCGGGCCGACGCGAGACGAGACACCGACGGACACGCCGACATTGCACAGCCCCCCCGCCGATGAGGCCCAGCCCCCAGGGACAACCCCCCACCCCAAGAAGGGCCACCCACAAAACGGGCCAGTGCCCACAGGACGGCAAACAAGCGAACACAGGTCGAGACGCTGGGGCCGTCTTCACCAAACAACGGTTACCGACACCCCGCCCGGAGCGGCGACACAGGTCCACACCGAAGGCCGTCCGCCGCGTACTCCGCCGCGTACTCCGCGTACTCCGCCGCGTACTCCGCCGCGTACTCCGGTCCCTGACCTGGGGTTTTACCCCACCGACAGCACACCGGGAATCTGGTCTCCGACCACCCGTACGGTCGCCCGGCGACAGCGGTACCTATAGCCCGTTTACCGCTGTCGCCGACTAGTCGACCGCCCTAGGCGGTCCCACAGACTGCATCCCGCCGGCCGCTACCGGCTGGCCCCCACCCCACGGCTCGGTAACCGGGAGTCCTCCAGTGCCTCCCGCCCCGCCGCGATGGCTGACCGGGCGGCCTAGACAGGCTTGGAGCAGCTGGGAGGTCAGGTGGGTAACGGGGCAGGGGGCCGATGCCGGGGGTTCCGGGGCGGCTCTACGAACCTGGTGGAGCCGGTGTCTACAGGGACACCGGCTGGCGGGCTCTCCTGGGTGTGGTCCGGGTTCTTGATCTGGGGGATCGTGTGGGTTCGCCGTCCGCCTCTGAGCGGGGGTCCCGGGTGTGCGGCGGTTCGGTGGCTGCAGATCAGGGAAGGAGGGTGGGGGTGCGACGAAGGTGGTGTGATGGTGAGGGGGGTGGGTTCTTCGGGAACTTGGTGATCCAGGGGAGGCCGGAAACGTGGAGGCGGGGTGTTCGGGGGGACGGGGTGGTCGGAACTGCGGGTGGCAGGGTGTG
>JAPOQZ010000236.1 GCA_026710435.1 bacterium | reverse complement strand
TTCGTACCTTCATTTCTCGCCCAACGACCGGCGGCTGGATCCCATCTACGAGAAATGCATCGAGCTGGATATCCCGGCCCACTTCTTCACCGGATGGACCCCGATCATCATGGCCAGACTCGAAAACGCCGATCCGGTGCATCTCGACGAGGTCGGCCGGCGCTTCCGCGACCTCAAGGTGATCATCGCATTCGCCGATCCTTGGATCGACCAGTGCACCCTGCTGGTGGCGAAACACCCCAATTTCCACGCCGACATGTACCACTACTCGGAGCTCGGGCCTGAGTCGCTATTCGAGGCCCTCGACCGGTTCCGGTCGCTGTCGGCGCTGGACCGGGTGCTGTACGGATCCAACAACAGCGACAAGGTACGGGTGGGCCGGGCGGAAGCTACGGTGCCGGACGTGTATCGGAACGTGAACCGGGTCGCTCGGGAACTCGGGGCCGAGCCGTTCACGGACGAGGAGATGGCGGCGATTCTGGGTGGTAGCGCAGCACGCCTTTACAGACTGGGAGGCTGACCAGTGGTAACGATCGATTGTCACCTGCACGTAACCGAGGTGCCCGAGCACGCCCCCGAGTGGTGGGTACGCGAGATGTACGCCCCATGGGGATGGGAAGTCGGCTCCGTGGATGGTCCCGCGATCGTCGAGCACCTGGACGCCACCGGATTAGACGTCGGCATGATCCAGGGTGGAGACATCCGCCGCACGACCCACCACCCCGAGCACCCTCACGACCGCCGAGTCCTCGTTCCCAACGACTACGTTGCCCGCCAGGTCGCCAAGTCCGGGGGCCGCCTCTACGGCGTCGCGGCGATGGATCCCCTCCGGGACATCCCGGCGGCGGTGCTCGAACTGGAGAGATGCGTGAAGGAATTGGACTTCCGGCTGCTCAAGCTCGTGCCGACCTATCACCACTACAACCCGAAGGACCGGCGGCTCGACCCGCTCTACGAGAAGTGTCTCGAGCTTGACCTACCGGTGATGATCCACACCGGATGGACGGCGACCATCAACTCGGCGATGGAGTTCCAGGACCCGATCCAACTGGATGACATCGGACGTCGCTACCGGGATCTGAAGGTCATCGTTGCGCATCTCGGTTACCCGTGGGTGGATGAAGGGGTGGCGGTCGTCGCGAAACACCCCAACTTCTACGCCGAGATGGCGGGATGGACCGCTTGGGGACCCGAAATCCTGGCGGGCGCCCTCTCCAAGCTGAAGGAACTCGGCGCGATCGACCGGGTGGTGTTCGGATCCGACAACACCGACGCCCGGGACCTCTACCGCGACGCTCGGCGGATCGCCGCCAGCCAGGGAACCGAGATCACCGATGAGGAAATGGCCGGGATCATGGGCGGTACGGCTGCGGAGCTCTTCGGTATCAGCGCGTAGGCCCCAGGACACTCGGGCGCAAGATCGAATACCTAGGAGTCGGGGTTGGCCATCGCAGACATGAGCGACCGCACGATCGAGGAGCTGATATCGCTCGCAGGTCGCACCGCCGTGGTCACCGGTGGGGGGCGGGGCATCGGTTACGCGATCGCTCGAAGGTTCGTCGAGGCCGGCGCCCATGTGATCGTCGCCGACATCGACCGGGAACGAGCCTCGGAAGCGGTCCACAGACTCGAGACCGATCGAGCCGTTGCGGCCGATGTGGACGTAGCGGACCGGCGGTCGGTCGCGCCCTGGCGGATCTAGCGCTTGCCGAGGCGGGTGGGCTCGACATATGGGTCAACAATGCGGGCATCTATCCGGACGACGCCCTGTTCGACATCGATGACGACCAGTGGAACCGTGTGCTGGATGTCAACCTGCGGGGTACCTATCTCGGCGCCCGGGAGGCGGCGACCCGCATGATCGCCCACCGGGTGGGCGGTGTCATCATCAATATATCTACGGCGCCCGCGTACGTCCGGGAAGGCGCCCCGCACTACGTCGCCTCGAAGCTGGGGGTGGTGGCGCTCACGAGGCGGTTGGGGGCGGAACTGGGAGCGCACGGCATCCGGGTGCTGGCGCTGGCCCCCACCGTGATCCTCACGCCGGGAATGGAGGAGTCAGCTGCGCAGGGCGGCTGGGAACTCGGGGGTCTGGCCGAGCAGATGAGCCGGGAGCTACCGCTCGGCCGTGCCGGCGTGCCTGACGACGTCGCCCGGGTTGCCCTGTTCTGCGCCTCCGACCTGGCAGCCCTGATGACCGGCTGCGAGGTACGCGTCGACGGTGGAGACAAGCACGGCGGCCAGACATAAGAGGGTGTCGAAAAGATGGGGATGGGTTGGCCCGCCACGCTCGATCTGGGGTTTCGTTGCCGGTTGTCGGGCCAACCCGGACATTGTTCAGCACCGTCCCAGTGTCCCGAGTCGGGAGTTCGTAACAGAAAACGGCTACACCCACACCCCCACCGAACCCCGAGAACGCGAAGACCGCCCGGACATGCCTCTCCCGTTGGGACCCCACCCCCTCCGCCTATGATTGCACATTTATACCTGGTAACAGGCTAGATAGTCCTTCTGGTTATCACTTTTGCTGTACTTCGGTGTTTACTACATCCGAACATGGCCGGTTCGGGTCAAACTGTTGCGTCGTTCGGTAGTAAGTCGTCCGCTGACAACGACGATACGCCAATTGGATTGAGCAGTAACCAATGCGTGGGGGCCGGGCTGCGCTGGTCGAACTCGTAGGCGGAGACTGGCCCGGCTAGCCGATTCCAGACGACTGCTCCTATTTGAAGGCAGGACCCCATAAGTACCCCGAAACCCCTAGACGAGTAGTTCCAAGCCATCGGACCGGCAGTGATACCTTTAGTATTGGTAAGCAACGCTGCACAACACGGGCCCTGACTCCATATACATTCCGTCTTCCGATCCTGAAGGTCCTCCTCGGCACGACTCGGATCTGGA
>JAPOQZ010000148.1 GCA_026710435.1 bacterium | reverse complement strand
GGGTCACGGACGCGACCTTCTATCCCCTGTGCGGGCCGGTTCCGGACAGTATGAACCCTGCCACGGTCCGCTCGACGTCGGAAACGAACCGCCGGTGTATACGGCTATCTACCATTGTACAACGAGCCTGCGACAGATACAACCCTCTGGTAACGGTGGCCGGTTCGGGTTCGGCTCATCAAGCTGAGAACGCAAGCGAAACAGAGATACAGGACACTAGGAGGGTGCCGGGACACCGCTACGGATCCGTTGGTGCCTCTTCTTGCAGTTTCGAGTAGTAGGCCGCCACCTCGTCCCAGAGCCGGGCCGTCTCCACATGGCTCACGATGCGGGAAAGCAGCCGGATGCCCAGCGTGACGAGAACCAGTCCCCCCAGGACACGCAGGGCAAGCGAGGGCCCCGTCAGGTAGGCGGAGTTACATCCGGCCAGCCCTTCCGGACAGAGCCCGTAGCCGGTCCCCCCGGTGAGAAGATCCACCAGAAGGGCCGGCGGGAGGATAGCGAGCAGCAGCGCAACGACGATAAGGAGACCCCGTAGGGTCTTTAGCAGAGCGAGCACGCAGCCATTCTAGGAGTGTCCCCAAGACGAGGATAAGAGGGTGCCCGATCGTGCTGATGCGGAACGATGTCATCGGCCGGCGGGTCGCAGGAGGGGTACTCTGCATCCCTCCTAGCAACCCCGATCCAGCGGATCGCACTTCTCGTCCTCAGGCCTGTGGCCATCCAACTCGTATTCCGGGTTGCCGCCCGCGCTGAAGCCCGGCTACCGAGGGCTGTTCGGGAGGGTCCTTGCAACCGATGCGAAGGGACTCGTCCCGAGACTCAGACGGAGATGCCCGCTGAAGGCACCATCTCCCGAGGGCTGCGAACCGGAGAACAACACCACCTCGGCATCAAGCTACCTCCTCGTCCTGGGCGGCGAAGATCGACTCGTACCCCCCGGACCAGTCGGGCGGGATCAGGCAGGGCCGCGGGTCGTGGTGTGCCCAGCGTGCCGGCCGCCCTCGGATGACCTTGCCGGTGTTGCGGGTCGGCTGCGGGTGAGCGGTGTAGGGGAATGCATCGGCCGACGCGTAGGCGTTCAAGAGCAGCGGACGTCCGCTGGGCTTGGCAGTCGGTGGCGAGCCGTGGACCGTCCGGCAGTTGTGCACCGTGATCGAGCCCGCCGGGCCAGTCAAGTAGGCGACACTGTCTACATCCACGCTTGAGGAGTCCTCGGCCGACAGGCACCCGACCCAGCTCCCGGCCTCGTCGTACTGGTCGAACAGCGGACCGTTGTGGCTGCCGGGTACGACCATGAGGGGACCATCGGCCATATCGGTGTCGGCCAGGTACGTGCCGATGGTCAGCGGGCTGTAGTTGGTGTGAGGGTAGAACTGGATGTCCTGATGCCACTTCACATCGTCGGCTCCGGCGTCCCATTTGAAGTTGAGCTTGGAGTGGTGGAACACCACGTCGGGGCCTACGAGGTCGGCGGCCACGTCCGCTATCAGCCCGGTGGCGAACTCCCAGTACGTGGGGTGCTGGCGGTCCGGCATCTTGATTCGTCTGATCCTCGGCGAGTCGGCATTGTGACCGTCGGCCACATCGAAATCGTCTCCAGATGCCGTCACCGCCCTGCTTCGATCGACGCACTCTGCTGTAACCGTGTTGAGCCGCTCGATCCACTCATCGGGGATGATCGACTCGACGGTCACGTAGCCGGTCTCGAAATAGGACTCTCGCTGGTCCTGGGTCAGGACTCGTGGGGCCTCGGCCAGTATCCGTTCCGGTTCCATATCGGCTTTCTTCGGGTCTCGTGGGGCGGCTTCATACCGCAACCGGTGCTCGGATGGCCGGATGGGGATCGTACCCGACCACCCGGAAGTCATCATAGGTGAAGGAGTACAGGTCGCGGGGCCCAGTTGCGAACTCCATCCTGGGCAGCGGCCTGGGCCTTCGCACCAGTTGGCGGTCCGCCTGGTCGAGATGGTTCCGGTAGAGGTGGACATCCCCGAAGGTGTGGATGAACTCCCCCGCACGCAGGCCGGTCACCCTCGCCACCATCATCAGGAGCAGGGCGTAGGAAGCGATGTTGAACGGCACGCCGAGGAAGATGTCGGCGCTGCGCTGGTACAACTGGAGGCTGAGACGGCCCTCCGACACGTAGAACTGGAACAACACATGGCACGGAGGTAGCGCCATACCAGGGAGGTCCGCCACATTCCATGCCGATACGAGCAGCCGCCGGCAGCCGGGATCGGCATGGATTCGCTGCACCACATCGGTCAGCTGATCGATGGTGCGGCCGTCGGCGCCTCCCCAGGAGCGCCACTGAACGCCGTAGATCGGTCCGAGGTCACCGGTGGCAGGATCGGCCCACTCGTTCCAGATCGAAACCCCGTGGTCGTTCAGGTAGGCCACGTTCGAATCGCCCGCCAGGAACCAGAGCAACTCGTGTATCACGGAGCGAACGTGCACCTTCTTGGTGGTCAGCAGCGGGAACCCATCGTCGAGGTCGAAACGGATCTGGCGTCCGAACAGGCTGTAGGTTCCTACCCCGGTGCGGTCGTCCTTGCGGATACCGTGGTCCCTGACCTCTCTCAGCAAGTCAAGGTACTGCTGCATCACTCCTCCGGATCACGAACTCGCAAACAAGATAGTGGCCGCGCCGGGCCAACCGACGGAAATGAGGGAGTGCGCGGATAGGCGAACCTCGCCCGCACGTGTCAATGACTGTATCCGACTCTCGGCCAGAGCACCTGTGCATGAAACGGTTCCGCCATGTGGACAACGTCGGGGAAGGTGAGGGATGTGATGGGGGTCTGGCAGGTTGAATCGTGTTGGAACCGCTCCGGTAGACCCGGGGCGGTCCGGTCGGCCTCCCATCGCATCTGGTTGTCACTTGAGTGACAGGTTATTCGCGACGGCTCCCGCGGACCGACCATGTGGACGCTCCGCGGCGCGTCGGTTCCTACTCGCGGCTAACCGTTGCCGGTGCCGCCGCCGAGCTACTCGGCGGGTGGCGTCTCGGAGTGCACCATGCCGATCAGGTTGCCTTCGAGATCGAGAAAGTGGGCGAAGGTGACCATCCCCGGGATCGTGGTGATGTCCACGATGACCTCACCGCCGAGCGATTTGACCCGGTCGAGCGCCGATCGCATGTCGTCGACCTGGATGTAGACCGTGACATACGGCTCGGGGCCCATAGCTGGTCCGACCCCACCGCCTATGCCTTCACCCTGGGCGGCGACGAGGCCGTAAGCCATCGGATTGTCACTGTCGATGGCCCAATCGAAGGCGTCACGATAGAACTGCTGGAGCGCCGCTCCATCCTTCCCCACGATTTCGAAGTGCACGACTGGATTCGGCATTGAAGCTCCTTGGTTGTGTTCGTACAGGCGGGGCACCCCCGCCCGGCGAACATAGCTCCAAGCATCGCTCTCGGCAACACTGCGGCTGGTAACGATGCGAGACGGACCGGGGTGCGTCCTACTTACTGGTCCCCTGGCGAGTCTGGTGGTCACGGGACCGGAAGTACGCCGCCCGCAACGCACGACGACAACGATCAAGTCGGCTCGAGCGGTTAGAACGAACTCGACTCCCGCCATTGTCCCAGAACGGCGGGGTCGCCGTCGACATGCAGTCCACCGAGCGGGGTCCGGCTCCACAGGTAGGGGTACAGGTCTCCCGCGTCGCCCGACACCGTGCATCCGGCCTCACCCATCCCCCGCCTACCTTGGGCGCCTTCCGGTCCGAACCTAGCCGTCCATGCCCGATTCACGTCGGTGGCGTGCACCCCCAGAGTCAGTTCCTCCGGGGCGGTGGGACCGCGACCCGGTCGGTCGATGAACCAAACGAGTAGCTCGTCGATGCCGTCCGCCGCGTGCACCGGATCGAATCCGGAAACGTTCCCGGCCGCCAGTTCCGCATCGACCCGATGGATGGATGTCTCGTGTGCCTGGCGCCGCGCCCAGAATGCCCGCGGCTCGGGCGCGTCCATGATCGTCCAGCACCGCAGGTCCGCCGGAGCGCTCTCCAAGGCCCGGACCACGCGCTCGTGTCCCTCCCGGAACCAGTCGAGTAGCCCGGCGTCGGACGGCCATCCCGCGGGGATGGGCTCCCGGAGATCGCTCGGTGGTTCCGTACGGCCTTCCGAAATCACGAGCCCTGCCCAGCGATGGACCCAGCCGGTGTGGCGTACCAGGTCGCGCACCACCCAGTCGGGACAGCTTGGTACAGCCGTGTCGAGGCTCACCTGCCCGGTGACCTCTGCCAACCGCAGGCCTTCCTTCTGGAGCACCCCCAAGCAACTGGCGAAGTCCAAGATCATCCGCCTTCCAACGGAATGCGCAACACGAGGCTGCCGTCCTCCACCGACCAGGCCGCTGTACCCACCAGAGCGAAGTCCATGTAGTCACGTTCCGCCTGCTCGATGAAGGCTCGCCGGCCCTCGCCCGCCACGGGTGGTAGGCCCCGCTTGCGCACCGCCTCGGCCCGATCACGGAACCGCTCGAGCATCGCGTCAACATCGAACTGTGCCACGGTTGTCCTCCTGCTCGACTCCGGACAACAGTAGAGCAACCGTGCGCGGGGTCTGAATCGGATCGGGTCGGAGTGCATGGGAGAATGGGAGAACGGACGATCCTGAGTCGACCGTCTAGGAGGGTGCTGTATCTCTGTTTCGCTTGCGTTCCGGGCTTGATGAGCCGAACCGGAACCGACCAACGCTACGAGCAGTCTGTATCTGTCACAGGCTCGTGTCACAATGGTAGACAGCCGCATACACCGGCGGTTCGTTTCCGACGTCGAGCGGACCGCGGCAGGGTTCATACTGTCCGGAACCGGCCCGCACAGGGGATAGAAGGTCGCGTCCGTGGCGCTGGGAGGTGGCGGCAGGGGTGGGAAACCAAAGGAAAGAGGCACCTTCCGGTGATTTTCGCGTTCTCGGGGTTCGGTGGCGTGGAGGTGTAGCCAGATCTTCTGTGACGAACT
>JAPOQZ010000098.1 GCA_026710435.1 bacterium | reverse complement strand
GGGTCACGGACGCGACCTTCTATCCCCTGTGCGGGCCGGTTCCGGACAGTATGAACCCTGCCACGGTCCGCTCGACGTCGGAAACGAACCGCCGGTGTATACGGCTATCTACCATTGTACAACGAGCCTGTGACAGATACAACCCTCTGGTAACGGTGGCCGGTTCGGGTTCGGCTCGTCAAGCCAAGAACGCAAGCGAAACAGAGATACAGGACACCAGGATGCATGCGCGTTACGCGCAGTCGTTACGGTATCGCGATCCCCGTGGGTGGTCTGTGGAGCAACGCAGACCGACCCCGCACCACTGCGCTATTGCCGGTTACTGGCGTAGTGGACCAGGGAGTTTCGGATGATTCCGGCCGCTGTTTCCGCGCTCTCAACGCTCCATCCCCCGGACTGCTTGGCGGATATGGTGTTCGAGAACACGTAGACGATCTCGATGGAGGGAATCTCGACTAGAAGAGCCGCTGCCACGTCACCCGGGAACGTCCCGGCGGCGGCGGCAGTCTCCGGGTCGGCATAGGACTCGCCTTCCTGTCCCGACAGGCTACGGTCGGTGTCGAAGAGGGCGACATCCCCCAGCAGAAGATGGTCGACTTCGATCAGTTGTCCCACACGTCTCCTTCAGGCATCGGTCGATCACGACTCGGGTCGGCGGCCGGGTGGCCGTACAGCGGCACTCTAGCCCCGATTCTTCATGCGCGGGTTTTCTGAGCGAGTGGGTAAACGTCGGCAGACACCTGACCTGGGAGGGCGGCGGACTCGACAGGCCGTATTGACTCAAGCGCGACCCCTCACCCGTCGGGCGTATGCGAACCAAGCCGAGAACACAGGCCTGAAGTGGCCCTTCATGGGTGGGCGTGTCGGGAAGCATGCAGAGTCAGGGCTAGCCAGCAATGAGTCCGGCCGCCGAAGCACCCGTCCGTCAGACACGCCGGCGAGCGGGAGACCTCAGCCGCTCGCCGATGACGTGCAGCTTGACGAGATTGGTCCTGGCCCGGCTGTTGGGAGGTACCCCGGCGATCATCACCACCCCTTCCCCTCGCTCGCAGATCCCCGCCTTCTCGAGGTACTTCTCCGCGGACGCGAACATCAGATCGGTGGACGACCTCCGTTCGAAGGGGATGGGCTGAACCCCCCAGAAGAGGGCCATCCTCCGCCGTATCCGGGCGCTGGGGGCAAACACCATGATGTCGGCCGACGGTCGGTACTTGGAGAGCAGGCGGGCGGTCCCGCCCGACTCGGTAAAGGCGACGATGGTGCGGAATCCGAGATCTCGGGCAGCCTCGGTAGCCGCCTTGGCCGTGGCGGAGGCGAAGTTCATCGAGCTTTCCAGGAACTTGACATCCTCGTCCCCTGCGACGTGGGTGTCACGGTGCCTCTCCGCCTCGAGACAGATCGCGGACATGGCTTCCACGACCCGGACGGGATGGCGGCCGATCGCGGTCTCGGCGGAGAGCATCACCGCGTCGGTTCCCGAAGCTACCGCGTTGGCGACGTCGGTGACCTCGGCTCTGGTCGGCCGGGGGGCGGTGACCATCGACTCCAGCATCTCCGTTGCGGTGATCGTGATGAGGCCGGCTCGGTTGGTGCGGCGGAGGATGTCGGCCTGAACATTGGGAATCGTCTCGAGGGGAAGCTGGACCCCCAGATCCCCGCGAGCCACCATCACTCCGTCGGCGGCTTCGAGAATCGAGTCGAGGTTCCGGTAGGCCAGTGCCAGCTCGACTTTCGCGATGACGGGTACGTTCGGGCCCGCCAGCTCCCGGACCTGGTTGACATCTGCACCCTCCTTCACGAAGGAGGCTGCTACGAAGTCGACGCCCAGATTCCGACCGAGTTCGAGGTCCTCCCGATCCTTCTCTGTAACCGGACCCACCCGCAGGTCGCTGTCCGGAAAGGCGACCCCCTTGCGATCCCGCAACAGCCCGCCCCGGAGGATCACAACCTCGAGCGCGTCGCCGGTCGCGCCGATCACCCGGCCTTCGATCAGCCCGTCAGCCATCACGACCCGGGCACCCTCGCCCACGTCATCGAGCAGGCGCTCGAAATCGACGGGGATCAGGCCGGGGCCACCATCCTGATCACCGACGACCAAGCGCGCCGTGTCCCCTCGACCGAGTGAAACCTCACCCTCGGCGAAGCGTCCTACCCGTGTCTTGGGACCTTGTATGTCCTGCAGTACCGCGACCGACCGTCCGGTCTCGGCGGCCGCCTCTCGCAACCACCCGACCATACGAGTGTGGGAAGCGTGATCGCCGTGGCTGAAGTTGAGCCGAGCCACGTCCATCCCCGCCTCCACCAAAGCTCTGACCGTGTCGGCATCGGTTACGGCCGGACCCATCGTGGCGACGATCTTCGTTCTGCGTAGCATTGGCATCCAAGCTACCCGCAGACCGGGGCAAGGCCAAGGCTTACCACAGATCCCTCCCCTCCTGGGGTCCTGACTCTCCGATTCGCGGATTAACTCCTCAACCACCACCGGACGGCCGGCCCGAGGGCCCGAGAACGCGAAGAACGCCCCGCCTTTCGCCTCCGGCGGGGTCCCACCCCCGGCCGCCGCCTCCTCGGCGCCGAAACGCGTCCCGCCATCCCCCTACCGGGGTTATTCGGTCGGCATGATCCCAGCCCGGCCCGGTCGGTACCTAAACGGACCGCTTGGTGCTTTGCGGTTACCTTCCAGTATGCGACGGACCTGTGACATAAGCCCCTCCTGCCATAACACCGCTACTTCAACCGCAACCGAGACAGAGATTCGGGACTCTCGGAGCCTGCAGAATCGCCACCGCGGGCTCGAGATGCGAGACCCAGTACTCATAACAGCCCGGTACAACCGTCGGCCAGCCACCTTCGGGCCGGGTCCGGCGCGGGGCTGCCAACGTATGCTGCTCATGCCGGCTGTACAATCGCTCGGCACAGGATCCGATCCTGGCCAGGCCCACGACCCAGGGGTTATCGTGACCACACCCGCTGTGCATCGGTTGGTAGCCGAACCACTCACTCCGGAATCGTTCGCGACCTACGGCCGGTATGCCGCACAACCGGAGAGGGCACCGGACTGGGGCGCCAGCGGCAGCCGTCTCGACGGTGTCAAGGAAGGTCGCGCCGGCATCGCGGGGGCGCCAATAGCGGAATTGTGGAACCTCGGCGATCTCTCCTACGACGGGGACGTGCCCTATATGGGCTTCGTGAGATATTTCCGCATCGGTTTCCGCGTCTCGGAACTGGAGCGACACACCCAGGAGACGCAAACATGGATAGCTCGACGGGGGACATCCTTCGTCGTGGTTGCCCCGCCCACTCCCTCGGGCATCCCTTATCCGTCGGACACCAGGGCGTTCCTGGTCGAACCGGGAGATGTGATCGCCATAGGCCGCGGTGCGTGGATGTGCCACTTCTTCCCGATCGGACGGGTCGCTACCTACACCGTCATCACGGCCCGCCGCGCTCCGGAGCAGGACCGCGACCTCGTGAACTTCCTCGAGACCGCTGATACCGTACTCGAGATCGTTCTGGAATAGTACTGCGGAACCTACTGTTGCCCCGACGGTCGGTAACAGACTCGCAGGTCAGCGGACGGTGGTACGTCTTCCATCCTCGTTTTCCGACCCTTCCGGCGCGCTGGTCAGGCTCCGCGTGCCCGCAGCAGTTGGCCCGCTGCCTGGATCGCCGACGGATCAACCGGAAGGGGGGACGGACTCGGGATTCAGCGGACGAGTCGCAAGATGGCTTCGCGGGCTGCCGGGCGAGCGAGGGCTGCGATCTCGGTCTCGGTCAGTCCGTGGAGCGGTCTGTGGAGTTCTGCCACGGCAAGGTCCCGAAACCCGGTCGCCTCGGCGGTGGACCGGGCGGAGGCGGCCAGCGGGCCGACCACGATCAGGGCTACCGGCAGGCCGAGTTCCTCGCATGAGATGGCATCGCGCGAACTGCGCGAGGTGCAGGTCGCTCAGTCCCCCACCGCGATGACCAGCGCAGCGTGTTTCGCCGCCATGGCTGCGGCCCATCGGAAAGGCTCGTGGAGGCCCATCTGCGCTCGAGCGATCCGTTCGGTATCCACCCGTGGCCACCTGCTCTTGAGCTCCTCCTCGACCGCTTGGAGTATCCCGCGCCCCCAACCGGCCTTGGGGTTGACCATGCCGTCGACGAGTCCGACCGCCTCGCCAGCCAGACTCGCTGGACGGGGCGAGGGTGACAGGAGTCGCCTGGACTTAGGGATCGGGGAAACCAGGCCGTCGGCCGGTCCGTTCACCATGGCTCGATTCTCCGGCTCACGCTCACTCCTTGACCTAGCAGAACGCTAGTGAACCCTCCGTAGAGTCCGCCCGCGACAACCACTTTCACCCGGTCGGGACGGTCGACGATGCTGATCGGATCGGAGTCGCTGGCACCGTCGATCCAGGTCGGGGGAAGACTCTCGTCTACGAAGCCGTACAGACCGTGGCCTCGCAGTTCCCCGGCGGGGATGCTTGCGTGATCGTGAATGAAGGCGGCGATCCGGTCCGGGCCGATGCCGGCTCCGGCCAGCCGAGTGGCATGTTCCGGGGAGAGGACCAGCCAGAGTTCCTTGCGGAGATACGCGTTGTACGAGCCGGGAATGGCGACCGAACGGGCGATCGTCTCAGGATCGACAGCGGATCGTCGTGGCCCATATCGGCTATGCAGAGGGGCGCCTCGGCCGAGTACACGGTGACGATCGAATCCCCGGCCGCGAACCCGAGCCTGGTACGGAGGGGCTCCCAGGGTGACGTCGGCGAGCCGGCGACGAGGTAGGAGTACTTGCCGGGATGTCCATGGGTAGCGGCATCGATCCCGCCGAGTCCAGCCCCTCCGATGTTGCGGATGCACAACTGGACCGCCCGGCCGACTGTGCCGTTGGCTCGATTGCCCGCCGTCATGGCTCCCGCTCCGCTGTTGAAACCGAGTCGTTCCACGATCGGACCGTCGATCACGACAACGGGGCTGACGGAATTCACCCCGGTGACGGCCGCGTCGAGGTTGAAACGGCGTGCGGCCATGGCCTGTACGGCAGCGACCACCACCGGCAGATGGTCGGGCACGCATCCGGCTAGCACGCAGTTGGCTGCGATCGTCTCGAGAGTTGCCTCCCCTTGGGCCGGGGGCAGCGTGGCGATCAGTTCGTGCCGGCGCTCGATCCACCTGCCGAGAAGTGCGTCGACCCGTTCAGGCGTCGGAGGCAGCACGGGTAGCCCGTCGGTCCATCCCATCAAGTGGCAGCGCTCGACCTGAGCAGCGTGCTCGTCCCCGGCCGGCGGCCAGCCGGCCCTGAAACGATCCGGGGTGTCCATTCGTCCGATGGTTCCAAATCTAGGGGGCGTTCACGCTATGTGCAGGCGTTCGGGTCCCGGTTCAACCCGGGTCGCTCACGGGCTGAGGCTTGACGGATCGGCTTTCACCAGGGCGGCGAGAGCGGTGGTGATCGGCACGGCCGCCACCAAGCCCATCGATCCGCACAGGGTGCGCACCAGTTCCACCGCGATCAACTCGGAGTTGGCCACCATCACGAGGGATTGGTTGGACACGGCGAACAGCATCACCAGGGGGATGCCGGCGCCTGTGTAGGCCAGAAGCAGGGTGTTGACGGTGGAAGCGATGTGTTCACGGCCGACGCGGATACCGGAAGCAACCAGTTCGCGGGTCCGGAGACCGGGATTCCGATAGTGGAGTTCGGCTACCAGGGCGGCTTGGGTCACCGTGACGTCGTCCAGCGCGCCGAGGGCGCCGATGACCGCTCCCCCCAGGATCAGCGAGGACACGTCCAGACCTCCCGCGATGAGCGGGAGTACCAGGGCCTCCTCGCTGGCGAGGCCGGTGAAGGCGGCGAACTCGAAGAAGGCCCAGGAGAACAGGAGCGTCAACCCGAGGGCAGCTAGCGTGCCGGCGAGCGCCACGGTTGTGACCGGGTTGAAGCCGTGCGCGAGGTACAAGCTCACTAACGCGATGGCCGCCGCGGCCACCACCGCCACCAGCAGCGGATCGTGACCGTCGAGCACCGACGGCGCCATGAAGCCGATGAGCACGGCCAGCGTGGCAGCCATGCCCACCAGGGCAAGCACCCCCCGCCGCCGACCCAGGGCGATCACGAAGATGGCGAACAGCGCGCTTAGCCAAGCGAGCGGGGTACGGCGGTCTATGTCGGCGTAGAAGTAGTAATCGGTCGACGGCTCGTAGCCGAGGATCACCTTCTGGTCGACCCTCAGCGACGGCGTCGTTGCTATGAATTCGAGGTCGAACTCGGGAAGGGCCACGACCGTTCCCGGGTCTGGGCCCTCATCGAGCACGACAGTGACCTGGCGGCAGTTGTGGGGGCTGTCCTCGGTGGAGTAGGCGCAGGGACCGTCACGGATCTCCCGCACGGTGGCGGTGTACCGGTCGGTGACGAGTCCGATCTCGGCCGCGCTCGCCATCGCCGCCTCGATTCCCTCCCCGGTCGGCCATAGGCTCACCACCCCGACTGCCGTTGCGATTGCCGCACCGACCACGAACACCAGCACCGCCCGCAGCCCACGATGCGAAGTCCACGCCTCCCATCCGCTGTCAGGGCGCGACGGCTCGGCTGGAACCTCCGGGTCGGGCATCTCCCGCTCATCCATCCGCTAACCGGCTCCCTCGCCTTTCACACCGGGAGCTTAGGAGGGAGGGCTAGAAACGTGCTGAACAATGGCGATTGCACTGGCCTGCCACGGGCCGACCCAGAGTCAGGTCAGGCCGGCGATTGTCAGGCCGCGGCGTGCCCTACTCGCTCTGATCTGAGACCACAGTTTGTCGGAATCAGACAGCGAGATATTCGCGGACCAGGCTGATCGTCGTGCTCAGGCAGTGGCGTGCGCGGCTCACGACCGCAGGATGGGTGAGGTTCTAGCTCCGCCTGAAACGGAGAGGATTCGGTATGAACATCGGTACAGCCGCTTGGTAGCTGCTGTAGGCAGGATACCGTTCGGTCGATATCTTCTCGGTGAGCCGAGTGGAGCCTTGGAACATCAAGATGAGAACCACGCAGCCAAGGCCCGTCCAGTGCCATATCTGGTTGGAACCAGACACGGCAAGCAAATAGAAGGCCACCCACATGCCCATCTCACTGATGTAATTGGGGTGACGGCTGAATCGATACAGACCTTCCGTCATGAACGGCTGTACGGCTGTGCCTCCCCCGTCGATTAGTCGGTTCTTGTTCTGCTGGAATCGCCACATCCGTGTGTCGGCAACAGTTTGGATTCCGAGAAACAGTAGGAACAGAACAGCCACAAGGTAATCCACCCACCGCAACTGTTGCCCGGCATACAGCCATGCCTGATGGATCGGAGACGTGAACCACGATACGATGGCAATCTGGCCAAAGGAAAACGAAGGTCACGTTTAGCAGTTGGAACTTAACCGGGCCGTACCGCTCTCTTAGATAGCCCCACCGGTAGTCTTCGACACCCACCCGGTACCCGCCTTTCAGGGCTAGGTTGAACGTCAAGCGGATCGACCAGAGAAGAACCAGAACCGTCATGAGGTTGACTCGAGCGGATTGGAATTGCAGATCGAAGGTAACGATCAGGCACATAGCAGCGGGCAGGACCGACCACAGCCGGTCGGTCCAGGAATAGTCCCGCGTCAGCAGCGAGACCACCCAGGAGAGCACGCCCAGGGCGATGCACAGGTCCAGCGCCGTCCCGTAGGGAGTACCCGCCAGAAAGTGGTCGATCAAGCGAAGACCGTCACAGCCTCACACTAGCTGAGGCCGGACGGCCGGTTCGTGGAGCACCCCGGACGGTCTGGGCTCGCCGAGCGTCCATCGACACCAGAACCCGCTCCGGTCGAAGACGAACATGTGAGACGGATGAACTCTGGAGGATGGAACAGGTCGGCTTGGCCTACCGTGGGATCCCGACCAAGACCTGGCGATACCCGACGCGAGTCGGAGTGCGCTCTTATACACTGCTTCCCCAGTGACGTCTCCGGCTACCGAAGCCCGACTCACCGCTACTCGCCGCCGACTGGTGTACGTTCTCTTCTCGGGTGCGATGCTGGGGTGGACCGCGTTTGTGGCGACCTTGACGGTCGCCACAGTAGCGGCCCGATCGCTGACCGGGTCCACGGTCATCGCCGGCTTCCCTCTGGCCGCCGGAGCGCTCGGCCAAGCGCTGGGCACCAACCTGTTCGGAAGGCTGAGCGCTCGCTATGGCCGACGGCTCATCATGGTGGTTGGCCCGCCCGTATCCGCCCTGGGAGCCGCCCTCGAACTCGTGGGCGTGGTCCTCGGGTGGTACTGGTTGCTGGTGGGAGGAGCGGTGTTCGTCGGAGTGGGTATCGGAGCTATTCACCTGGCCCGGTACACGGCAGCCGAACTCAGCGAGGAGCGCCGGCGCGGTCGGGCGGTAGGGCTCCTGGTGTGGTCGGGCATGCTGGGGTCTCTGGTGGGAGCCAACCTCGTCGACGGTGCCGGCCGGATGACCGAGGATTGGCTGGGCACGGCATATGGCGGCGCCTTCCTGCTGGCCCTCGCCGCGTTCCTTCTCTGCTGGTTGCTCTTTCTGGTAGCTCTCCGTCCCGATCCTTCCCGGGTGGCCGTCACCACCCGTCGAGCGCCGGCCGTCCCGGGCTCGGTGGGCTCTGCTCTACGGCGTCCGGCGGTCCAACTCTCCATCCTGGCCTTGCTCTCCGCTCAAGGAGCGATGGTGCTGGTGATGACCGCCACCCCGCTGCGTATCGATGATGCGGGGTACGGTCTGAACATTGTCGGATTGGTGCTCTCCATGCACGCGGTGGGGATGTTCGCCTTCGCGCCACTTGTGGGAAGGCTGGTGGACCGGATCGGGTATCTGCCCTCGCTGGCGACCGGGATGCTGGTGACCTGGACATCCCTACTCCTGTCCGGCATCGCTCCGTACGAGAGCTACTGGCTCCTCGGCGCCGGATTGTTTCTGTTGGGACTGGGATGGAGCTTCAGCTTCGTGGCCGGCAGTTCCATGCTCTTCGCCTCCTCGCCGGCCCAGGTTCGCCCGGTTGTGGAGGGCTGGGCCGATTCGGCCATCTGGACCATGGTCATGCTCGGCGGTATCAGCGCAGGAATCCTGATGAGCGCCATAGGATACGGCTTCCTCAACCTCGTGGCGGCAGGGCCGACGCTGGTCATCCTCCTAGCGGTATTCACGGTACCCCGACTTCGTGCCGAACTTCGCCGGCTACTCGCGATGTGAACTCGGCTCACGACTTTGGCCACCTGCCCAGACCGGAGTTTGGCGGGTTGTGGGGGTTTGGTGATGGGGAAAGGCCGCTGACCTGGGATTTTTGGTGTAGGGCACCGTTTGGGTGAGAAATTGTAGGGGCGACATGGCGTTGGCTGCCCTGTGATGCGGTGGTATCATGCTGGGCATGTTCGTGAAGACGACCCGCCGTCGCAGGGGCGACAAGGTGTACGAGTATTTGTCGTTGGTGGAGTCCGTCCGCAACGGGTCGAAGGGTGGGCACCGGACCCTTCTACGCCTGGGAGGGGGGACCGCTTTGCGCCACGCCGGCCAGCCG
>JAPOQZ010000061.1 GCA_026710435.1 bacterium | reverse complement strand
CTCCGGTGTGAGCCTTCTCCGGCTGCTGTGTGGCCTGGTGATCGGCATGACGCTCGGTCTCCTGACCGGGCTGGCTCTTCCCTACTGGCCGGCGGTGCGCCGGACCGCGTGGGCGCCCATGAACTTCCTGAGGATGATCCCGCTGCTGGTGGCACCTTCTCCGGCATCACCCTCTATATCGCCTTCGGAGTGTGGACGGTGCTCGTGGTGGCCACCATGACGGCGGTAGCCAACGTGCCGGACCGGTACATCGAAAGGGCCCGCACCCTGGGCGCCTCCCGGCGGTATACCTATTACAGAGTGATAGTGCCGGCGTCGATTCCAGAAATGCGTTCCGCCTTGCTGCTCGCCATGGGAGGGGGTTGGTCACTGGCGATCGCTGCCGAGTTCCTGGGTTACTCCTCCGGGCTGGGGTACCTGGCCGACGCGGCGGTACCTCATACCAATTTCGTAAGACAACTGATCCAAGAAGCGGGGCGCAACCATTCGTCCGCAGCCACACCAACATGGCCCATCCCGGAGCGTATTGCCGTTGGAGTCTTCCGAGCAGCCTGGTGGCGGCGGCAGTTCAATGCGTCCACCACGAATCCCCTTGAGCGGTCCCGCTCGGCTAACGGGGTTACGTGCTGGTGTCGGTGCGTCTGAGCCAGGGTTGACCGTGATCTTCATGCTGAGGGCTGCGGCCCTCTGGAGGGTTCTGAGCGGGGCACTCGTGCGGCCGGCTTCGAGGCGGGCGACCGATGCCTGGCTCGTTGACATGCGACCGGCAAGGTCGCGCTGTGTCAGCCCACGGATTCTCGCGCATCGCGGAGCTGTTCCCCCACCTTGAAAGCTAGGCGAGCCTCGGTGAGTCATCTCTGGCTTCTTGCGAAAGATATAACTAGACTGTGACCAGTCAGCACATCCTCAGGGAGAAACGAATGTCTCAATGCTTACCATCAGGCTCGTTCGGTGGGAGGTACCGGTGAACCCTCTGCATGAGCCTGTCGGCGCCGCGGAGTTCAAGGCTCGCTGCCTGCAAATCATGGACCAAGTGAAGGAAACCGGTGCGGAGGTGACCATCACCAAGCACGGTCACCCGGTGGCGAAACTGGTGCCGGTCTCCGCCCAGGGCATCCAGCCTCCGCTCCTCGGCTCTTGCAAAGGGTCTCTCATTATCCATGACGAGGATGATCTCCTTCCCTCGACCGAGGATGAGTGGGAAGACTGGAAGGCCAAGGTAGTGGGGGCTCCCGACGGCATATTCCACGCCTGATGCTGCTGCTCGACACCAATGCCCTGCTGTGGGTGTTGCAGGACAATCCGCGGCTCAGTTCCCGAGCCCGCGACATGGTCGTCGATGGATGGTCGGTGGGGTCGGTTGCCGTCTCGGCCGTTACCTTCTGGGAGATAGCGATACTGGTGGAGAGGAATAGGCTGGCATTGGGCTGCGACGCGGCCCGCTGGCGTTCGGACAGATTGGCCGACGGACTACGAGAATTGCCCTTGCATGGTACGGAGGCGGTACGGGCCATCGCTTTGGAACGCGAGGGTTTCCACAGAGACCCGGCAGATCGGTTCATTGTCGCGACAGCCCTGCTCGGTGGTCACACTCTCCTCACGACCGACCGGGAAATCCTCGCCTGGCCTGGCGAACTTCACCGCGAAGACGTCCGCCGCCACGACCTGAGGCGGTAGGAACATCCTCGACGAGCACGATGGCTCACCATCTGCGTCAACGCAACGCCGAGCGATTCCGGGATGTCTTCGAGCATGGCCTCTGGCGTCCGTGCGTTAGGCACGGCCATGCCCGGTCGAACAGCTGATCTTCCCTGACACCCGTGGTCAAACCAACGGCCCAAGGCACTGCGCACGCGGGAAGCGTCAAATCCTGCACCCTTCCCCGACCGTTGGAGATCGCCTGGCTGATTCCGAGTTCGACGGGGAGTCCCGAAACCTGCCTGTGGCTTATGGATACCTCGCGCTCTCCAGCCCGCGAGTTAGGCTTTCATCGTTCGCGATGGACACCTCTCGGAGCACGGAACGTATGGTCTCGCCCGGCGCGGCAGACCGTTCCGCCCTGTCCAGAATCCTGGTCACCCTCCTAGAGAACGACAGCATCGAAGCGATCGATGTCAACCTCCTCCTACTCTAGAAGAACGGCACCCCCGTAGCCGTCGACGCCGCCATCTGGATCCCGCGATAGAGCTACGCCGAACCCTGTTCTCTGCTCTATCGCGAAGAGTCCGCTTGCTCCTGCCGCGGCTCTTGGGGAATTATGCGCTTTGCGAATCGGTTCAGCTGCGGAGGGGAAACGGCGTTGGACGTGTCGGAGCTGCCGGTGTGCGCTCGGGTCGTAGGTTGAGCAGGCGCCGGGGAGCGGTGTGGTTGGTGGTTGGACACGGGACAACGGACCACACAACCCGAAACCTGTCGGCCACTCGAACTGCCCCAGCAGGCGTTCCCACCACCTCCCGACTAGGGCACACAGTAGCTAGCAGGCCACAGTTGGTAGCATGCCGGACATGGCAGGCCTGAGCACCACAGCGCTCCTCCTCGTAGCCTTCCTCATCCCAGGAGCGGTATTCGTCTGGAGCTTTGAACGGCCAGCCGGCCGGTACGGAATCGGGCTGAGAGACCGGGCACTCCGTCTCATGGCAGCATCTGCCGTCCTGCTCACCCTCTTCGCCCGTCCCATCTACGTGACCTACATCAACTATTGGGACGACATCCTCAAACGGTAACCACTGCCTGACCGCCTCTGGCTCTTCCCCCTCCTCTACCTCGGCATTCCGTGGGCCGCGGGTAGCCTGCTCGGGCACGGATGGAAGAACGACTGGACCGGCGTGAGATGGCTCCTCGGAAGAAACAGAGCACCCAGCGCCTGGGATCACGTATTCCAAGATCGTACTACAGGCGGAATCCGCTGCAAGTTAAAGTCCGGCACGTGGATAGCAGGCATCTACGATCACGAGAAGGGGAGTAGCCAACCATACGCATCTGGACACCCGGACCCACCAGACCTGTTCCTCCCCACAATGGTATGGACCGACCCTGACACTGGCGAGATACTCACTGACGATAGCGACCTTCCGGTTGAGTTCGACGTAGGTGTTCTGCTGAGGTGGGAAGACATAGAATTCCAAAAACTACGGGAGGACACCAATGGCCCGTAAACGACGACAGACAAGGGAACAAAGAAACCCACACACCCAGTACCGAGGCGGCTACACGACCAACAAGAAAGCAGACACCTCCGGTCTGAACTTCCCAAGTCGTCCAGCCGGAAAGGCTCGCCCCCCTAGGCGTCCCAAGAACAAGTCAGAATCCAAGTAATCACGCCTGTACCCTGCTGCACAGGGAGGGAGCCTCGTCGACGAGGACGTTATAAGCTGATGGCACGCGACACGATCCTCATCCACAAACTATTAGCCCACGCTGGTGAACCCAGCGGTGCCGACGGACCAGTACCTGCCATAGAAGGATCCAGCCGTGAAACGATATACCACCATATCCCGCTATGTGAGGATTCTGGCTACCTAACCGGCAGCAAAATCGTGCATCTGTCTGGAGGTAGCTACGGATACAAGACAATCGGCCGAACAACCATGAGCGGTCACGACTTCCTGGAGCAAACTAAGCGAAAGTCGACAGCGCCACCGCAGCCGTTTATGAACCGCAGACGGTAACCGAAAAGTACCAATACCAATCATCGACGTCAGCCCCCTCCCATGTGCACCCAAACACCATGGTCGTGACGTTCCGCGAACCGTGCCCTGGCTGCGGCTACAAACACGAACACAGCATCGCTCATGATACCAAGTCAGGCATGATAGAAGACCGTGTATCTCACTGCCCACACGTTCCGAAGCCCGGCAACGGCACGCGTCTCGAGAGTTACAGCATTCTCCTCAAGCGGGGACAGGTAAGACCCTTCCCCTACCATCACATCACCCACGAAGGCACAGTCATGACACACATGCCACCCCCACCTCCACTCCCTGAACTTCCTAACCACCCTACCCTCCCACAACTACTTGATGCCCACACCCGACTGCTCGCCCACCTACTCGCAGTACGCTCCGCCCGATGGGGCACGCTCAGTGCCACAGACAAACAGACCCGCAGAACCATCTATAAAAAGCCGACACATGGCCAGCCCACTGCCAGCAGACCCCACAAACGACGCACTGAGCTACGAAGCATCCTACCTCTACAGAAAGGAGGTCTACGAAGAAATGTGTGCTCTATACGTCAAGAGCTGGGAAAACCTGTAGACTCCCCAAACCACCGACGCCTGAACCGCGGCCGAGTTCAGTCGCTACGTCACCTCATCCTCATCATCGGTGTCCACCCAAACCGGCTCTTCGCGGTGGAGTAGGGACTAACTGTTGTTGGTGGGTGCTGGTAATGCTTGGCCCCAGAGTGGTCACTCTCGTCGGCGCAAGCCCAGCAACTCTCTGCTGGCAACCCAAGAACGCCCCACGGTCGCGTTCACCTCAACAATATGCTCCTCCGGTATCTGTGCCCTCTCCATAATCAACGTACAAAGGTTACCGACCATACCCATAGCGTCAACAGTCGGAATCAGCTGAAGCCTATCCATCTCGTCCTGCGAATCGTCCTGCGATTGGATGATCCAATCAAAAACCAGGTTCGCATGGGTCATATTGCTCATAATGCTCCACGACCGAGCGGCATCATCCATGCTCCCATCAACGGACGACTCAAAGTGCTCCATATACTCTATCCAACCATCCTTCGGCTTATACTGTGGCAGGCCAGCGATCCCCTGAATGTTTCCAAGGAAACCTCGCAGCTGACCCTCAATAGCAGGATTTAGCCCAGTCCAGAACCGGAGAGCTTCCTGTATCTCCGATTTATTCAAAGCAACCAGCCGGTTCATCCGTGCTCCGGCATCCACCGCCGGATTACACAACCAAAATACCTGCCACAACGCCTCATGTGCCCGCCGAGCCGCGGCGACTGCCGCATGACAATCCATATGAGCACGGATTGCCTGAAGAGCGTTACATATAGAAGTACAAGCACCGCTCAACCGAGCAAACACACCGTTCGCGTAATGATCAGGTAACTCCCCCATCTGGTGAGAAAACATCGGGAAAATAGCCGACACGTCATATACATCGGTCAGATCCCGCAACGATGCAAAGGCGTAAATTTTGACCGCAGGCATCACCTGGGTCCCCAACACTTCCTCGTAAACCTCATCTCTCCACTGACCCACAAGATCATCAATACGCCTCTCGTACTCAGCATTGAACACCGAAAACCTCCTTGACGAAAATGAACCATGAACAGGCGTACGCCCAGGGTTCGCCAACACTCGCCGCCCCCGCCAATTCTGTGACCTGCAATGGCATGGTAGCCCCCTACACCGGGGCAGGGCAACGCGGCATCACTACTAGCCATCAAAGTGAAGGCCACGGCCTCTCCGAGGGGGGCTGACCTTCGCCACGTCGGACCTCGGCCCACTCGTTCTGCCTCTGCTTGCGGAACGTCGTCGATAGGACGATCCGGCGGTCGTCTGCGAAGTAGAACGTGATCCGCCGCGCGACTCGGTCGAGGCCGACCCGAAGCTTGAAGATCCCGTCGCCTAGCGTATGCGAGGATGGGAACCGCAGACGTTCCCATCCTCGGCGAGTCGTTCCACGGCCGTGACTTCTCTCACGGAGATCGGTCACCAGGCACACGACTATTGACACCCGGTGCCCCTCAGAGTCGCCCCTTGGAACCTGGGAGACGAGAACACCGCGGGACAGCCACCTAACATAACGACCCATGTAGGCGTCAGGGCGCCAGTCATTCCGCGTAGTCTGGGGGTCGACATGACCGCCCGAATCCGTCTCGCTCTAAGTTCGTATATACCCCTTTTTGTCGTTGGTATTATACGTTTTGACGATTTTCGACTGCGTATCGTGCTCTCTGGAATCGTGCTCTCTGGAATCGTGTCGCTCGTAAGTCTCATCCGTGTCTCAGTCAAACGGGTACAGCCACGCAAAGCTACCCCGACCTTCGTCCGCGACCTCAGTTCCGAGGTTGCTGGATACGTTGCGACCTACCTCCTACCGTTCATGACGGTCGATCAGCCTGGCCCACGTGACCTCCTTGCTTATGCCTTTGTCTTAGTGACACTCGGCATAGTCTTCGTGAACTCCGACCTTGTGGGAGTAAACCCGATTCTGAGTCTCTGCGGATATCGTGTCCTCCAGGTGTCGGGTGTCCGTAAGCTCGCGACGGGAGAGGATGCTGATACGATCGTCATCAGCCGTTGCCCGGTCGTCGCTGGATCAGGCGCCACGCTCGCGGACCTGGCAACCGGCGTTTCGCTCGTGATTCCCCCGAACGGAAGTGACGATCTGTGACCAACCTAAGCAATATCAATCTTACCGGGCCTGTTGCCCTGGCAATCGGTTGGCGCGATCGGAACACTATCGATGGTGGCCGAATCGAGATCTCCAATGACGTTGCCAACCACTTCAGGTACATCGCGATCAGCCACCTCGGGACTCTTGATCGCTGTTCACCGCGGGCCTACTCGCCCGAAGCGGACCTTGAGCCACACGAGGAGTACATGGTCTTCGATTTGGCAGAGCTTGATCCTGACGAGCAGATCACGAACTTGCTCGACAGGATTGAGCTTCGTGACAATATTACTACTAGCGACCTGCCAAAGAAGTCTCTCCTGTTCTATTGCTTTGTGTTCCCACACCAAGCGATCTTCTTGCGAAAGATGAACCCCAATCAGTCGGCCAAAAAGGGTGCCGTGTTGACGCGGCTCGCCAATACACTCAGCAGGATTGTAGATCCTGTCTTCTCATTTGATCGACGTGTAGATATGGTCTTCTCAGCTGAGGAGTTATTGATCACTAACCGAAAGGCATTCGAGCTCTTGTTCAAGGGAGAACGCTATTTCATACGGCACATAGGTGATTGGGTACAGGAAATAACAGACCATATTCCTCTCACTCCTGGTTCAGGTCAGCTTATTGTTGATAGATGCAGAACGAACACACGACTGAGGCGCCGACTTGAGACTATCCACCGGCGTGGCCATCTGAAAGATGTAACGATTACCGAAGTTCGACGCCAGGCCGAGAAGCATAGTCTCGACCATGAGACGTTCATCCATAACGGTGAACTGGACTTTCATGATGTGTCTATCGACGTGGTGTTGAAACTCCTCAACGAAGACTTACTTATCGGTGACTTTTCTGGTGTCCCGTTCGCAGTCGAGAGAAAGATCCCGCGTTAACCCGCATCGGTGGGTGACCTTAGACCGGACCGCTAGCTATGTCTGTCGCGGTCTCATACTGCGTAGATACTTGGGTCCGTATTCATCAATACAACTGAGGATACGCTATTCATCACTAACATCAGGTATAGAGCGGTGCCTTAGAGTTTCGAGCACGAACTCGCAATATGAGAGTGCTGATCCGGCTGCTAGGAGTGCGTGTCTACGTTCAAGCCCACCGGCGGATCGCGTGCGCCCATGATCGGGGCCGTATTCGTTGCGTAGTTCAGCCATACCATCCGCTACCTGGGACAGGTTCGATAGTAATCGCACTATGGTGGCCCTACCTTTTGCAGTGGGAGCGATCGTATCCGGGTGTGCCTTCAGTGCCTTCTGGACCATTCTGACAAGTGCCGGAACCTTCTCCGTATCGCTGTAGCACTCCCCGAGTTCTTCTAGGACGATCTTGCTGGTAGCTTCGATTAGCGCCTTCGCGCAACTGATGGCCAAGGCAGGGTCGTCGCGTTCAATGGCGTCGTAGAGCCTGAGTGTGTGTTCCTGTATGGCTTGACGGTTGCCTATGTGGTCGAGTTGTAGGGGCGGCATACCGGGCCGTGTCGGTCGTGCACGTAGTTGGTTGTCCATGGTCTCACGGAAAGCGGCTACATCTTGGAGTAGATGAGTCCGGTCTCGGATAGCTTCGGTGGTTTGCTCCATCGACCAATGTAGTATTCCCGCCGCCTCTGCCCAGGCTGCGCGTGCGTTGTCCTCCGTTGTGATAAAGCCACGAGTGTCCGGACCAGCGGTTGGTGGGCAACCGCCCACTCCCTCGACGATGATTACCTCGGCCGCATCGTATGTATCAAGTACAGTCTCAGCCGCGTCTAGGTACTCAGCCCAAAGCCGCGCGTCGGTGATCGGTTCCGCCAGTCGGGCCAGCACGCGCGCGCAGGCAGTGCGAACTTCATCGTTGGCGGCTACCAGGTCGCGGTCGTTCACCTCGTTCATCACCTGTTCTCGTTGAGCTAGATATAGTAGGTGCAATCCTCTGAGGAGTCCGTCCCCATGCGGTCAGTTGCGCTAGGCCACATGGAACGACGCCGTACTATCGCATCGTCGGTGCGGCCCTGTCTCCGAGTTGGGGATACCTGGCCAAATCCCTGCTGCCCCGTGGCTTTCGACCATGCAAACCCTTGGCCATACCCAGCCACGGCTACATCCCGCTTCGAATTGCGGCGCGGACACGAGTTGGAGGGCTTGGCTCCGAGTCGTTGAGCTTCTCGTCACGTGGTTCCCCAGCGGGTGGCGATGATTTGGGCTCGTTCCTTGGGGTCTGTGATGGCGAGGGTGCTTACGGGGGTGCGGTGCCAGAAGGTTTCGGTCTGGCCTTTGTGGTCGTAGATGGGGTGGGCTGACGGGTCGATGTGGATGCGGGCTAGGTCTTGGTCGTTGACTTTGTGGAACTTCCAGTCGACGAGGGAGAGGGCGTAGTCGCCTAGGCGGGTGCGGACGAGGTTCTGGAGGTGTTGGCCCCAGAGGTCTTGGTCGCCTAGCTGGCCTCGTTTGGAGAAGGTGTTGTAGTCGTCTTCTAGGCCGTGGACGGAGCCGTCGTCGGCTACTCCGATTAGGAGGGTGCCTCCGTTGGGGGAGTTGGCGAAGCCGGCGATGGTCTTGATGGCGGCGGTCTCGATGAGCTTGGACTTCTGTTGTTGCTTGATGTCCCAGCGGAGGGTGGACTTGTACTCGAGGTAGAGGGACTCGCGGTCGGGGCCGAGGAGGTCGCCGATGGGGCAGGTTTGTTGATGGGCGACGATGGCCTGTTTCTGGACCTTGGCTGCGTAGACGGCTGCCACCGCGGCCTGCATTTCCTTGTTGTCGAGGTAGGTGTACACGACGTCGGAGTTGCGGTCGAGGCGTTCGAGCAGGGCCTTGAGGTATTGCTCGGAGAAGATCTGGTCTCGGAAGGTGGCTTCGTCGTTGTTGACGGCCTGGTTCTGGATCTGTTCGTCTTTGACGAGGTCCTGAGCGGCGGCGTCGAATACGAGTCGGTCTTCTTCGGTCCAGTCGGTGCCGAAGCGTTCGTTGATGCGGGCGATGATCTCCGATAGGAGTTCTTCATCGGGGTCGCCGAGGGGCCCGGTGCCGGAGTAGATGGTCTGGACTTCGCCTTCGTCGCCGGGGAGGGAGATGGAGCCTTCGAAGATCTTGTCGTGGCGCAGGTGGGTGAGTTCGACCTCGGAGCCCAGATCGATGCTCTCGCCGGACTTCTTGTCGCGTATGAGCCTCGCCAGGGCCCGGCAGTAGATGTAGTCACCTTCGAGGACCGGGTTGGCGAACTTCACGATCTGGGCGAGGAAGCCGTAGACGCGTACGAAACGGGTGAGAGCGTCCCGGAACATGTCCTGGTCGTCTTCGTTCAGGTCTTTGAAACGTTGGACGGCGGGCTGCATGGCGGCGTGCACCTGAGCGTGGTTGTCATCGTCGTTCAGGATGAGCACGGCGGCTTGTTGCATCTCGCCGGGGTCCAGGATGTTGAACTTGTTCAGCTCGTCGCGGGTGTCGAACATCAGGTTCGGGTCGGTGGGTGGTGCGACGGTCTTGCCGTGGTAGACGGCGAAGGCTTCGCGGACGTCATCGGTGTCATTGACGAAGTCGAGGACGAACGTACCGTCCTTGTCGGGATGGGTCCGGTTGAGCCGGGACAGCGTCTGGACCGCGGCGAGGCCGCTCAGGGTCTTGTCGACGTACATCGCCACCAGCTTGGGTTGGTCGAAGCCGGTCTGGAACTTTTCGGCCACCACCATTATCCGGTACTCGTCGCCGTCGAAGCGCGTGGCGGTCTGCGATTCGGGGAAGCCGTTGGCCTTGGACTCGGTGAGACCATCCACCTCTCCGGAGAACGCCACCAGGACCCCGAGGTCGTGCCCGTTGTGGTTGAGGTGCTTGCGCAGCGCCTTCCACATTCGCACCGCGTGGGGCCGGGATGAGCAGACCACCATCGCCTTGGCCGTTCTCTTCATGCGGTGGGCGATCGTCTCTCGGAAGTGCTCGATGACGATCTCGGCCCTCTGGGCGAGGTTCACATCGTGCAGGGTGATGAAGCGGGCCAGGGCTGCACGGGCCTTCGCCGTCTCGTACTTGGGATCGTCGAGGAGTGTCTTCTCCAGATGGAGGTAGCGGTCGTAGGTGATGTAGTTGGCCAGCACGTCCTCGATGAAGCCCTCCTCGATGGCCTGGCGCATCGGGTAGAGGTGGAATGGCTGATGCTTGCCGTCTGCGCCCTTCTGGCCGAACAACTCCAGGGTGCGACCCTTGGGGGTGGCGGTGAACGCGAAGAACGACAGGTTCGGCTGTTTACCTCTGGCTGCGACAGCGTCGGCCAGCAACGTCTCCGCATCGGTGGCTTCGTCGTCGATATCCACCTCTGCGGTTCCCAGAGCCCGGCGTAGTTCCTTGGCGGCTTCACCGGTCTGCGATGAATGGGCCTCGTCCACGATCACCGCATAGGTGCGCTCCGGCAACGACAAGACGTGATTGAACACGAATGGGAACTTCTGGAGGGTGGTGACGATGATCCGGGCCTGCTCGCCGGCCAGCGCCTTGGCCAGCTGGGACGAGTCCTTGTCGATCCGCTCCACCACCCCGATGGCGTGTTCGAACTGGCCGATCGTGTCCTGGAGTTGGCGGTCGAGGATTACCCGGTCAGTGATCACCACCACCTTGTCGAACACCTTGTTGTCATCGGCGTCATGAAGCGAGGAGAAGCGGTGGGCCAGCCAGGCGATCGAGTTGGACTTACCCGACCCCGCCGAATGCTGCACCAGGTAATTGCGTCCCGGACCAGTCTCCCTGGCGTCGGCCACCAGGCGGCGCACCGCGTCCCATTGGTGGAAACGGGGAAAGATTACCGTCGGACGGGCCTTCGAACCCAGCGACGGCTTCTCGACATGGATGAACCGGCCCAGGATGTCCATCCACGCATCCCGCGACCACACCCGCTCCCAGAGGTAGGCGGTCCGGTGCCCATTCGGGTTAGGGGGATTCCCCGCCCCCAGATCATGACCCTGGTTGAACGGCAGGAACCGCGTCCGCTTGCCAGCCAGATGCGTGGTCATCGCCACCGAGTACGGATCGATCGCGAAATGGACCATCCCCACCCGCTTGAGCGTCCGGTTCTTCGGGTCCCGGTGGTTGCGGTACTGCAACATCGCATGCTCGACGCTCTGACCGGTCAACGGGTTCTTCAACTCGGCGGTCGCCACCGGGATGCCGTTCACGAACAGGCCGAGATCGATGGTCTTGGTGCTGGTGGGCTCGTAGCGAAGCTGGCGGGTCACCGACAGGATGTTGGCCTCGTACCGCTCCAACAACTCCGGGGCGAGTCCGTGCCCCGGCTTGAAATAGGCCAGGCGGAATTTCACGTTGTAATCGGTGACTCCCCGCCGCAGCACGTCCACCGTTCCCCGCTTGTCGAGCTGCGAAGCCAACCGCTGCACGAACTTCGCCCTCGCGATGACCTCGTCCCCGCCGTACCCCGAGTCCACCAACTTGTCCCACCGGTCACCCTGG
>JAPOQZ010000192.1 GCA_026710435.1 bacterium | reverse complement strand
TGTAGGTGTATTCGCCGTCGGCCCGCCTGGGGAACGCCGTGTCGGCTTGGAGATAGTGGGCGATGTCGGCTCGCCGTCGCTGCACGAGGTGGCGGGCCAGGCGCGTGCGGTGATGGCGGTTGGCCTCGCCGGCCAGGTTGTGGGGCAGGTACTTGAAGTCGTCATCGAGCAGACTGAGGAGCGACCGGAACGATTCGTCCTTGCCCGAGTGCGGTGTCGCAGTCACCAGGATCATGTGACGGTCGGGATCCTTGGCGAGGTCGGAGACCAGCGAGTGCCGCTGGTGGCGGGTCCGGCCCGCTCTGTCGGAGGACGCGCAGGTGTGGGCCTCGTCAACGATCACCAACTCAGGGCACGCCCGGATGAAGTCGTCGCGCCGCCTGTCCGACTTGATGAAGTCCAGGGAAACTACGAAGTGGTCGTACACGTCGAACAGCGATTGGCCCACCGCCAGGTTTCGCTCCAGCCGCGCCGCCGTGGAGGACAGCACCAACTCGGCTTCGATGTGGAACTTGGATTCGAGTTCGAGTTGCCATTGCTCGGCGAGATGGGGCGGGCACAGCACAGCCAACTTGCGGGCGTCGCCGCACTCAAGCAACTCCCTGGCGATTAGGGAGGCTTCGATCGTCTTCCCCACCCCCACATCGTCGGCTATGAGCAGGCGAACCGGATCGAGCCGCAGCGCCATCAGTAGAGGAACCAACTGGTAGGGCCTCGGCTGGACGGCGATCCGCCCGACCGAGCGGAACGGTCCGGCACTCGACCGGAAACCGAGACGTAGCGCATCACGGAGAAGCCCTGCTGAAAGAGCGTCGCCCAAGTGAATCGAGGGGTTGGGCGGATCGAAACTCGCCGGCGCTATCTCCTCAAGAGCGGTAAGGATGCCAGTGATCTCCTCGTCGGAGCCGCCGAGGGGACGAACCATGACCAACTCTTCGTCGGAGTCGGGCAGCACTACCCAGTCACGTCCCCTTGCCTTGACCAGGGATCCGGTTGCGAAGCTCACGACACAGCGTCCCCCGCTGAGCCGGGACCGAACACCGACCGGTGCTCGCTTATGATGCGGTCCCAATCGTCCCCGTGACCCAGACGGATCACCCGGTAACCGAGTTCCAACATCGCCCGGTCCGCGTCCCGGTCACGAGCGGCACGTTCGGGGTAGTCGTGGTGGGGACCGTCTATGTACACGACGGCGCAAGCCTCATCGTATATAAAGTCGGGGCGGGTACCGGCGTCGGAGAAGTACACCTGGAAACGGTCGGGCAAGCGGTAGCCACCTTCCTCCAGCCGGGCGAGAAACGCTGCTTCGAGGGTCGATTCGACCTGCAATCGGTCCGTGTCCTGTGGACGGCTGAGTTCGGCATCCAGCAACTGTGTCAGCACGGGGACAGCAGTGGCGCGGTCCAGCAATCCGTGGTCGAGCTGGTTGCGGTAGGTGAGCAGGCAGTCATAACAGGCGGCTTCACAAGGCTCGGTCCGGTCACCGGTGATCTGAGCTCCGGTGTCGGGATCGTGATGGCAACGACGCAGGGCCTCGCGTGCTACGCGCCTCCAAGTGGGCGGTTCGTCGATGAGGCGACGCAGCACTCCGGCACCACCTTCTGCCGACTCGTAGAGGAGCAACAGGCGCCGGTCTGTCCGGGACGGCAGCGGCTCGGTGGCCAGTTCGCTGGACTCCAGTTGGAACACGACCTCGAACGCAGCCTTCAGCGCCGCCTCCAAAGACGCCATGGTTTCGATGTCCAGGGGCTCGGCCGGCTGGATGAGCAGCGCGTTCCGCGTGTCGGTCACGTAGGGAACGACACGCTGGGTGCGAGGCGACATGGGGTCGTCCGGGTCGTCGGAGTCGTGGCGTTGGCCCCAGTAGCCCCGCTCGACATCGAGGATGAAACCGCGCTGCTCCCTAACCTGGCGGCGTCTCCAGCCAAGGTTGACCCGCCAGATGGTGGCCGTGTCTCCGTAGGACAGGTGTAGGAGTGGTCGGCCATTGTCACCCGGCCCCTCCGGTGCGGCCAGAACATCGGTCCTCGCTACCGACGGGCGTCCGGACCGGTGAGCAAAGCGCACACCGGAGATCACCTCGTAGCCCATCCGGCGGCGTTCCTCTTCGTCCGAGGTGATGCGGTCGCGCCTTACGGTGGACACGTTTCGCATCCGCAACAGGTTCGTCCAGGCCCCGCCCAGCCCGGCGGAGCAGTGCCTGCATACGTCCGGCCCGGGTGGGGTATCCACTTTGTGCATGTAGCCGCAAAGGTCGCAGCGCTTGACGCTTTCGGTGACGAGGCGGTTGTCGTCTGTCTGGAGAGGCCCGGCCGCTTCCGTTTCCCTCGATAGGATCACCCGGTTGATGCGGTAGCGGGCACCTTCGTGATAGATGAACGTCTGGGGACCGAACTCGCTGATCGCAAGGAACCTGGGACGTTGCAGGTACTCCGGCTGGTCGTAGCGGCCCCGGCGACCGGGAATGAAGGCAGACAGTGGAAGGCGCGGGAAGGAATAGCCGGGCAGGAAACCCTCGGACCCGAAGTATCGGTAGGTGTAGAAGTCCGACTGGCCACGGTGATCCGACGTGGCCCGAAGAATATCGAGTTGGTTCTCGGCCTCCGCACGCAGGCGGCGGGCTTGGCGGCGGTCTCGGGCCGAGCGGGTGGCCGACATCGCGATGCGGTTCTGCTCGCGAGCCTGCGTGAGGGCGGCGGAGTACAGGGAGCGCCACCGCTCCAGTGCATCCTCGAAGCGCCGTGGTAGGGCGTTCAGCACGGCGTCGAGCCAGGTGTCCGACCACCACGACGCCTCCCGGAGTTCCGGCGCCAGGTCGTCGAGTACGACCTGGGCACGTTCGTGGGCCCTGGCTCTGGAGTGGGGATCCTGCAGGTGGTCCTGAACCTGTGTCGTCAACTCGGGTCGGGTGACACCGTCGGCTAGGTCGAGGATGTCGCCCATCGACTGGCCAAGGTCCAGCCCGCTTACTGCCAGCCACACGGAATGGACGTGGGCGCGTAGGAGGTCCTCGTTGGTCAGGTCCACCCGCGGGGCCTCCACCTGGCCCGAGATCATCCGCTCCGGTTCGCGGAAGAAGTGCTGGTCGTGGCTGGATCCGGCCGCGCAGTACGTGAACACGAGCGCGGGCTGCCCACTCCGTCCCGCCCGGCCCGACCGTTGTGCGTAGTTGGCCGGCGTAGGCGGTACGTTCCGCATGTTGACGACGTTCAACTCAGAGATGTCGACTCCAAGTTCCATCGTCGGGGAGCAGTAGAGCACGGGTAGATCGGCGCTCCGGAAGCGTTCCTCCCGCTCGAGCCGCTCGTCGTAGGACACCTGGGCGGTGTGTTCCCGTGCCTCGATATCGGCCAGCGTCGTGCCGACCGTGCGGTAGAGGTCGACGAAATACCGGTTGGTCGGCAGGTCCTCTGGGGCGTTGGGCATGCGGATGTGGTCCTGGTATGGATGGGCGCCGTCCCCCGCCTTCCAGATGAGAGCGGCCGCTGGTATCTGCCACCGTTCCTGGCCCTCCGTGTCACCGCCGACCTGCAAGAGCAGCCCGTAACGGCGCAAGCGTTCGAACGTCTGCTTGATGAGTTCGGTGGTGGTCTCCAGGTTGATCCTTCGCCCGGCGACCACGCCGCCCAGCGCGTTCCTTCGTCGGAGGAACTGTCCAAAGCCACCCCGGGCCGAGACGTAACGCCACTCCCGGCTGTCGCGGTGGGAGCTCGGGCGGGTGAGTACTTCCGTGGCATATTCCAGACGAAGCTCATCCGCCACCGACCACGAACCCTCGAGACGCTGCTCGGCTCGCCGTTTGAGACCCTCCTGTTGCTGGCTGTCGAGGACGTTCACCTTCAGTGCGAGCTCGCGACGGATCCAGTCGAGAAGCACCGTCAGCACGAACTCGCGCCGTCCGGGATCGCAGCCGGCAAGGGCCGGATGACAGTCGGACCACATCGTCTCGTCGGCTGCGAGGTCTCCCAGTGACTCGTACTCGATGACGAGTAGGCCGGCCTGCTCCAGGTTGGGTTGGGTGAGTCGCCACCCGCGTCGGAGATCGCGATACAGGCGGTAGGCCAATACGTCGCGGAGGGCCCGGTCGGTGTCCGTCCGGGCCAGCCCGCGCAGATCGGGATCGAGCGCATAAGAACTGCGAGGCAGAGAAAGCACCTCGAACACCTTCTGCGGAAGATCGTCGTGCCTGAGCCCCTGAGGACTGGCTGCTACGGCTTGCCAAAGAGCCGAGCGCAGCAGGGTAACCTGGACGAAGTCGTTGAAATGCCCGGCCTGCAACGAGGCGTCCTGGCGGTTGTCGGTGAACGACAGCAGCTTGCGAGCAGTTGCAGGAAGGCGGGTGTCCTCCCGCAGATGCCGGACCGCGGCGAGCGACATGATCGTGGTCGCCGTCGAGCGGCCCTCGGATCCGAGCGTTGTAAGCCGGTTGAAGTCACGCCCGACCCGACCGGCATACGAAACGCCGCAGGCCAGGCAGAACCGGAATGGCGTCGGCGTCCACCATCCGGTCACCGACTCCGGCTCGGCACCGTCGGACCTGTCGAGCGAACCGTCGGGGTAGACCTCCACCCGTCTCGGCACATCACCCCGTCGATGGGAACGCAACCGACCGTCTGAATCGAACCAGTCCTGTGGCAGGCGCTCGTATGACTCATCGGTGTCGTCCGGCCACGGGAGGTGATCGTTCAGGTACAGGAACCCGGGCGAGGCGTCGTCATCGTTCGTGTCGCCCAGATCTCGAGGCGTGGAATGAGCATACGAACGCGTTGTGCCGCCACCATGAGGTCGCTGCCTATGTACTACGTAGTAGTCCTGCCCGCAGGCCCGGCAGAAAGCCAGAGGCAGAAGCGACTTGCTGCGGTCGCCGGGAACGAATCGCTGGCCCGCCAATGTGACGTGACGGTCGGTGGAGGCCTCGGGTGACGCGTACACGGTGTCGCCCCGGCTGATGAACTGGTGGAGCCGGAAAGCAAAGGTGGCAAGACCCGTGTGAGGATTCTCCACAGCATGGCCGGCGAGAAGATGGGAACGGAGAACGCCCTCACAGACGGACTCGCTGACCCCGGTGATCCCAGCAAGCCGAGCGGCGGCACCACCGGTACCTTCGATAGCAAGCGGCGTTGCCCGCACGAGGCGGTCATGCTCGTACCGGACTCCGAATGTCGTCTCGATCCAACTCGACAACGGATCGGTGGTGAAGGCCTCAAATGTATGAGGAGGGCGACCCTGGGCCACTACCCGTGTCAGTGCCGCTACGTATCCCGGATCAGCAGCATCGCCCTCGGTGGTGACCCGCTGCAGCGTCTCGCCGATGACGTCTTCAGGACGCACCTCGGCGCCGAACAGGCGTGAACCCACCACCGCCAGACGTTCCTGACGCTCCTCGTACCCGCCTTCGGTGGACAGGGTGGCGGAGGTTCCCACACAACGCAGCGCTCCGGACGCCGACGCCTCGCGCAGCCGCCGGACCAGCAACGCCACGTCGGCGCCCTGCCGGCCCCGGTAACTGTGCAGTTCGTCGAGAACCAGGAAGCGCAGCGAGCCCAGTCCCTGAACTAGACGCCGGTCCCGGTAGCGGGTGAGAATCAGTTCGAGCATCACGTAGTTGGTGAGCAGGATGTCGGGCGGATGACTCTGGATCCGCTCCCTTGTCTCGTCGTCATCCTGGCCCGTGTACCGCTCGAAGGTGACGGGACGGTCGATCCATGGCCCATAATCGAGGAACTTCGCGAGTTCTTCCATCTGGCTGTTGGCCAACGCGTTCATCGGGTAGACAACGACAGCTTTCACGCCCCTACCCGAGCCGCTTCTGAGCACATGGTCGACTATCGGAATTATGTAGGCGAGACTCTTGCCGGATCCGGTTCCCGTTGTGAGCACGTAGTTGCGGTCGTTGGCGGCGACCCTGATCGCTTCCGCCTGGTGCCGGTAAAGAGGCAATGGTCTACCCAGGGCGTCGGTGGAGGACTTGCCGAGGCGGAATATCGACGTGGTACCCGGATGCAGGAGCCCTTCCGACACCAGATCCTCGATGGTTCCTCCCGACTCGAATGCAGGGTTGAGACCGACTCTTGGATGGGGCCAGAGCCTCCCTGAATCGAGCGCATCGTCTACACAGTTCCGGATGCGGTCGTCGCGAATGCGCATGAAGCTGGTGGCGTAGTCACGGTAGGTGTCGATGAGTCCCTTGCGCAGCTCGAAGACATCCATCAGAAGGAACCTGATCCGTCCGGCCAGAACTGCTCTTGAGCCTTCATCGGCTCCTGTCGCTCGAAGCGGTCGACCACGTAGACCAGCGCTTCGCTCGGCAGGTCGTTGTAGAGCAGAACCAAGATGTCCCTGGCTCTCGTCATCGCCACGAAGAGCTGTGATACCTGCAATTCGCGCTCCTCGGCGGCCTCTTCGACAGTCTGGTTTCGCCTCGGCTTCCGCGGGAAGCGGCCCTTGGTGAGGTCCGGGAGGAACACCACCTTGAACTCGAGGCCCTTGCCGCGGTGGAACGTGCCTACCTTGATCTTGTCGTTCGGTCTTCCGTTGTACTTTTAAAGTCGCTGTGCGCCGAAGCGCGTTCGTCCGATACGATCGCAGACCTTCTTCACCTGATGGTTCATCGGCACGAGAACCGCCATGTCGCCGGGTCCGATGTCCTTGTCGGCATTGGTGATCTCGCCGATCCTGCGGACGATCTCATCGAGTTGCGCATCGAATCCGGATGCCTTGACCAACAACGGCCGTGGCCCGCGCCTGGAAGTGTCCGCCCGCTGATCACCTCGCAGGAAGTCTTCACCGAGGTCATGGATCTGGCTGTCGCCGGCCACCGCCATTGCCGCGTTGAGGATCTCATCGGTGTTGCGGTAGTTGACGGACAGGACCGTTGTTCGGCCGCGTACCTCGATGCCGGCCTGGCGGAGAGTGTATCCGCCGGGATAGATACGCTGGGCCCCGTCGCCGAGAACGAGCATCCCGTTGGGCCGGTCCTTATCCGATAGAGGAGCGTTGACGAGCGCCCTCAGAAACAGGAGGCCAGCCATCGTGATGTCTTGGGCTTCATCAACGATGACAGCCGAATATAGGGGCTCGTCGAGACGGCGCGCATGGTGGAGCGCACGCAGGACGACATCGGGGAAGTCGACCACGAGACGGCCAGCCAACTCCTCATCCCAAGCCTCCCGGAGATCCCACACCTGGGTTCTCAGACTCCGCCCCATCGGTACCCGCCTACCAACCCGAGCGATGCGGACGTACTCGTCGAGCGAGGCGATGGCTCGGCCCTTGATGACCACGGTTATCTCTTCGCGCACGTATCGCTCGGTAAATCCGCTGCGGGCCAAAGGCGAGCCGGGAGCGACGATCCTCATGAGGGCTGCCCTGAATGCTGCATCCACCAGTTTCCTGTTGACGACCAACCGTTCGCCTGCCGCTTGGCATACCTTGCGGGCGAGGCGATCGACATTGATGAACTCCACCTCACCGGCCAGCGCCGACGGCAGCCGTAGATACAGGGCTTCGAAGACCGGGGGCAGTGTGCTGATGAACGTGGTGAACAGTACGGGCTTTATAATCTCGTCAGACAGGATCAGTCGCGCCTTCCGCTCTTGTTTGAGCGTTAGATTCCGCTTGGCAAGCCACGCAGCCCTATGCAGGCCCACCACCGTCTTACCAGTTCCGGCCGAGCCTCGGACCCTTGCCGGCCCTGAGTAGTGCCTACCTATAGCCAGTTTCTGGTCGGGATGTAGGAAGATCATCCAATCCTCTATTGGCCGACCCATGACTTCGGCTAGGAACTCCGGCTCGACACGCGTGAACCAGATCCGCTTCCCATCATCGGCGAGGCGGCGCTCGACTTCACGATCCTCCTCGGTGACTGGAGGTTCTTCCGCTTCGACGAGACCGGACTCGTCGGGACCGCCTACCGGCTGAATCAGTGGATGCCCTGACGCGAGCATCTCGAAGGCGGTTTCGAAGTAGGGACCGAGTTGTTTCTCGAGAGCAAGGAACTCTTCGTCCGAGTCGATCCGTCGAAGATGGGAAACAACACGCTCGGGCAACCCACTCGATTGCAGTTCTTGATCGGTCCAAGCCATGAACAGCTTCCCGATCCTGTTGCGTTGCCTCGCATATAGCTGCCTGATACCCGAATCGGGAGCCCGCTCGTACACGGTGTACTGCTGGGTGGCCGGGTCGAAATCGATGGAGATTCGCCCGGCACGGTCATAGATCTTGTGGGAGCCGTACAGGAGAAGAACGATCGTCCTGTTGAACAGTTGCCAGACGATCCGACGATCACTACGCCTTCCCCCCACATCGGAAGCAAAGAGTTTCTTTCCGTTGCGCGCAGTTCCGACGTCATGCGTCTGCAGCTTTGGATTCCGGAACGGCTTGCTGCGTAGCTCGCTGAGGGTGTCTACCAAGGCGGCCTTGTACCTGTCGTCTCGGCGCAGCGAGTCGACGCAATCCCAGAACGACTGAGCCTGCAAGACCTGAAAGTCCATCCCTCGAATCTCCAACCACCGCCGCGGAGAGGACGAAAGCGCAGGGTAACCCTTTAGTCTTATAGATTGCAAGACCCCGAAGTCATCGGTTCTACCATTTATTCAAATGTTGTGCGTTATGGTGTGAGGTTCGATGACGGTGGTCCACTGGTAGCTCTTCCAGCGTTGGAGGAGACCTCCACAGCCGATGATCCCATTCAATCAGGAATGGCAATGTCTAAGGACGGCACAGTATCTTTACAATGGGCTGTATTCTTAGATCGACCCCGAACACGGGCTAGCTGCACGGAACTATTTAGCGCCAACTCCGGTCGTCTGCGCGAACTCGGCCTCTATCCGGACGGACCGGGATGGCTGGGGATCAACTCCATCCGGCCGTCGCGCCACCGGATGGTCGAGACGGAGTACCCGACCTGGCGCCAGTCGTCCTCTAGAGCGAAGTCGCCCAGCAGGGTGGAAGTCCGCCAGGCGAGGACATCGTCACGGTCCATGCCGGAACGGTGTGCGTGGGCGGCCAGGAATCCGGCGGCCGCTGCCTGCGCCGCCACGTAGCCGGGCTTTGTCCCGAAGGCCTCTTCGTACAGCCGCTCGAAGCCGGTGCCTGAAGGTCCGACGCCAGGCGTTCCGGGGCTCGGTGTCCACTGGGTGGGACCGATGACGCCGTCCGCGTACGGCCCCAGCCGCGCGCCGAACTGAGGCACTCCGGCAGCGACGCAGCCGAGGAGCGGGGGTTGGGACTCACCGGTCCTGATGCGAGCGACGAGCGATACATCCTCCCGGAACCCCGCCGTGATCAGGATCCCGACCGCTGGATCGACGCCGGCCAGGCGGTCGCCTCCGATGACAAGCTCCGGACTGATACCCAGGCGTCGTGCTTCGTCGCGGGCGCCCTTGGCCACCAGAGCAGCGAAGGGCCCCTTGCCGCAGACGATCTTGAGGCGACCGAGCCCCAACCGAGCACACTGCCGAACCGCCTCCACCAGGTACGTGGAAGCCGGTGCGACCACTTGAACCACTCCTGGCCGGACGAGGTCGTCCGCCGACCCCCCGTGGTTCCACAGCACCTTCCCGGTCCTGCCAACAGCAGGCAGAGCGCGGCGGACGAGGCCGCTCCCGTACGAGCCGAGCACCACATGGCTACCGCCGTCGCGCAACCAACCGTGGTAGATCTCCGTCACCGAGTGGGGTGACGGATCGTCCACCCGCAAGAGGTCAACTCCGTCGAGTTCCGCCCACAACTCGAGACCGCGGGCAGCCTCCTCGCTCTGCATGGCGTGCGGGCCCCGGCGGGGTATGAGCACCGCAG
Organism: bacterium; assembly: GCA_026710435.1. Classification (GTDB taxonomy): domain Bacteria; phylum Actinomycetota; class Acidimicrobiia; order Spongiisociales; family Spongiisociaceae; genus JAPPFW01. The sequence continues at coordinate 8,486 of JAPOQZ010000192.1, read as the reverse complement.
CCCGGAGATCAGCCGTCAACGTTCGCAAGGGGGTTGTGGAGGTCTCTCCTTCGGTGCATATCGGAGACTGCCGAACCACAAACATCACCACCGGTCCGGACACGGTGATCATCCTCCGGTAACGGGCAGCCTTGAGGCGACGCGCCCCGGACCGGATCCCGGCTTGGAGTGGTGGAGGCGGGGGTTGGGCCCCCAGCTTTCGCAAGTTCGCGGATCTCGCCGCGGCGGCGACCGCTGCGGCGAGGCCTACTCATTCGGGAAACACCGCATCCCCCGCTTCGTAGAGACCGAAACGCAGTCGGGGATCGCCGGGCACCCAGTCGTGGCGGAACTGGCTACCGTCCCCTATCCAGCGCGCCCGCTCCAGCAGCGCGTAGCCGAGTTCCCGCTGGCGCGGCTCCCAGGCTGCCAGAGCGTCGAGTACGTCCCCATCGGTCTCCGTCAGCGCGTCGCCCAACGACCACGCGTCCGCGCAGGCCTTGGCTGTTCCGGCGCCGGCGTGCGGACGCACGGCCATCGCTCCATCTCCTATCAGGCAGATCCGCCCGAAGGCCATGCGGTCCACCGCAACGTCGAAGATCACCTGGACGAACGGGTTGGCGATCCTGGTGACCGCCTCGGTTACCACAGCGGGGAATCGCTCGGCGGCGTACTGCTTCGTCCATGCAACGTACTCGTCCCGCATCAGACCGGGAGGGACCGAGGACTCGCGCCGTAGCCCGGTCCGGTCGGTGAGGAGATCGTCCAGTTCCGTGCCCTCCGCGTAGTTGTGGTACCAGACGAAGCCCTGTATCCGGCTGCCCGGTTCCAGTTCGTCATGCAGGCCGGGGATCGGGTACATGAGGATGTGGCCCTCGTCGGTCAGGTGGTAGGTGATGGCATCGCCCAGCCGTTCGGCCGTGGGGCCCGACAATCCCGACTCCGGTATCGTGCCGCGCCAAGCCACGTAGCCCGCGTAACGGGGCTCGATGTGGGGTTGCAGGATCGCCCTCGTCCGAGACGAGACCCCATCGGCACACACCACCAGGTCAGCCGAGATCGCCCCTCCATCAGCGAAGTGGACCGTGGCCTGGTCGGCGTCCTGATCGAGTCCCACCATCTCGTAACCGAGGTGGTAGCGGTCGGTATCGAAGTGCGCCAGCAGGTTCCGGTAGAGGGTGTTCCAAGAAGTGAACCGGTAGTTCCTCTGCTCCTCGTAAAGGGTCCCGCCGTCCCGTTCGAGAAACCTGAGCCAGGGCAGGCGGACCATCACCCTGTCCACATCGAGAGGACGGTTCTCCTCGAAGTACCGGACCGTGACCGGATGGGACACGATGCCAGCCCCGCGTGCCTCCAATTCGGCGGTGGAACGTTCGTAGACGTCGACCTCACATCCGACGTCGCGCAACACGAGCGCCGCGGTGAGGCCGCCGATCGACCCGCCCACGATGGCAACCCGGGGCATGCCGCTCATGGAACGGTCACGGCGGGGAACCGTCCGCCTTGCCGGCGGGCTTGTTCAGGGCTGGCCGAAGGTGGAGACCTTGTCGACCCGGCATTCGAACAGGACCCGGCGCTCGTCGATCGACGGGTCTCGGAGGCCGTAAGGCGGCTCGGCGCCTGTGTACTTGGTCCAGATACCGTCCAACTGTGCGGTTACCCGGGCGCCTTCATCCGGATCATCCTCGGAGATCTCCCGCTCGGCCGTTACCTTCATGGACACCCAGTGGTAAGGATTCTCCGGATTCATCAGGATCAGGGAAACCTGGGGATTGGCCCTGATCCACGCGGTCTTCTTGCGTTGGGCGGCTACGTTGACCAACACCTTGTCGTCCTCGTAGTCGAACCACATGGCAGTCAGGCTCGGCCTCCCGTCCCCCGCTATCACGCCCATAACCGCCGTCACCGGCTCGTCGAGCAGCCTCTTGTAGATCGGGTTCAGATCGTTCAGGCTTGCCAACTCCTTGCGGCCTCCGATGCCGAACTGGCCTGCCTGGAGTCCGGCCGAGACGTCCAGGAACTCGTAGAGCTTGATTCCCATTGGTCCTCTCTCCCTCGCTTGGTGGACCGCCTGATCGTAATGCTTCCGATCCCGATTGGAGATACCAGGAGGGCGACTACGGCTTCTTTGGCCTGAGGACCGGAGAAAGGACGCAGCCAGAGGCGGCGATGGCGGTCCAGAGCAGGCTTCCAACCCGCGTCGGTCTCAACCCCGCGTCTCCCTGATGACATGTGCGTAGGTCTCCGGGTTGATGCGGGCATCGATCAGGCGAGGTCCGGAGCCCGCGGCCAGAGCTTCCCGAACGTGGCGGGGCCGGGTTGCCACATGGCCGGGAAGCCCCATCGACCGGGCCGCCATTGCGAAGTCGGTAGGTCCGTACCGAACCAGCCCCGGACCCAGCGGGCTCGAGGGATCCCGCTTGACGTCTATGAGGCTCAGGGTCGAGTCGTTGAAGACCACCACCGTGACATCGAGGTCCAGCCGGGCCACGGTTTCCAGCTCGGCCATCGTCATACCCAGCCCCCCATCTCCGACCAGGCACATGACCGGACGGTCAGGCCTGGCCAGCGCAGCGCCGATCGCCGCCGGCAGTGCGAATCCCATGGTGGCCAGCCCGTTGGAGATCAACAGATCGAGAGGCCTACGCACCGGCCAGAGAGGCATGATGACCAGGAAATGGGCCCCGGCGTCGACGGTCAGTACCGGGTCGTCCGGACCCGCCTCGATGAGGGTTTCCACCAGTTCCAGCGGGGAGAACCCGGGGGACTCTGCCTCCAGCGCCTCGCGGAACCGGGTGTTCTGTTCCGGCCCGGCGCCGGGCGGCCAGGCCGACGACAATCCTTCCGCGAGGTCCCCCAGGATGGAGTCGATGCGCCCGTTGAGCTCGACCGTCGCCGGATAGTAGGAATCCATGATGGGATGGGTGCTCAGGGCCAGCACGGGAGAGTGGTAGGGCCAGGCACCGGGCATCGGCTCGACCGGGTCTAGCTCCACGGCCACGATCAGGTCGGCGGAGTCCACCAGCCTTCGCTCTGCCGCCGAGTTGGTGAACAGGCCCCCGTAACTGGGCGAGTCGTCGGGAATCACTCCTTTCGCCTGGTACGTGACCAGGGCCGGGATTCCCGCCTCCTCGACCACCGCCCTCACCTCCTTGGCGATAGGCGCGGCCCCGGCGCCCACCAGGAAGATCGGCCGCCGAGAACCGGCCACGAGCCGCCGTGCCTTCAGGAGATCCTCCCCATCGACAGTCGGGACCGGGAGGTTCGGCGGGGGCTGGTCGCCGGGATGGGTGGGATCGAAGTCAAGGTGGACAGCTCCGGCCGGCGGATCGAGGGCGATGCGGGCAGCCTTCCCGACTGCTTCGGTGGGGTTGTCGAATCCCAACCTGCCGGACCACTTGGTGAGCGGGGCCATGGTCTGTGTCTGATCAAGCTTCTGGTGTCCGATCCGGTCCCGGTGTGCGGCGGGGATCGTGTCGCTGAGGAGCACCAGCGGGAAGCGGTCGAGCGTGGCCTGGGCGACACCGTTGGCAGCGGACGCCAGACCCGGCCCCCGTGTCACGACCGCTCCCCCGGGAACTCCTGCCAGCCTGCCGTACGTACCGGCCGCTATGCACGCGGCCGCCTCGCCGTGGGTGAGCACGAAACCCATCCCGACGCCGGCCCCGCTCTCGATCATCTCGATGTTGGGACCGCCTCCGGGAACCCCGAAGACCAGGTCGGCTCCGGCCGAGGCGAGCCCTGCCATGGCCGTCCGGGCGAGACGGTCCGGCCGGGAAACCACCTCCTACCCCTCTCTCAGCCGTACAACTCGACAGTGATGAACCGGATCTCCGTGTCCCCGTAGTTCTCGATGTCGTGGATCATGAACTGCTCCTGCGAGTGGTTCCCGAAGCTGGTGTCCCCCACTTCGTATCGCTGGATCACGTACGTGCCATCGTCCGAGCGTTGCCGACCCGTGCCCGCATCCACCACCGTCCAGAAGTAGGGCCGGTCGTGGATGTGGAAGGCAGCCCGTTCGCCGGGACGGAGCCGCACCTCCCACACACCCACCCGGTCGTTCTCGAATACGAGTTTGGTTCCGACTTGGTGGTTGTTCGGGGCAGCTGCCAACTCGGCCTCGTAGTCGGCCAGGTCAAAAGTGCCCTCTCCTATGACTTCCGGCATGGGTTCCTCCTCGACGGTTCGGGAATCGTGTCGCGTAATCGTAGGATGACGGCATGGACTCAGTTGCCACACCGGGTGTTCTGGGCGGACTGCGCATCGTGGAACTCTCCGCCTTCGTTGCCGTACCGCTGGCCGGCATGACGCTGGCGCAGCTCGGAGCGGACGTGATCCGGGTGGACCCGCTCGGAGGCGGGCTCGACTTCCGGAGACGTCCGATCACGGAATCCGGCGCCAGCATCTACTGGGCCGGGCTGAACAAGGGCAAGCGCTCCGTAGCCCTGGATCTGCGTCAACGGGTGGCCCGGCGCCTGGTTCGCGCCCTGATCACGGCTCCCGGCGAGGACGCAGGGGTGGTGATCACCAACATCTCGCCCCGCTGGCTCCCCTACGAGGATCTCCGCCGCGACCGCCCGGACCTGATCATGGTGGTGCTGCGAGGCAACCCGGACGGGTCGATAGCTGTCGACTACACGGTCAATGCCGCGGCCGGATACCCCGCTATCACTGGCTCGGAGGGGGATCCGGTCAACCATGTACTGCCCGCTTGGGACGTGGTGGCCGGCGGCAATGTAGTCACCGCCGTACTTGCGGCTGAGCGCCGCCGGTCCCGCACGGGAGAGGGGAGCCTGGTCGAACTGTCGCTGGCGGATACGGCTTTCGCGACCCTGGGACACCTCGGCCAGGTCGGGGAGGTGGTCATAAACGGGGAGGAGCGCGGCCGGTACGGCAACTACGTGTACGGAACGTTCGGCAAGGACTTCGCCACGTCCGACGGGGGAAGGGCCATGGTGGTGGCCCTCACTCCGCGTCACTGGTCGTCGCTTCTGGAAGCGACCGCTACCGCACCCGCCATGACCGCGCTCGAGGAGGAACTCGGGGTGGACCTCTCGGACGAGGGGGCCCGCTTCGCGGCCCGCGAGAGGATCTCCGCGATCCTCGAAGGCTGGTTCGCCAGCCACACCACCGGAGAGGTGGGTACGGTCCTCGACCGGCACCGTATCTGCTGGGGTCCCTACCGGACAGTCGCGGAACTGCTGGCAGCGGACCCGAGGGTGAGCCCCGAGTCCAACCCGATGTGGGCGGATGTCTCACAGCCGGGGATCGGAAGCTACCCCGTCCCGGGGACGCCTCTGTCCTTCTCGGCGGTGCCCCGGACCGCACCCCGGGCGGCCCCGGTGCTCGGGGCCGACACCGAGGCCGTCCTGAGCGGAGTGCTGGGCCTCGAATCCGCCGGGCTCGCAGAGTTGCAGGACCTCGGGGTACTGTGATCCTCGCGCTGTGGGAAGGTGCTGAAAGCGGTTCTTGCGGGCTCCGCCGGGGACCACACTTCCTTCTCCTCGGAGGGTGCTGAGAAACCCCCTGCTGGCCCGACGGCTGACCGCGAACTCCCGGGTCCGCGAATATCGGGCCAAGCCAATCCTGGTATTGGGTTCTTGCAGGTGTGTCCGGTACGCCGATCTGCCATCATTGAGGCCATGCGACCCAACCCGATCCGCGCCAGATGGGCGGCTGGCCAGCCCGCGATAGGTGGTTGGCTCTCGGTCCCCAGCCAATTGATCGCTGAGGCCCTTGCGGTTGCCGATCTCGACTACGTATGCATCGATTTGCAGCATGGACCGATCGGCTTCTCCGACGCCGTGCGCATTCTCCCGTCTCTGACCCTGGGAGGTGTGACTCCGCTCATCCGGGTGGCGGAGAACTCGACCTCCAACATCTCGACCGCTCTGGACGCCGGCGCGATGGGGGTCATCATCCCGCTGGTCAACTCGGCCGAGGAAGCCTCCGCCGCCGCGGCGGCCTGCCGCTTCCCACCTCTGGGGCAGCGCAGCATAGGAGCCAACCGGGCGCTGCTGCTACAAGGGTCCGACTACTACGAGCGCGCCGATGCGGAGGTGGCCTGCATGCCGATGATCGAAACGTTGGAGGCGATCGATGCGCTCGACGACATACTGTCGGTCCCCGGAGTCGATGTCGCATACGTCGGACCCTCCGACCTGGCGATTTCGATGGGATACCGTCCAGGCACCACGGCCGCGCCCTACCTGGCCATGCTCGACCGGATCGTCGAGGCCTGCGAGCGCCATGAGGTGGTTCCCGCCATCCACTGCACGCCCGCCACGGTCGCCGATCGCCTGGATCGAGGGTTCCGCATGGTGTCCGTGGTGTCTGACCTGCCGGCCTTTCATGCCGCCGTCGACCTCGCCCTCGCCGGGGTAAGGGGAGACGAGCCCGACAGGCCACACTCCCCCCTCTACTAGTTTGAACGTGGTCGGTCTGCGTTGCGGGCGACGTGCTCTGGACGGCCAGCGACGCCACATTCCACCGCCGCCCCACACACCAACCATGGGACCCGCGGTACCGTAACGACTGCGCTTAGCAATAACGCGTCCTAGCCCCGATTTTTCATGCGGGGGTTTGCACTAGGCGAGCAGAGTTCGGGATATAAGCTTCTGACCAGGGACTACGGCCATTTCCACAATCCCGTCTCGGCCCGGCGGGACCTTCACCCGTCGGGTGAAGCCAGGCCCAGTCACGATCATGTGGTTGATGTGGCATGCTGCTGTGGGTGTGTCTGGAAACATGAAGATGCTTCTATGTTTGTCAAATCGGCGATGGGTCGGGTTGGTGGGTTTGGAGCCAGGTTTGGTATCGGGTGGCGAGTTGGTGGTTGTGGTCCCGGCCTGTTTCGAGGGCTGAGATGCGGCTGGGATGTGTTCCGATTTGTTGGGCGGCGTGGGTGAGGGTGATCTGGGCGTGGAGGCGGCGGGTGCGTAGCCGGGCGCAGTCAGGGGTTGGCGGCGGGTTGGTCAAGAGTCGGTGGATTTCTCGGGCGATGTGCCGCTTGAGGCAGCGGATGATCTCTCGTTTGTTCTTTCCCTCGGCCGTGCGTCGGGCTACGTAGTCTTGGGTGGTCTGGTCGGTGCGCATCCGGGTGATAGCGATGCGCCATAGCGCGCTGTTGGCTTGACGGTTGCCGCCGCGGTTGACGCGATGGCGGATGGTTTGTCCTGATGACGCCTGGATGGGGTTGGCGCCGCACAGCGCCGCGAACGACTTCTCTGTTTTCATCCGCTCGGGGTTGTCGCCGGCGGCGGTCAGCAGCACCGAAGCTGTGTCGGGGCCGACTCCGTTGGCGGCCAGCAGAGCCGGGTTCGCTTCGGCGCAGAGACGACGTATGTCGGCCTCGAGGTCGGTGATCTCCGCGTCGAGGGCCTGATAGCGGCGGGCGAGGTGGCGCAGCGTCTTCTTCGCGTACGCGACGGTGGTCTGCGCGTCTCCGGGACGGCTACGGGAACAGACCCCCACCATGGCTTTGAGGCTCATACCCTTGAGCTGGTGTTTCAGCGGCTCGGGAGCGGTAACGACCAGAGAATGGATCTGGTTGGCGGCCTGGCTGCGGGCCTTGGTAGCCGACCGGCGAGCCACCCGGAGCATCCGTATGCACTCCACCGGTCCCACACCGGACTTAGGAACAGCGGTAGCTTGACCTGAAGCGGCTGCCTGAGCTGCTGCTTCGGCGTCGATTTGGTCGGACTTGCCCCGAGCGCGGCGTCGCTGCCGGTTGGGACGCATCACTTCGACCACGTCGACGCCGGCGGCAGCCATATAGCGGGCGAGACCGGCACCGTAACTACCCGTTCCTTCCACCCCGACCCGGACCAGCGTTCCCCGCGTACGGAACCAGGCGACCATCCGCCCATACCCCGACTCGTCAGCCACAAACGACTCGCACCCCAGGACACGACCGACCCTGTCAACTACCGCAGCGACATGCGTGTCCCGATGGGTGTCAACCCCACCGAAGACCTCAACCCCTGTTCCTGACATGAACCACCACCTTCCAAGTGGACTACCGTTGTTCACTACAAGGGGCTACCGACCAGAAACGGTGGACAGTACACTCAAGGTGCGGGCCTATGCCACAAGGCTTCTATCAGGTCACATCCGCTCCGGGCCGCAGCCCCACCCCCAGACCGGGGGGACAGGCCGACAGATCTTCATAAAGGCACTCAAGCCAGAATCAGGCTGGGTCAGGCCCGCCCCCCGGCACCGGGGGGCCACCACATCATCGCAGCAACCCCCCCACAAACAGGGCACCTTCAGTATGAGTGAATCAGGGCTAGTGTCCTGTATCTCTGTTTCGCTTGCGTTCTCGGCTTGACGAGCCGAACCCGAACCGGCCACCGTTACCAGAGGGTTGTATCTGTCACAGGCTCGTTGCACAATGGTAGATAGCCGTATACACCGGCGGTTCGTTTCCGACGTCGAGCGGACCGTGGCAGGGTTCATACTGTCCGGAACCGGCCCGCACAGGGGATAGAAGGTCGCGTCCGTGACCC
>JAPOQZ010000088.1 GCA_026710435.1 bacterium | reverse complement strand
TCGAGCGGACCGCGGCAGGGTTCATACTGTCCGGAACCGGCCCGCACAGGGGATAGAAGGTCGCGTCCGTGACCCTCGGAGGTGGCGGCAGGGGTGGGAAACCCAAGGAAAGAGGCACCTTCCGGTGATTTTCGCGTTCTCGGGGTTCGGTGGCGTGGAGGTGTAGCCAGATCTTCTGTGACGAACTTCCGACTCGGGACACTAGGAGTTCGCTCGCTCGAACGGCCGATGATCCGGATCGCCTTCCGGATCATCGGATTCAAGACAACCATCGCCGGACTGATCATTGCCGCACTGCGTTGGGAGGTCGGTCCTGATGATCCCCGATCAAGCCGGCGTCCGCCCTCGGCATCGAGCGGGTTCGGCTGCTCACGGTGCTGCATCGACCACCGGCTTCGTAGGATTCACGGAACGGGAGTGACGACGACGGACCCGAAAGGGCGGTTGATCACCGGGGGCTTCCGATCTGCCGGCGAGCGTAGCCGGGCGGAAGCCACGTAATAGCGGCCCCGGCGCTCGCCGACCGCCTCCAGAAACCCGGAGTCCACCAACTTCCTGAGATCGGAAGTCGCTACCCGCTCGCTCACATCTGCATAGTCGATGTGGTCGGATCTACGCACCCTGTATCCCACGGCCGCGTTGTACATCGATCCCATGTTCCGCTCGTCCAAGCCCGCCTCGGACCGCATCCGCGAGATCGACTCCCATACCCGATCAGCTTCCTTCACCCTCCACGCCATCCGGTGCGCCTGGAAGTGATGCGCCGCAATGACGAAGCGGATCCAGGACCGGGCGTCCCGCTCCGGGTTCCAACGGCTGCCCCCGACATCCGCCAAGACCTGGTAGTAGGAAGGGGTGTTGTACCCAAGATACTCCTCGATACTCGAGAAACGCGGGTCGAGCGTGCCGTCACGTCCGAGGACGAGCGTCTGGAGCGCGCGAGACATCCGACCGTTGCCGTCCTTGAAGGGGTGGATCATCAACAGATTGAGATGGGCCATCGCCGCTCGGACCAGCAGTGGTGTGGCTTCGTCCGACTCATTCAACGATGTCATCAGTTCCCGAACCAGACCCGGCGCCATCCTGGAGCTGGGACCCTCGTATGCACCGACGAAGACGGGGCCCGGTCGGTACATGCCGGGTAGGCATCCGGAGTCGTGTTTCATCATCATGTAGTGGATGCTGCGGATCAACCCGTCGCTATACGTGAAGTGGGGATCAGCGGAGAGTCTCAAGATGTAGTCCATGGCGGCCTGGTAGCCCCGAACGGCCTCCCAGTCTCTCCCGGTCGCTTCAAATGGCTCCGCCCCATCCACGGCCGCAGTGGCGTCATCGTGGCTTACGTGGTGACCTTCGATGCCAGTCGAGGCGCGTGTATTCCCGGCTGCGACCGACCTGCGTACCAGGCCGTGCCAGCGCCGCGGTTCGTACAGCAGGCGCCGTAGACCCCGCCGGACCTCATCGATCGAGTCAATCACCTCGAGTTCCACATCATCAAGTGTGGGCGCCTGGAACAACACTTCCGTAATTCCTTGATAAAGGGATGGTTTTCCTATAATAACGGAATCACTGGATCGTTCAAGAGCACGCGCCTGATGGGATGGGGTTCAGGAGCGGTTGCGGGATCCCCGTTGAGTTGAGGAGTTGCTGCTTCAGGACTCCTCGGCCTGGCTGTCGGCGGGTGCCAACTCCTCTGTATCCGGCTGATCAGGGTCTGACTCCTCCACGTGGTGGCGCTCCACGTAGGTCGAGATGAAGGCCTGGAGGATGGCGGCGGCCGGCAGAGCGACCAAGGCTCCCACCGCTCCCAGGAGAGCCGCTCCCACCAGCACGGCACCGAATGCCACCGCCGGATGGAGGGCCATGGTCCGAGCCGTTATGCGTGGGGCCAGGACGAGGTTCTCCAACTGCTGGTAGACGACCAGCACCGCGATCACGATCAAAGCGGTGAGCGGGCTTACCGTGAGAGCTACCACGACCGGCACCACAGCCGCCAGGTAGGTGCCGACGGCGGGGATGAACTGCGACACGACTCCGACCCAGATCGCCAGGGCAAGAGCGAACGGGACACCGATGATCAGCAAGGCGATGTATGTGAACACCGAGGAGGCGAAGGCCAGCAGAGCCCGCGAGAAGACGTACCCACCGGTCTTCTGGATGGCGATCTCCCATATGTGGACCACCTCGGCCTGGCGTTCGGGACGGAACAGGGACAGGATCAGGCGGCGGAAGCGGGGCCCGTCCGCAAGTAGGTAGAACGTGAAGAAGGCCATCGCAAACAGTTGCACCACCAGCCCCAGCACCTTTCCACCGATGCCCAGGATCCCTGTCGCGAGAGATCCGGCGTACTTCTGGAGGGTGCCCTGCAAGTCGATGACATCTGTTGACAGGTTCGATAGGTTGATGGCTATTCCGAACCGCTCGGACGCGAACTCGCTCCCGGCCTTGAGCCAGTCGGGAACGTTCGAGGCCAGGGATGCCATCTGGACCACGAGGGGGGGAAGGGTCACGACCACGAAGAGCAGACCGGCGAGAAGCGCCAGCGAGAAAACGACCCCCGTCGCCAGACCCCGCCGCCAGCCGCGCTTGGCCAGGAAGGTGACCCCCGGCTCCAGGGCGAAGGATATGAAGAAGGACAGGAGTAGGGCGAGCAGGAAGCTGCGCAGCTGACCGAGCGCCCAGACCAGGGCCAGGGTTCCAAGGACGGTCGCCACCACCAGGACGAGCAGGCGAGGGATCCACGGAGGCATGGCCTCCCGGCGAGTCGTGACCCCTTCCATGTTGCGGCAGCCTAGTTTGATCGCGGTCGGCCTGCGTTGCGGGCGGCGTGCTCCGGGACCGCCACATCCCACCGCCGCCCCGTAGACCAGCTACGGGACCCGCGATACCGGAACGAATGCGCAAAGCGTGAAGGCGCCCTAGTGTCCTGTATCGGGAGTTCGCTGGAGACAGCCTCCTCCGCCTGGCACGCACCGGTTCCGGGATGCCGAGACCGCGAAAACCGTCGAGGCGGTCTCCTCCGGCGGGCCCTCCCCCAACCGCCACCTCCTCGGC
>JAPOQZ010000194.1 GCA_026710435.1 bacterium | reverse complement strand
GCCCGGTGGTGCGGGCCGGGTGCCGCGGCCGACCACCCTTCGGGCATGCCCACATCAGACGCCGCCCACTCGCCCAGCCGCCGCTTCGAGCACGGCGCCACCAGCCGGTTCGCCACCATCGCGAACACCGCATGCTCCAGAGCCTTCGCGCCCCGCGCGGCACCCACCTGGGCGAACCATCCGTCCAAGCCCAGCCGTTGCCACACCGCCCACACCGCTGCTACCGCCCCCACCCCGGGCGCCCCCTCGGCTGCCAGTGCGCCGACGTCGACACGTTCGCGTCGTAGGTGACGCTCCAAGGCGGCGACGATCCGTTCCAGCTGTCCGGACTCGCGCAAAGCGGTCACCTCCCCGAGGCGTAGAAGGGTGCGGTGCCCGACTTTCGAACCGTTGCGGACGGACTCCACCAACGACAGATACTCGTACACCTTGTCGCCCCTGCGACGGCGGGTCGTTTTCACGAACATGCCCAGCATGATACCACCGCATCGCAGGCCATCCAACCATTATGTCGCCCCTACAACTTCGCGCCTGAACGGTGTCCTACACCACAAACCCCAGGTCAGCGAACTAACCACTCCCACCAACCCCTCCAACCCGCCAAACTCGGGTCAGCGACTCCGCCCGCCGTCGCATCGACGCGGCCTTGGCGCATCGGGATAGTGACCGCTACGACAAGGTGGCCTGCGCTTGGGTAGCCAAAGAACACTTCTCCGCCAAGTCTACGCCGCCGAGAACCTCGAAGCTGCCCGGAAGCATTCCACGGCTGGGCCAAGACAGTTGACGTGCCAGAGGTCGATCGCCTGTCCCGGACACTGCGCACCTGGGAAGAAGAGACCCTCAACTATCACCGAACCGGCGCCACCAACAGATGCGACCGAAGCTGTCAACCTGATCATCGAAAAGACCCGTCGTCTACGACACGGTTTCCGCAACTGGGACAACTACCGGCTAAGGCTCCTACTCCACTGTGGACTCACCCGGTATACTGCTTCTACCAAACGAATACGAGGCCGAAAACCCCTCTTAGCCGCGTAGAGCCCGTTAATGGCGGTGTGATAGCACGAATCCTGCAACGTCTTCTAGCGCTCACCGCTGCGATCTGGCACAACCAAACCACCAATAGACCCGGACCATCTCGCTCCCTAATCGCCTTCGACCACTAACCATCCTTGGAACTAACAGTCTAGGCTCCTGGCAAGCAATCGGAAGGCTCAAGAATGGAAGACGAGTGCGCTTGGCCCCGGCCGGGCATGAGTCTCTTCGAGACGAACAACACGAGAGACTGGCGTCCGAACGCGAATATGTCCTGGGGACCTAATTGGACAATCTACCAACTCGGCTATGCAGAGGCGGCCAAGCTGCTGATGCGACACACTGCGTCGGGCAAGGACCAGGACTTCTTGATCTACCCGATTCTGTTCACAGCTCGTCAGGCGATCGAGTTGGGTCTCAAGGAGATCATCCTGTACGGAAATCGACTTCTGGGCCGAGACGACCCGTATCCGATCAGCCACGATCTATGCCGTATATGGAAGATCGCTAAGGCTCTGCTTGCCGATGCCGAAGCTCTCCACCATCCCGGCCCTTCAGACGACGAGGCGACCACAGCCTTTGAGGATCTGGTCATGCAGCTCAGTGCCGCGGATCCCCACTCGATGACCTTCCGTTACCCGGTCGACACGAAAGGCCGACCATCCTTCGTCCTCGGCAACAGCAAGGGTAAGGTCCCCTCGTTGATTAACACGCGTGACCTCAACCAGACACTGGACGCGATGTTCAATTACCTAACGGGAGTCGCTGCCTGGTTGGCGGACATCCTCGAAACGCTCGATGATCTGCGTGCAGAGTTCTCACCAGGCGGCGAATGGTAGGCAAGAAGTGATATCCCGAGAGCATCCATAGCCACCATCCCATCATCGCAGTAACTTCCCTTGGAAAGAAGCCCTGCCCTCCGCAGCAGCAGACGAGCATCCAACGGACCCCGTCGAAGGGATCATCAACCTCCATCCGATTCCTACGCCGAGGAGTTCACGGGTTCACCGGCACCCAACAGTTTCGCAGCCTGGGGAATCCTCGTAAACTGACCCCCTCTCCGACAACAGCGCCCGAAACCCACGAAGTCGCGCAGCCTCGACCCAAGTCAT
>JAPOQZ010000182.1 GCA_026710435.1 bacterium | reverse complement strand
CTGGTCCAGGTGCGCTCGAACACGATCGGGTCGTACGGCCGGGCGAGTCTCACGTTCCCGCCAGTTCGCACCTGGCGCAGCCGTGTCATCTCGGCCAGGTGCTCGGGATCCTCGGTGTAGACGACCACCACAACGGCCGGGGCGATGGATACGAGGGTCTCCGCGGCGAACGATCCTGTTACCACCCGGCCTTTGTCATCGCCGGCTGCTAGGTCGCGTAGGAACTGCTCGGGGCCGGCGCCTGCAATCCAACTCGTGGTCTCATTGGACTTGTACAGCGAATAGTCGACAGCGATTTGGCGCATTAGGGATTCCCATACGACGTCCTTGACCGGACCGCGGGGCTTGCGTGTGATCAGCAACTCCTCGGCGAGGGCGGTGAGGAGGCGGGACACGTAGCCAGGGTCCATTCCCAGCACTCGGGACAGGTCGGTCACGCCGTATGGTGGCTCTAGCTCGACGAGCGTTCGCATCAGCGCCCAGGCCCGCGGTCCACGCAGGTTTGGGCCCCTTCGCGGTGGGGGTGAGGGATCACGGAGCGCGCCGTCCGTCTGCACGACCAGTCCTGGCCGGTTGATCTTGAGGGAAGTGCTGCCGGTCTGGTCGATGTAGTTGAAGCCGCCCTCGTCGAGCAGTTCCCGCGTGCGCGGGCTCAGCCATGGAGCCGCGATTATCGTGGGCGCGGCCGGATCGGGGAGAGCGGCGGCTTCCCTAGCGGCGAGCCGATCGCGGACCGCCACGGTGATGATCGTGGCCGTGTCGTCCGGGGAGGCCAGTCGTACCGCGCCGCCGGTGTCAGAGCGACTGACGACGTCGAACTCCCAATTGTCGGGCAGGAAGCCCTTGACCCTTGCGGCCGCCATATCGAACAGTCGTCGGGTAGCGGTGCGGCTGGGTTGGCGCGCCATGTTCGAAACCCTCGTTCGTCGTGGTTCGGATACTCACCTGGTCAGGGTCTGCAATGGTCACAATAATGACTTGCTGGCGTTAAACAAAATGATCATCTGGGCATTTTAGAACCTGTCCAGGCCTTCGAGCCGGTCACCCCAATGGCGCCTACCGGGACTCCCGAGGTTGAAGACTTCGATAGCTACGTATCGGAGGTCGGCGACGTTCCGGGTGGCGATCGTCAGGCTGTTCGCACGGGCTGTTCCGGCGATGAGTGCGTCGCCTAGGAGGGTGCGTCCCGAGCGGCGGGTCCGTGCTCGGAATCGAGCGGACCACTCTGCTCCGGTCCTGTCAAGCGTCGGGATGCGGTCCTGGCACATGGAGACGATGCTCGCGACCATCCAGTAGAGGCGATTCCCGCCGATGTCCGGATGGGAGTAACCGCAGGCCGTGGTCCAGCTCGTGTATGACGATCGACGACAGCCGCAAGTCGTCATTGTCAGCCAGAAACCCGATGACGTGCGGCGAAGGAGCATCTCTCGTCAGTTCCGACACCGCATTGGCGTCCAGCAGGGAGCCGTTCAATCCGGCACCTGTTCGATGAAGGGAATCTCTCTGGCGGATCGTCTATCGCCCGGCACATCAAGGTTCAGCCCGCGCGGGACGTTCTCTATCAACCACTTCCCCAGAGGTTGGCGAGGGGGTGCCTTCTCGTACCACTTGGCTGCCGGAACGACCACGAATGACCGGCGAACACCTATGTGTTGCGGTCCCTCCGTCTCTGCGAGGCGCAGGATCTCTGAGAGACGGCTCTTAGCCTCGGCAACGGTCCAAACCCGTGCCGCCCCGGCATCAGCCATGGTCTCAGGTCTCCCCGCGGTGGGCTAGTCCACCATAGACCACTTGCTCTGACGCACTAGGCGCGGGAAGCGCCTTGTGGTCAGCCGGGATGGAGCAGGATCTTGAGGGTTGAGACGGGATTGGCGAGGGACTCGAAGGCCTCGTCGAATCGTGTTATCGGGAGGACGACGGAGATGAGGCTCTCGATGTCGAAGGCCCCCTTTGCAAGAAGGTCGATAGCGAGGGGGAACTCCTCGACGTAGATGATGCTTCCGACGACGTCGACCTCCTTGCCGATCACGTTCGTGGAGGTCACCTCCACGGGGCGCGAGGCGAGGCCCATAAGGGCGCCCCGCCCGCCGTAGCGGACGATGTCGACTGCGAGTTCGAGGCTTCCCTGACCGCCGGAGCACTCGAAGACGAACTCCGGAGGTTCGAGTTCGGTTCCGAACAGGTCGGTCGGTGGCTCGGTCTCGGGATCCAGCGCGAGGTCGGCACCGAGGTCCAGGGCTGCCTGGCGCCGGAAGCCTGCGAGTTCGATGGCGGTGATAGTGCTGGCGCCGGCGCGTCGCAGGACTTGGATCACCAGCAGGCCCATGGGACCGGTCCCGATGACCGCCGCGGAGCTTCCAAGGCGGAACCGGGAGCGTCGCACTACCCGCACCGCAGCGGCGAGCGGTTCGACCAAGGCACCCTGTTCGGAACTGACCGAGTCGGGCAAACGATGGAGAACCTTCGGGTCGACCGTCACCAGCTCCGCCATGCCGCCCGGGTGCTGGATGCCGATGCCGTTCTCGAACACTGCAGAGCGGCAGAGGTTCAACCGGCCCTCCCGGCAGGCACCACACGCGCCGCAGAGGTTCCCGTTGGGGTTGACCACCACCCGGGCGCCGGGTTCCCATCCGTGCACTTGCTCTCCGGTAGCCACCACCTCGCCCGAGAACTCGTGTCCCATGACGACCCGCGAGCGGAAGCTGGCGATCATGGGGGCATGCAGGTCTGTTCCGCATATCCCGCAGAAGTGGGGACGTAGCAGGACGTCTCGGGGCCCCACCTCGGGGACCGGGACCTCCTCCAGCCGGATCTTGCGGTCGTCCCCGAAAACGACGGCTCGCATGCGTGTCAAGTGGGCCAACTCCTCCCGACTGTAACCTTCGCCGGCGACGGTGATGCGACCCGGCGGGTCCTTGGAGTCGAGCTTATCCATGCTCGATTCCGGTTTCTCGAAGTCCTTCTCTCAACCAACGGTAATGCGAGTGATCGTCCCCGCGCTCGGGCGCCGTTGCCGGTCGTTGAATGCATTCGTGCCATACAACCTTGCAATCCTGGCACGATAGTCCACAATCACGAGGATGATCGCGCGTCGCCTACGTGCAAAGTTGCACGAGCTACCCGCGACTACCCGGCCGCTGTGTGGACGTGTGTCCGACCCGCCCGAGCCCTGAGGCGGACGCCTAGGAGGGTGGTGACCATACGTAATGATGGGGCCGGATCCCTGCACTCCATGTTGTGAAGACAGGCACACCGGCCCCGACCGGGGACTCGCTTCCAGGTGAGCAGCCGCCGCAACGAGAGTCCTCGCGGGGTCGGGGATCATCTTCGGCAATGATCGTGGAGACGGTCGTGGCCCCGGTCGAAAGCGTCGACAGCACGGTGGAAGGCACCGTCGAGGCTCGGTTGGTTGCCGACGGGATGGATGGAGATCCTGATGGAGCCGGGTCGCGGGCTCTATAGATGGTGGTTGCCGCGAGGGCTACGAGTAGCGAGCCCAAGACGATGGGGCCGTCGTTGCTGCGGACCATCTCGGGAAAGGTCCTCGATCCGCGGGCCCGCCGGGGCTCTTGTTGTGGTGGCCGGCGTCGTCGTAGGAGCGCTTGCTCAATCCTGGACTTCCGGCATCCCCAGAACACTACCTGTGCCCTTATCCAAGACTCGGGCCTGCGAGGCCGGTTGAATTCAACTCTGACCGGGATGGAGTAACACCTTCAGAGTTGAGACGGGGTCGGCCAGCGCGTCGAATGCCTCCTCGAAGCGGGCAATCGGGAGGACGAGTGAGATCAGGCTGTCGACATCGAATGCCTTCCTGGCCAGGAGGTCGATGGTGAGGGGGAACTCGTCCAGGTAGATGATGCTGCCGACGATGTCAATCTCCTTGCCGATCACCGTGAAGGCGGTCAAGTTGACTGGTTGGGAAGGGATGCCAAGAAGGATCACCCGGCCGCCGAAGCGTACGATGTCAACGGCGAGTTCGAGGGTTCCGGGCACGCCGGCGCACTCGTAGACGAACGCGGGGGATTCGATGTCGGTGCCGAACACTCCTCTGCTGTTGGCTTCCACGGGATCGATCGCGATGTCGGCGCCGAAGGACGTGGCTGCCCGTCGCCGAATAGCTGAGGGCTCGATGGCGACAACCGTGCCGGCGCCGGCGCGTCGTAGGGCCTGGACGACCAGGAGACCGATGGGACCTGTTCCGATCACCGCGGCGGAGCTTCCGAGACGGAAGCGGGAACGGCGAACAGCCCGCACTGCGGTGGCCAGCGGTTCGACGAATGCTCCTTGTTCCGAGCTGACAGCGTCCGGGAGGCGGTGAAGCACCCGCGGGTCGACCGCCACCAACTCGGCCATGCCCCCGGGGCGGTGGATACCGATGCCATGTTCGAACACCGCCGGGTGACACAGGTTGAAGCGGGACTCTCGGCACGCTCCGCACGAACCACAGACGTTCCCGTTCGGGTTGACGACCACCCGCGTCCCGGGCTCCCACCCCACAACCTGCCCGCCTATTGCCACCACCTCGCCCGAGAACTCGTGGCCCATGATTACCCGGGAACGGAAGTGGTCGGTCAGGGATGGAGCGTGCAGGTCGGTTCCGCAGATACCGGAGAAGTGGGGTCGGAGCAGTACCTCGCCGGAACTTGGCTCGGGGACCGGGACTTCCTCGAGGCGGACCCGCCTGTCATCGCCAAGGACGACGGCTCGCATTCTCGCCATGGTCTTCCTCTCCCCGGCTTGTCCCGCCGCTCAACCCACAGGCGGTCATCTACCCAGGTGGCGCCCGCCGTCTACCGGGAGCGATACGCCGGTGATGAAGGATGCCCTCTCCGAAGCGAGGAACAAGGCTGCCCAGGCAACGTCTTCGGCACTGGCGATACGGCCCAGCGGATGCTTGGCGACCAGCACACCCATGGTTGCCTCCTGGTCATCGACCGACGCGAGGTACTGGTCGTTCATCGGTGTGTCCACCGTGCCGGGACACAGGGCGTTCACCCGGATGTTGTCAGGAGCCAGTTCCATCGCCATGACACGGGTCATCCCCGTCATCCCACCCTTGGAGGCACCGTAGGCGGTCAGTTCCAGGTTGCCCCGGATGGCATTGATTGACGCGATGTTGACGATCGCTCCGCCGCCATGGGTCCTCATGGTGGGGACTACCGCCCGCGCCATGTAGAAGGCGCTGGCCAGGTTGGTCTGGAGCACGTCGTCCCAGATCTCGTCCGTCGTGCCGGACAGGGGAGCCCGTACGGTGACACCGGCGTTGTTGATCAGGATGTCCACCCGGCCATGCAACTCGATCGCAGCAGAGGCGAGAGCGTCGCAATCCACGCGCCGCCGGACGTCAGCCCGGTGGGTCAGGACACTCCCGACACCGCTGAACCGTTCTTCGAGAGCGCCGTACGAGATGTCGCCAGCCACAACGTCGGCCTTCGCCTGCAGGAGTAATTCCGCAGTCCGTGCCCCGATTCCCATAGCGGCTCCCGTGACGATGGCCACCTTTCCACTGAGTCCTTCCATGATGTCACCGTAGCCGAAGAGCGAAGGCTGGCCGCGGGCAGCTACGGCGCGTTCACGCTACGCGCAGTCGTTACGGTTCCATAGGTCCCGTGGTTGGTCTGTCCCACAGACCGACCACGATCAAACTAATTCATCAACAAGCCACCGTCGACATTGAGTGCTTGGCCCGTGACGTAGGAAGCGTACGACGACACTAGGAACCGCACCACGGTTGCGACCTCGTCGGGATCCGCTAGCCGACCCATCGGTATGGGTTCCGCCCGCCTCAAGACCCATGCCCGCGGGTCCATTCCTTCGGCGGGAGCGAACTGCTCCCCGAGGCGGGCGTTGAAAGCCGTGTCGACGACACCGGGACAGACCGCGTTCACCCGGATCCCGTCCGGCGCCAGGATGCGGGCGGTTGAGCGGGTGATGTTGATCACGGCCGCCTTGCTGGCGGCGTAGGGAGGCGACATGGTCCGGCCGTCGAGTCCGGCGGTGGAGGCGATGTTCACGATCGACCGTCCGGCGGGGCCCGGCGTTCCCGAGGTCCGCATCACCCCGGCGGCGGCCTGGGTGCAGAACAGCAAGCCCTTGGCGTTGACATCCAGCGTCACGTCCCAGTCGGCTTCTGTCAGCTCAAATAGGCCTGCTGCCCTGATGAGCCCGGCGTTGTTGATCAGCACGTCCAGTTTGCCGGACTCATCCATGATGTGCGCGACCGTGTCCCTGACTGCCTGGTGATTGGTGACGTCCATCCGGATCGGGAAGATCCGGCCACTCGCGCCCGGGTCGACGCCTTCTGGGACCGTATCGCTCGCGTAGACCAGCACCCCTGCCTCGACGAGCCGGTCGGCGATGGCCTGTCCGATACCGCCGGCCGAGCCAGTCACGAGAGCGACGCTGCCACTCAAACCCCAATCTGTCATCAATCCACCTCGAATCTCTCTACGGCCTCCAGGTCGAGCCGGATTCCATGCCCCGGATAGGACGGGACTACCAGTTCACCGTTGTCGAACCGGAGCCGCTCTTCCAGGAGGCTCTCGAAGTTGAGAACCCCCACTCCGGCGTGGAAGTACTCGAGCACCTCGACGTTGGGGGTGGCTGCACCCAGGTGGACGTGGATGTCCGGTACCCAGTGAGGGGCGAGGACGACATCCTGGGCCTCGGCGGCGTGGGCGATCTTCACCCACTCGGTGATCCCGCCGACGACGGTGGCGTCCGGCTGGAGTATGCCTGCGGCGTCCATGTCCATGAGACGCTGGAAGGAGGCCAGCCCGGCCTCGATCTCCCCGGTCGCCACCGGGGTAGTGAGCTCTGCGGCGATCCGGGCCGAGGCTCTCATCCGGTCGGGCAGCACCGGCTCTTCGATCCACCAGAGCCCTAGGTCGTCCAGGTATCGGAGGTCACGGATGGCGCTCGACGCATCGGCCCAGGCGTGGTTGGCGTCGACCGCCACCTTCACCTCCGGTCCCACCACGTCGAGAACCCGCTCGACCCGGCGCAGGTCGTCCCGGATCGGAAGCCGGCCGATCTTGATCTTGATGCCCCTGAAACCGAGAGCGACATGCCGTCGCGCCTCTTCCTCCAGGTTCTCGAGATCCCGGTCAGGATCGTCGTGGTAGTAGTAGCCGCCGCTGGCGTAGGCGGGTACCCGTAGCCGGTACCGGCCTAGCAGGTCGCAGAGACGCAACCCGGCCCGCTTGGCGAGCAGGTCCCAGAGGGCGATGTCGACGGCCGATAGGCCCCGGGCGACTGCTCCCCTGGCGCCCAGCAGCAAGGTCTCGAACGCCATCTCCTCCCACAGTCGAGCGATCTCCGCCGGATCCCGTCCCAAGATGACCGGGCTCAGAGCATTCTCGATGGCTGCCGTGATCACGGCCGCGCCTCCCCGGAACCGGGAGCCGACGGTGAACCCCAGGCCGTGGCAGCCGTCGGCGGTACGGATCCACACCAGCACGTATTCGCGCTCGGAGACCTCCACGTTCGACCACGCCACGGGAGTGGGCAGCGGAACCGAAACGGTCCTCACCTCGATGCGGTCGATCCGGTCAGCCATGTCGCCTCACCATCTCCGGCCTGCTCAGGAGGAAGCCCGCATCTCGA
This sequence comes from bacterium, assembly GCA_026710435.1. Lineage (GTDB taxonomy): Bacteria > Actinomycetota > Acidimicrobiia > Spongiisociales > Spongiisociaceae > JAPPFW01. The sequence goes on along the minus strand of JAPOQZ010000182.1, from coordinate 17,638 downwards.
AATGCAGCTCGCGCGGGACCTCGGGGTCTATCTCGATCCCGAGGCCCGGATGCTCCAGCGGCCGGACGTGGCCGTCGGTGTCGAAACCGACCGTCCGGCGCAGCATGGCGGTAGCTCCCGGCACCACCGACGACGGGTAGTACTCGATGATCAGTCCGTTCGGGATCGCCGCCACAAGGGGGGTGTGGATGTGCGGGTGGCCGTGGGGCGCGATCGGGATGTTGTGCGCCTGGGCGATGGCCGCCACCTTCATGAACTCGGTGATGCCGCCGAGGATCTGGGCGTCGGCGTTCAGGATGCTCACACCACCCCGCTCGATCAGGTCCCGGAAGCCATGTTTCGTGTACTCGTTCTCCCCGGCCGCGATTGGGATGGTGGTACTGGTTGCCACGCGGGCCTGCCCCTCGTAGTCCTCAGGATGGATGGGTTCCTCGAACCAGTAGATGTCGAGCGGCTCAAGGGCCCGGGCGACCCGGATTGCGTCGAATACGGTGTAGGCGCCGTTGGCGTCCAGAAGGATGTCGACGTCCGGGCCTACGGCGTCCCGGACCGCAGCCACCCGCTCCACATCCTCGCGGATCCGCATGCCTCCGATCTTCATCTTCAGCGCTCTCGCTCCCAGCTTGACGTATCCGGACACCTCTGCCTGGAGTCCGTCGATGCCCTTGCCCTCCTCGTAGTAGCCACCGGCGACGTAGCCGGGGACCCGGTCCCGGTACCCACCGAGCAGCATGTGGAGGGGCAAGCCGGCAGCCTTGGCCTTGATGTCCCACAGCGCGATGTCTACCGCGCTGATCGCCCGAGTGGTCAAGCCCCGCCGCCCGATCAGCTTGGGCCTCCACAGGTCGGCCCAGATCAACTCGTTGCGCAGGGGGTCGCGCCCGAGGATCACCGGGGCCAGGGTGCGGATCGTCTCCGAGATGATCAGGTTCCCGTTGGCGATCAGCGGGTCGGTGGTCAGCCCGAAACCAGTGATGCCCGCGTTGGTCTCGATCTCGACGAGACCGACACACGCCTCCGAATAGGTGAACAGCCCGTTGTGGATCGGACGGGGTCGCTGCCACCGGTAGGACGAGAATCGGAGACCCACTGTCTTCATCGGGCGTCCTCCTCCGTGCTCGTGCGACGGCTCATGGTCAGTCGCGGAGGATGGCGCCACCGTCCACGTGCAGGCACTGTCCGGTGATGCTGTCGGCCGCGCTCGACGCGAGGAACACGACCGCTGCGGCGACCTCCTCAGCGGTTTGGGGGCGTCCGAGCGGGATGGTCCTGGCTCTGGCGGTATGCGATACCGCGTCTCTGGAGGGGTGTCCACACCGCACCGGGACAGACGGCGTTCACGTTGATTCCGAACGGTGCGACCTCGACGGCCAAGCCCTTCGTGTAGCGGAGGATGGCAGCCTTGCTGGTGGCGTAGGCGCCGCCGATCTGGCGGGCGGCATGCCCGGCCATCGAACCGACGTTGATGATCTTCCCCCGCCGCCGCTCCTTCATGTCGGGGAGGAAAGCTTCGCAGCAGCGCACGGTGCCTTGGATGTTCACAAGGAGGATCGCTGTCCAGTCCTCGTCGCGGTCCGGTGCGCCTTCCCGTCCCAAGGTGGCAGACGCGATACCGGCGTTGTTGATGAGTACGTGGGGCGGTCCCATCTCCGAGCGCACGGTCTCGGCGACAGTCGCCACGGAGTCCAGCGATGTGACATCCAACTCGAGGGCGAGCGGATCACCCGGGATGAGTCCGGCCGTCTCCCGAGCCCGATGCTCGTAAAGGTCGGTCACCGCCACCCGGGCGCCGTACTCGGCTAGAGCGAGGGCCATCGCCCGGCCGAGGCCCCCTCCGGCGCCGGTCACAACCGCGGTGCGACCGCTCAGATCACCCAGCACCGGGACCCCTTGCCGAGATCGCTGAGACCAGTCATATGATCGCTCCCTGGCGCCGCAACGTGGATTGCAGCAGCGAGATGTCGATGGCGTGCGGCGGGACGCCTTGCCGACTGGCGATGGCGGCTGCGGTGCCCGCTGCCTGGCCGATCATCATACAGGTGACCTGGTGACGGGCCGACCCGTGGGCGATATGGTCGGCGGAAATGTTGCGTCCCGCCATCATCAGCCCGTCGACACCGGCGGCTACCAGCGCCCGGTAGGGCACCTGGTACCAGCCGCGGTCCCCGCCCACGTCGGAGAGGAGGAACTCCCTCCCTCCCGGATCCTCCGGATGGATATCGATCCGGACGCCACAGAGACCCACGGCATCCGGGAAATCTGAAGCAGCCCTCACATCCGTCTCGGTCAGGAGGTACCGGCCGAGGATGCGCGGGCCCTCCCGGACCCCGAGCAGGGTGGCGAACCGCAGCAGGTAGGCCTGCTCGAATCCGGGCGCGTGCGCCTGGTAGTAGCGGACCATGTCGAGCACGAACCTGCGGGTGGCCACCAGGGCGTCGTCGTAGGCGTCCCGGTCCCTCGGGTCCAAGCCGTAGGTGGTGTCCATGTTGACCGAGAAGGACGAGGCGACCCAGTGGCCGTCGCGCCAGTGCATCCAGAAAGTTCCCAGGCTGGGGTCGGTCTGGGCGGAGTGCTCGGCGCCCACCGGTGTCGGAAGGAGCCCGGCCTTGCTGGAGGATGCGTAGTTGACTCCGAGACGCACGACGAAGGGCCGGTCGGCCTCCCAGTCCTGGCGCAGGGTGGCCGAGGAGACCCCGCGGTTCCGGTGGTGATGGCTGATGTCCTCGGGGTGATTCTCGAGATGGTCCAGGAGACGCCCGAGGTCGATCCCGCCCATCTCGAAGTAAAGGGTCGCGGCCTCGCCCTTGTTGTCGCTGGGGCGCCCCACCTCGTACCCGGCGCCGGCCTGCACCGCGGCGATGCCGTCGCCGCTGGCGTCGATGATGACGCCGGTGTCGACCCGGACCAACCCGCCCCCCCTGGTTACCAGGGCGCCCACCGCGACCCCGTCGTCGACGATCACATCGACCAGCTGTGTCATGAACCAGATGTCCGCTCCGGATTCGGAGACCATCTCCTCGATGACCACCTTGCTGATCTCGAGGTCCTTCGGCCAGGCATTGCTGGGATCGCCGGGGGCTCCCGACGTGGCTCGAGCTGCCAGCATCCGGTCGTAGTACTCCAGCGGGATGCCACCCACCATCAGCTGACCCGCTGCGTCCACCCGATGGGCCCCCTCGGGAGTCGGCCGGAAACCGATGGTGCCCATCACCATCGCACCGCCGCCATGGGTACCCCCCAGGAACGGAAGGTACTCGGCGAGGACGGTCCTTGCACCATTCCTCGCGGCAGCGGTAGCCGCCACGAACCCCGCCGTCCCGCCTCCCACAACCAGCACATCCGCTGAGCGCCGGTCCTGCAGGTAACCGTCGAGATGCCGGGCTATGGAAACTGGAATCAAGTTGGCCCTTCGGGAGAGGCAGGTCCGAAGCCTTGGGGATCAGCGCCTGTGGCCGAGTGTAGCTACGGTGACCAGACCGGGCAGGCTCCGCGGCGGTACGCTTCGACCGTCCCGTCCGGCCATGTTTCTCGCATGCAGTATTCCTACCTGCGCGCTTCGTTACTACGATTCGTGTGGACCGCAGTGGATTACGAGGTTCCTACAAGTGCCGGAAACCTGCCTCCTTGCGGTTGGATGCGGGAGGGCTGGAGGCCACGATGATCGCCACCGACACCACGCGGAAGCAGGTGCTGGACGATGTCGGGTACGTTGTCTGGAAAGGCTTGCTCGACCCCGATTCGGACCTTCTTCCGTTGTTCGAGGAGTACGAGCAGTTGATCGACGAGGCATCCGCCCGGTTACAGGCGGATGGCTTGATCTCGGATCGGTATACGGACCTCCCCCTCGGGCAGCGGGTTGTCCGCCTCACGGTGGAGACAGGCGGGCAGATCTTCCGGTACACCGACATTTGCCTCCCGGGGGCCAGGACGACGGTGGACACGCCCATCCACCTCGGTCCAGCGGTGTTCGGTCTGCTGGCCAACGAGAAACTGCTGGATGCGGTGGAGACCTTCATCGGGCCCGAGATTCTCGTGCATCCCGTACAGCACGCCCGGATGAAACCGCCGCAGCACCTCGTTCCGGAGGATCTCTACTTCAACACGATGATTTCCCGCACCGTTTGGCACCAGGACCAGAGCGTGGTCCACGAGGCAGGCGACGGAACCGATATCCTCACAGTCTGGTTGCCGATGACTGAAGCAACCCTCGAGACAGGATGCCTCCTAGTTGTGCCGGGGAGCCATCGAGGTGAACTCATCCTGCACTGCCTGGACACACCTAAAACCAAGGGACTGCACATCCCGGAGGATCGTGTCCCGCCAGGAGCGGTACCGCTTGAGATGGCGCCGGGTGATGTCTTATTCATGCACCGGCGCACCGTTCACTCATCCTTGCCCAAACCTGAGCGAGGATTTGCGATGGAGCTTCGACCTGCGCTATTCACCGGTCGGGGCGCCTACCGGCCGGGACTGGGCGCCCAGCTTCGTCGCCCGCAGCCAAGCAGACCCGGACTCCGTCGTGGATGACCCCGCCGTCTGGCGCGAAATGTGGCTGGACACCCGGGATCGCATCTCCCGCAAGCCCCCGGTCTCGTTCCGCTGGGACCCCGACGACATCAGGTGCGCGTAAGGAACCGGCTAGTGTGCCCGCTGTCTTACCCCTCTGTTATTACATTGGTGTAACGACAGGCCAGGAATAGGGGATCACCGTGCAGCAAGCAACCACCGTCCACGATGACCGCAGGCGTCGAGTGATGCAAGCCATGGCCGCGCGCGACGAGCGACGGCGGCGGGTACTGGAGCTCTTCGAGGACGACCCTCTGATCTTGAACGTGCGGGAGGTGATGCGACGGCTCGACGATCCGGACTTCAGTCAAGCGCATGTATCCATAGCGGTATCCGAACTCATGAGTCGCGGACGCCTATACACGACGATCGAGGGCATCCGTCTAGTCGGTCGATGAACGTACGGGAGGAGCGATACTCGGGATCCCGGCGGGAGAAGGACGAATACCGGAGCGAATTCCAGCGAGACCGCGATAGGGTTCTCTACTCGGACGAGTCCGTCGTCTCAGCGGGGTCACGCAGGTCGTGTCGGCAACCGAAGGTGATGTCTTCCACAACCGTCTGACCCACTCGCTCAAGGTGGCACAGGTAGGACGCCGGATGGCAGAGCGCCTCATCCAGAAGTCGTCATCCGAGTTGTTGAAGGCGCACGGAGGGCCAGATCCCGATGTTGTCGAGACGGCCGGACTTGCTCACGACCTCGGTCATCCGCCGTTCGGCCATGGTGGGGAGGACGTGATCTGCACGGCCATGCGTGATCGCAATCTTGAGGAGGGTTTTGAGGGCAACCCGCAATCGTTTCGGATCGTGACCAGGCTGGCTGTCCGGTACGCAGATCAGTCCCCACCGGGTCTGGACCTCACAAGGGCATCACTCAACGCGATCCTTAAGTATCCGTGGCTGTGGGAGAAAGGTGGCGACCGGGGCCATAAGTGGGGTGCTTACAGGGAGGACGCAGAAGGCTTTGCCTGGGCTCGGGAGGGAGTGAGCCTTCAAGAAGGACAGAGGAGTGTCGAGGCCGAACTCATGGACTGGGCTGACGACATCACCTACGCAGTTCACGACTTGGAAGACTTCTACAAAGCGGGTCTCATCCCACTCGAGCATCTTCACGGGTACGGTTCGTATGGTCAGTCTGCTTCTCTTTCGCCGGAAGTCGAGCGCGTAGCGGGGGCAATACATCGCAAGAAGCCGCATCTCGCTCCGAACGAGGCGGAACTCGGAAGGCGGCTTGTTTCTCTTCTTGACCCTGGCTTCTCCCAACTTGATGCCCCGTTCGATGGCGGTGGGCATCAGCGTGATACGTTGCTAGAGGCGGCTTCGGGCCTGATAACTACCTTTAGCAATGCCGTCTCTCTGCGTGATCCGGCCGAGGATGACCCTCAGACCGTAGAGATCGAGGAACGGGCCAGGACAGATGTCGCGCTCTTGAAGGAGCTTACGAAGTACTACGTAATCGAGCATCCGCGGATGGTGAGCATACGAGCGGGTCAGCGAAGGATGCTGGCGAAGCTGTTCCGGGTCTATCTGGAAGCGGTAGAGAGCAGGAAGGATCGTGACCTTGCCCTGCTCCCGCAGGCCACACAGGATCGACTCGAAAGCGGGGACAGCCCGCAACGGCTAGCGGCCGATCTGTTTGCGAGCATGACGGAGAGGCAGGTAGTCCAGACCTACCAACGGTTGATGGGCTTTCTTCCTGGTTCTGTTTCCCACTTCGACATCTGACCGGGTTGCCCGTGAGGGGCACTCGTACCAGGTCCGCTCAGGCTTTGAAACCTTCTGTCAGGCCTGCGACCAGTTGGCGTTGCATCACCAGAAAGACGATCACCATGGGAATCGTCATCAGGGTGCTTCCTGCTAGCACGGCGGTCCACATGTCCTGCTCGTGGAACACGCGGGCGAGGAGAGCGGTCAACCCGACCGGTAGGACGAACAGATCCGTGTCCTGGAGGACGATCAGGGGCCAGAAGAAGCTGTTCCAGGTCTGGATGAACAGGATCACGCTGATCGCGCCGAGGATGGGGCGGGACAATGGCATGGCTACGCTCCAGTAGATCCGCCACTCCGAAGCGCCGTCGACCCGGGCCGCCTGGATGAGCTCTGACGGAAGGCCGACCATGTACTGGTGGATCACGAACACCGAGAAACCGCTGGCGACGAAAGGCAGGATCAAGGCCTGGTAGGTGTTCATCCAGTCCAGGTCGATCATCAGCGACAGCAGTGGCAGGTAGAGCACCTCGAAGGGGAGTAGCAACGACCCGACCACGACGATGAACAGGGTTCGCCTGAACGGGAAGCGGTACACGGCGAATGCGAAGGCTGCCATCGACGACACCAGGATCGTGAGGCACACCCGGAGGCCGGTCACGACGATGCTGTTGGCGAACCAGCGGGGGAATCCGGTTGTCGCCAATTGTTCGTAGCCCCCCGAATCGAAGGCTCTCGGGATGAGGGTGGGGGGCAGGGAGGTAAGTTCAGACACCCGCTTGAACGAGCCGGACACCATGAAGATCAGCGGGTAGAGGGCAACCAGCGCGGCGGCGACGAGCAACACCTGGATGAGAATGCGGGCGGCCCGCCGCCGGTAAAGGGCCCGGTCGCGCGATCCTGCGCGAAGGTGAGGAGCCGCCGGGCGACGCTCGGTATCAGTAACCGGCACTGCCACCCTCCTTTCTCAGAGCACCGAACCTCCACAACTGCACGAGGGCGATTCCCAGGCCGAGTACGAAAATCGAGACTCCCACCGCTGCGCCGAATCCCAGTTCCCTGAACCGGAAGGCCGAGCGGTACATATACAGGACGAGTGTCAGTCCCTGCTCCCCGGGTCCCCCGCTGGTCTGGTAGGGAGCGCCGGTGAAGAACAGCAGTATGAATATCTGGTCGAAGATGCGGATGGCGTCGTTGACCAGCAGGACCATGACCAGGAGGGACACCGGCCGGAGCAGGGGGAGGGTCACCTTCCGGAAGGATGCCCAGGGTCCTGCGCCGTCGACCGCGGCGGCGTCGTACAAGGAGGGCGGGATGCCCTGAAGACCGGCCAGGAAGTAGATCATGGGAACGGAGGTCCACTGCCACAGCAGGAGCCCGATGATGGCGGGTTTGACGAAGGCAGGTGTCCCCGTGAAATTGAACGGACCGAGACCGACGAGGCCCAGTAGCCAGTTGAGCGCCCCGTAGTGCTCGCTATAGAGAACGATGAACACCATCGCGATCACCACGGTCGGCGTGCCTATCGGAAGGAAGAAGGCGGTCCGCAGGAAGGTGCGCAGGCGGATCCAATGGGTGTTGAGAACAATCGCCAGGAACAGAGCGGTCGGGACGATCACGATGACTGCGCCAACCGCCAGCCAGGCGGTATTGGTGAGGGACGTAAGGAATGACGGGTCCTTGAGCATGCGCCGGTAGTTGGACAGACCGATCAACTCGGGGTCCTGGCCTACCGCCCCTGTCCATTTGGTGAGGCTGAGGTAGACGCCCAGCGCGGCCGGGTAGATCGTGAAGAGGGTGAACAAGATCAGGAATGGAGTTAGAAAGAGGTACGGCGCCAGATGCGACTCCCGCGACCCGCGGAACAGGGACCGCCGGCCGCTGGGCGTTCCACCGGATGGGGAACCCAACTCAGCCCCGATCCGTTCCGGAATGCTCGGCGATGGCGAGACCGGCCGCCATCGAGCGACGGTGGTTACCCGTCGGCCAACGACGGCTCGGTCGGCTCGTCATCGCTCAAGCAAGTTCCTGTTGCTTACACCGCGGTCCGTGATACGGACAGCGGTGTGGGGTCTATCACTCTCCGGCCATCGCCCGGATCGCGTCCGCCGCCTCCTTGAGGGCGGCTGCCGGTTCCTTGTCACCGGCCAGAACGGGCGGCACCGTGCTGGTCGTGAGGTGGTCCAAGGCCCGGATGAGGAGCGGGTGGGTGTTGACGGTGGCGAACTTCTCGATCATCGCCGTGTAGACCGGCGCCACGGGCTGCTCCAAGTACGGGTGTACCGCGTCGGCCAGCGCCGGGTCGTCGTAGGCCGCCAGGTTCATGGGAGGCGACGCGAAGTCCTCGAACCTCTTGACGTTGTTCTCCACCGAGAGGAAGCCGAAGGCCAGGAAGTCGAACACCAACTCCTGGTGTGGGCCGGCCAGGACCGGATAGATGGGGGCACCACCCCGCGCGCTCGTGTAACCGGCCTCGAACTTCGGCGGCGGCGCCATCTTGAACTTGCCCTGATGCTCCGGAAGGTTCGGGGGCAGCAGCAGATCGCCGTACCAGTTCGGCATGTATGCGCCACCGATGGTGTCGTCGCGATACGCCTCGAAAGTCCCTGCTCCGTAGAACTCGCTGGTCGTGAAGGCGATGTCTTCACGGACCATCCGGACGAGGGTCTCGAGGGCCTCCAGATTCTCGGGAGCATCGAGATTGACGGCGCCTTCCTCGTCGAAGACATTCCCTCCGGCGTGGGGCATCATGTAGTTGAAATGCCTCGAGGTGCTGTCCTCGATGATCATGATGTTGGCGCCCGTGGCTGCCTTGAGCTTCTTGCCGGCCTCGATGAAATCGTCCCAGCTTCCGAACTCGGCACTGATCCCGGCCTGCTCGAAGAGGTCGGCGCGGTAGTAGTAGGTGACGGCCGACAGGAGTCCGGGTATCCCGTAGTACCTGCCCTTGAACTTGCCCTCGCGCATGCCGCCGGCGATCTGGTCCACCCACGGCTGGGCGGCGTCGGTGAAGTCGTAGAGGCCCGACTCGTGGAGGCCGGCTGCCAGGGCCGAATTCCACGTGTCCTCACTGTCGAGGTCGGTGCTGTCGGTGATCTTCTCACCTGCGGCCAGCTGATCAAGTACCCGTTGGCGAACCTCGGCGGGTTGTTCGGCAGGAATGTCGTACGTTATGTCGTATTCGGGGTGCATAGCCGCGAAGTCCGGGCCGATGTCGTTGAAGAACTGGACGGCCGACTGGTCGGCGGTAAGGATCGTGATGGTGACCTGTTCTCTGGCCATGGTGGTCGCCGCCGCCGTCGTGGGCGGTGCCGTCGTTGCGGGGGCGGTCGTTGGAGGAGATGTGGTGGCAGATGGTTCGTCACCGTCGCCGCAGGCCGCCACCCCGAGAACCGCCAGACCTCCACCGACCTGAAGGGAACTTCTTAGGAATTCTCTCCTGCTTCTGACTACCACGACTCACTCCTCACATCCGGCCACGGTTCCCGGTCGATTTGACCTCAACTCGGGAGTCCGGTAATGGGTGTCGAGCGTAGCCCGGCTCCTATGACCCATCAACTGGTTTTCTGCAAAGGGTGCTTGGCACAGACGGCGTGGCAGGACCGTACGCTGTGCAGGGTGTAGCCCTCGATAAGATCGGGGTCGACCACGGAGGCTCAGGCGAATGAACATGATCCAGACGGTTACCGGACCGGTACACCCTGACGGTCTGGGCATCGTGTCACTCCACGAACACGTCTACTCGGGTGGAGGGCCTGACCTCTATGCAGACCGGGAGGACCACTCGCGTGTTCTCACGGGTCTCCCCGCCTCTGCATGTGTGGCTGCGCGCCTGGCTGCAAACTACGCGTCTGTTCGGACTAAGACCCAGGCTTTGAAGCCTCAGTGTCTGACGTAGCCCGGCCGCGGGCGCGCTGTGGTTAGCTAGCCACCGACCACCAATACAGGATCGCCGAGGGCCTCTGGATCGGGTTCGGCTCCGAGACCCGGGATGTCGGGAGCGCGGGTGACGCCGCCGAGGTTGCGTGCTCCCCCGATGATCGGGTCCACGGTGATCATCTCGTGGCAGAACCAGGTACCCCGCTGGTAGCGGGCCGGGGTGGCTTGAGCGAGGTGGACTGCTGCTGTATCCGCAAGCGCGGTGCCGCCGGTGTCCTCGATGTTCAGTCTCATGCCGGTCTGGACGCAGAAGTCCCGGAACAGCCTGGCTTTGGTCAGGCCACCCACCCGGTTGGGTTTCAAGCCTATTCCCTCGCAGGCCCGGTCCCGGTGGGCTCGTAGCAGATCGGCGTAGGTGTGGATGATCTCGTCGAGGAGTATGGGTTGGCGCGTTGCGCGCCGGACCTGGAGGGATCCATCGTAGGTCGCGCATGGCTGCTCGAAGTAGGCATCCACCGCCTCCGTTGCTCGCATGACCCGGATGGCTTGGTCGGGCATCCAGGCGCGGTTGGCGTCGATGGTCAGTGAACTCCCTACCGGTATGTGCTCCGCCAGATACTCGATCCGCTCTATGTCCGCCGCCACGTCCGATCCCACCTTGGCCGAGTGGATGGTGTAACCCCTGGCGTGGTAGCTCTCGATGGTCCGCAACATCTCGGTGGGATCGGTGCTCGGGATGGAGGACTGGATCGTCACGTCGCCGGGTCTGCGGCCCCCGAGTAGATCGCAGACCGGTAGGCCCGTGCTCTTTCCCAGGACGTCCCAGCAGGCTATGTCGATAGCCGACTTCACGTAGGGATGCCCCGGCAAAGCCTTGTCCATCACGGAGTTGACCACGTCGGTGCGGCGAGGATCCTGTCCGAGCAGGGCGGGCGCGAGTTCCTCGATGCCCGCGCGGACGCCGCGCGGGAAGGCAGGAAGGTAGGTCGATCCCCAAGGGCATCCTTCACCCCAACCGGACACACCTTCGTCGGTATCAAGCCGGACCAAGGTCGAATCGAGTTCCTCGAAGCGGAGCCGCCCGCCCTGGAGCTCGTAGGGTCGCCGGAGAGGCAGTGTCAACCCGAACGCGGATATCCGGACGATCTTCACGTGCTCTTGGGATCGATCACGATGGCGCCTACATGTTCCTTTCGGAGGAACGCCTTCTGCGCCGTGCGGAACTGTTCGAGCCCACCATGGCCTCTCAGTACTCCCGCCCTCATGACCGGGTCATGCCGTTTCGATGTCATCAGCCGCTCCCCCCACCCGGCCCGGACTGAGAGCCCTGGATTGCAGCCAGCTCACGGCAGGCACGGTCCAGAGCGTGGGCCGTTGCATCGAAGTGATCATCCGAATGGGCCAGGCTGACGAAGCGGCGTAGCCCGGGTATCACGTTTATCCCATTGGCGAGCAATGCCCGGTCGAGTTGGAGGTTGGCGCCCTGGTCGGACGACAGCAGATCGGCGTAGCCTTCGGGAGGTCGATCGATGTGGAGTATTTGCCAAAGGGAGCCTGCCGTCGCCACGAGCGCCCGGCGGTCGTGTGCGGCGAGCACTCGGGTCAGGTGCCGGGAAAGATGCCGTGTCCGATCCTCCAGCCCTTCGTACACACCCGGTGCTCGGAGCAGTTCGAGGGTCGCCAGCCCGGCGGCCGCGGCCAGGGGATTGCCGTGGAAGGTTCCCGACGTGTATACGAAGCGGGGCGTCCCCTTCAGCCTGGGATTGGTCCGGTCGATCAGTTCCGCCCGCCCGGCTACGCATGCCAGCGTACCTCCTCCCCCGATGATCTTGCCGAAGGCCGCCAGATCGGGAGTCACGCCGAAATAGCCCTGGGCGCCCTGGTAGGACAGCCGGAATCCGGTCACCACCTCGTCGAAGATCAGCAGCAGCCCGTGCCGGTCGCAGAAGTCCCGGAGGCCTTCGAGGAATCCGGGAAGGGGCCGGATGATCCGTTGCACCGGCTCGGCGATGATCCCAGCCACGCGGTCCACGACGGGGGTAACCAGGCGTTCCAGGGATTCGAGGTCGTTGTAGGGGACCACCAGCACGGTGTCCCTCACCGCTCCCGGTGTTCCTGCGGTGAACGGCCGGCCGGTCGGGTAGTCGGCTGTGGTCGGCGCGGCCACCGCGATCCCGGCGTAGTCGTGATTGCCGTGGAATCCTCCTTCGAACTTCACGATCAGGTCACGGCCCGTGACCGCCCTTGCCAGGCGTAGCGAGTAGGCGGTTGCCTCGGAGCCGGTGGTGGCGAAGACTATGCGCTCGGCGCACGGGATCGCGTCGATCAACCGGGAGGCCAGTTCGATCGCCACGTCGGTCAGGACTCCGTACTGGTGCATGGTGCGCCCGGCCTGCCTGACGACGGCCTCCACCACCGCCGGATGCTGGTGGCCCAGTATCAGGGCCCCCGCACCGGTCACGTAGTCGAGGTAGCGGTTGCCGCCGGTATCGGTGATGTAGGCGCCCGAGGCAGAGGATACGGCGAAACGGGGTCCCGTCACGTTCGCGTTGGCGCCCAGTGCCCCGCCGGGGAGGAGCGACTCGGCCCGGACCGGGTCGTTGGGAAGTCGGCCGGTGACGTTCATCGGCGGGGCCTGACTGCATCGGGATCCCAGACGGGGCCATCCAGGACCCTCGACCGGGTCGGCGTACCCAGCACCATCACCTCGAGATCGGTTCCCGGAACGTCCAGTCCGGGATCCACGTACGCCCAGGCCAGGCTCCGGCCCGTGGCGTGTCCGTAGCCGGTGGTGGTCACCACCCCAACCCGCCGGTCCGCCATCAACACAACCTCCCCGCCGAGTGGATCCGCCTCCGTGGCATCCACGTCCAGTAACGCTAGCTTCCATCGAGGACGCTCCAGGCTTGCTACCAGCGACTCGTAGCCGATGTAGTTTCTCTTGGCTGGATCGACGAACCTCATCAAGCGGGCCTCATACGCGGTCACCTCCTGGGTCATGTCGCTCGAGACCCGGTATGCCTTCTCCATGCGCATCGAGTTGAGGGCCTGGGATCCGAACACGCCCATGCCATGGGACGCGCCTGACCGGGCGACGGTGTCGAATACCGCCGGTAGGTCCTCCATCGCCATGTGTAGTTCCCATCCGAGTTCTCCGGTAAACGACAGGCGCAGGGCCAGGCATCGTGCTCCGGCGATGTCCATCGAGCGCGCCGACAGCCATCCCCCGCCCGCGTTGGACAGGTCGGCGTCGGTAAGCGGCTGGAGCACTTGCCGGCTCCTGGGCCCTGCCACTGCCAGCACTCCCAGATCCGACGACCGGTTGCTGATCCCGACCCGTTCCGGGCCCTCGGGGCCGAGTTCCCGACCTTCCCGGCCGTCGAGGACGTGAGAGCGCATCCAGTCGAGGAACCGCTGTTCACCGACCGCCGCGCCCACCAGGTAGAAGCGGTCCCGGGCCAGGCGTGAGGCGGTGAACTCGGCCTCGACCATTCCGTGTTCGGTGAGCATGTACATCAGCCCGATCCTGCCGACCTCAGGGAGGCGGCCCGGCGTGAGGCGGTCCAGGAATGCGGCGGCGTCGGCGCCGGTTACCTCGAACTTGGAAAAAGCGGTGAGGTCGGTGACTCCGACCCTTTCCCGCACAGTCATCACCTCGCCGGCGACCGGTGCGAACCAGCGAGCTCTCCGGAAGGAGTGATGATGCAGGGGCTCTTGTCCGGCGGGGGCGAACCAGCGTGGTCGTTCCCATCCGAAGATCTCCTCGAACACCGCTCCCCGCTGCGCCATCCGGCCATAGAGCGAGGAGGTCTTGTGCGGACGCCCGGCGGGACGGTCGAGGTCGGGAAACGGGACCTCGTGGCGGAGGAGGTAGTCCTCGTGGGCCTTGGTCCGGTTGTAGTCCGGCGTGGCGAACTCGCCGAAGCGGGAGGGGTCGAAAGCCCGCAGGTTGATGGTCGGGGCGCCCCGCACCATCCAGGTGGCCAGCTGGCGCGTGGCGCCGGGGCCCCAGGAGATGCCGACCTGCACTCCCGTGCAGTACCAGTAGCGGGTGAGACCGGGCGCCGGGCCGAGCAGCATGTTGCCGTCGGGGGGATGGGTGATCGCCCCGTGGACCTCCTTCACGATGCCGACATCCGCCAGCACCGGCACCCGCACGAAGGCCGCTTCGAGCCACGGCGCCACACGGTCGTACTCGGGAGGGAACAGGTGATGGTCCGCTTCCCACGGAGTACCGGTCTCCCACACCGAGCGCGGTTCCGCTTTCTCGTAGATGCCGATGAGCCCCGCCCGCCTCTCCATCCGGATGTACCCCGACACGTGGGTGTCCTCGCGCAGGACCGGCAACTCCTCCTTCAATTCGGCGAAGGCCGGTACCTCCTCCGTAACGAAGTATTGGTGGGTCATGGGGATGACCGGCAGGTCGACTGCGGGCCCGGCCCAGGCCGCCACCTGGCGGGCGTACGCGCCGGCGGCGTTGACGACCTGGTCGCAAACGTACGATCCGGTCTCGGTGTCCACCCTCCAGCGACCGTCCGGCAGGGCGACCGTACCGGTGACTCTGGTGTTGCGCCTGATGGCTGCCCCCCTCTGGCGGGCGCCCTCCGCGAATGCGAGCACGGCCCCGGCGGGGTCCACATGACCGTCGTCCGGCGTGTGGAGGGCGCCGAGCACGCCGTCGAGGTTGCAGAAGGGGTGGAGTTCGGCAATCCGCTCGGGGCCGATGACCTCCATGCGGTTGCCCACCCCGCGGCCCACCGAGACCGTGTAGCGCAACCAGTCCATCTCGTCGTCCCTCACGGCGAGCCGCAACGAGCCGGGTTGGTGCCAGCTCACCGACGGGCCGGTTTCCGCCTCCAGCTCCGCGTACTTGTGGGTCCCGTACCGGGTCATCCAGGCCAAGCCGTAACTCGATGTCGAATGCGTTATCTGGCCGGCCGCGTGCCAGGTTGACCCAGAGGCCAGTTCGCCCTTCTCCAGCAACAGGCAGTCGTCCCAACCCTCCAAAGCCAGGTGGTAGAGGAGCGATACGCCCATGATCCCCCCTCCGATGATGATCACCCGGGCGTCAGTGGTCATGGCGTTGACGGATGCCGAGCCGACGGGCTGGCGACAGGTTGCCGGGAGGCCGGGCGGCGTGACGCGGTAGCCATTGTCCTGGTACACTTGTGTGA
The DNA here is from genome assembly GCA_026710435.1 of bacterium. GTDB lineage: Bacteria > Actinomycetota > Acidimicrobiia > Spongiisociales > Spongiisociaceae > JAPPFW01. The sequence continues at coordinate 2,312 of JAPOQZ010000182.1, read as the reverse complement.
GAACCCATCATGAACCGTACAAGTGTACCAAATCCGGAATCCGGGCTCGACCCCCTCTTGGAGGAAATGAGTGCGGCGATATCCGATATGACCCCGCAGGTCCGCAAGGCGACCGCCTTCGTGCTCGACCATCCTGGCGAGGTCGGCTTCGCCACCGTGCGGGAACTGGCCGAACTGGCGGGCGTGCATCCCAACACCCTCGTCCGCATGGCTCGAGTTGTGGGCTTCGAGGGATTCGACGACTTTCGCGAGCGGTTCCGCAACGAAATGCGCTCGCGAAGCGCGTTCCACGACCGGGCAATGTCGCTCCAGTTGATGTCGTCGGGCGAGAGGCTCCCCGCCCTGTACGGTGAGATCGCCGCGGTCACGCTCCACAATCTGGAGCGGATGTTCGGCAATACCTCCGCTTCGGAGTTGCAGGCGATCGCGGATCACATCGTTTGTGCGAGGCGCACCTACGTCATCGGGGTGGGCGCCAACTATGCCCTGGCTCACAACTTCGCCTATCTGGCCGGCATGGCCGTCGATAATGTGAAGGCGGTACCGGGTGACGGAAACGTCCCCATGGACGGCATTGTGAAAGCCGGAAACCCCGATGTGGTGGTGGCCATGACCTTCGCCCCCTACCGGGTGGAAGTGGTGGAGGCCACCGCCGCTGCTCGCCGCCAGGGTGCACGGGTGGTGGCGATCACCGATAGCCACGGCTCACCCATCGCGCTCGATGCCGACCACCTGATCCTGGCCCCGAGCGCCACCCCGCAGTTCTTCCCCTCCACGCTGGCGGCCGCCGCCGCGCTTGAGACGTTGGTGTCGTTCATCGTTGCCGATGCTCCACCGGAGGTGGTGGCGGCCATCGACCTCATGCACCGGCGCAGGCACGATCTTGGCGTGTACTGGAAACCACAGCGTGGAAACCGCTGACTGTTCCGCCTACACGCGACCCCAGCGGGTGATGGATCCATCCGTCTACGTGGACGCAGATCTGTTCGGCCGGGAGCAGCGCACCGTGCTGTCATCGACCTGGCAGTTCGCCTGCCATACCTCGGAACTCGGCGGGCCTGGAAGCTACGTGACCTTCGAGATCGCCGGGGAGTCGCTCTTCGCTCTCAGGGACCGGGACGGGACGGTCCGCACGTTCTACAACGTCTGCATGCACCGCGGCCACCGTCTGCTCGAAGGCCGTGGGGCCCGCCCGAAGCTCGTCTGCCCCTACCACTCCTGGACCTACCGCCTTGACGGGCACCTCGATCATGCGCCGTACGCGGAGGGGCGGCCCGGGTTCGATCCTGGCGGAATATGCCTGACCGAGGTCGTGGCGGAGGATCTGTGGGGCTTCCTCTTCGTAAACCTGGACTGTGATGCGCCAACAATGGAGGTGACCTATCCCGGCGTCCGGGAGGCGCTCCATGAGTTCCTTCCCTCCATCGAGCGGATGCGCCCGCTGGAACGCCGCTGGTTCACGGCCGAGTCGAACTGGAAGGTGGCGATCGAGAACTACAACGAGTGCTACCACTGCCGGACCGCTCATCCGTCCTTCTCCAGGGGAGTGGTACTCCCGGAGACCTACACGATCCAGCCCGTAGGGCAGTCACTTCAGCACCGGGCCGAGAGCTCGCCGGAGCAGTACTACGAGATCGACTATCAAGCCTCCCCGCACGCTGCCGATTACCGGTCCTTCTACCTGTGGCCGCTCTTCTCGTTCCAGATCTACCCCGGGCCGGTCCTGAACACCTTCTGCTGGCGGCCCGAGTCGGTGGACCGTACACCCTTTTTCCGCGAGTGGTTCAACCTCGACGGCGAGGACTCCCCGACCGTTCGTCAGGTGGCTGACGAGGACGCCCGCACTACGGTGGCGGAGGACCTGGCCCTGATGCGCTCGGTGCAGGGTGGTCTGTCCAGCCGGGGCTATCGCCCCGGACCTTTGGTCATCGACCCCGAGATGGGACTCAACAGCGAGCACACGGTGGCCGCGATCAAGGCCTGGTACCTCGAGGCGATGGCCCTACCCGCGCAGTAGTGGCCAGTGGTTCGTTGCCTGTTCTGTGTTGCAACTCTCAACCTCGATTCTGCATGATTCCAGACAAACCCACGGCAACAGGCCACATCAACCACATGATCGTGACTGGGCCTGGCTTCACCCGACGGGTGAAGGTCCCGCCGGGCCGAGACGGGATTGTGGAAATGGCCGTAGTCCCTGGTCAGAAGCTTGTATCGCGCACTCCGCTCGCCTCGGAGGGTGCTGAACAATGACGATTGCTGGGGCCTGCCGTCCGCCGACCAGGGATTATGCCGGCGGTTGGCATGCCGCTGGT
>JAPOQZ010000193.1 GCA_026710435.1 bacterium | reverse complement strand
CGTCGAACGCGTCCCGCCGTACCCTCCACGAGGGGCTGGGTGGACAACATGAACCAAATCACGGTCCGGTCGGTACCGAAAGCGGACCGTTGGCGCTTTGCGGTTACCTACAAGCATGCAACAGGCCTGTGACACAACCAACCCGTCGCATGACCGCACGTCTTCCAACCACCACCGAACTAAAGACCCGGGACACTAGGAGAGAGCTGAATACGATCGAAACAGACCCGTCATCCACCAGCGCCACCGCAGGCATCGTCGGGGGCAAGGAACGATCGGTCCATCCATCGTGGGTCATACGAGATATGGCTCGGGCATGCGCAGCGGCCCCGACTAGCTGAAAACGCCGAACTCCGACACCCCGTCCCCTCTCATAATCCCACCTCTGGAGGACGACCCAGATAGGCCTCGATCACTGCGTCGTCGCTGGACACCTCGTCATAAGAACCCTCGGCAATCTTCACCCCATGGTCGAGGACCACCACCCGGTCACTCACGTCCCTCACAACCCGCATGTCGTGCTCGATAACCACGACCGTTAGCCCCCGATCATCACGGAGCTTGCGGATTAGCCCGGTTAGCTCGGCTGTCTCCCGGGGGTTCATTCCAGCTACCGGTTCATCGAGCAGCAGCAGCTTGGGTCGTGTGGCCATGGCTCTGGCTATCTCCAGCCGTCTCCGGTTGGCGTAGGACAGGGAGAAAGCAGGCTGGTCGAAACGGTACCCGACAAGCCTGGAACCGAAGAAGGAGAGAATCTCCTTGGCTCGTTCCCTGATCTCGGCCTCCTCGCGGCGCAGGAACGGAGTGCGCAGGATCGCGCGGAAAGCGCCCGCCTTGGTCCGGCAGTGCTGTGCCACCATCACGTTCTCGAGCACCGTCATGTTCAGGAACAGCCGGACGTTCTGGAAGGTACGGGCTACGCCGACCTCGGTGATCTCGCTCGATTCCAGACCGAGAATGGTCTCCCCTTCGAAGAGGATTTCCCCTGAGTCAGGCGGGTAGAGCCCGGTCACCAAGTTGAAGAAGGAGGTCTTCCCCGCACCGTTGGGACCGATGATCGACACGATCTCTCCTCCGGCGATCCGGAGGTTCAGTCCTGCCAGCGCCCGGACTCCGCCGAAGGACTTGTACAGATCACGGATGTCCAGCATCGTCATCGGGCGTTCACCGAGCCCTCGGACGGCCCGGCTATCGAGGCCTTTTCTTGGAGCCAATCATCCTGGGTGAGGTCCTCCCCGTGCAGTTCCCTGGAACGGCGCACATTCGGGAGAAGGCCTTCGGGCCTGCGAAGCATCATGAAAACGAGCAGGGCTCCATATATCAGCAGCTTGAACTCTGAGAACTCTTGAAGCAGTCCGGGCACCTGGGGACCACCCAGCACGCCGATCAGCACCACTGCGCCAAGGGCGACACCCTGAATGTTCCCCATCCCCCCGATGATCACAACGACAAGAATGATGATCGAGACCAGGAACTCGAACGAACTCGGAAAGACCGACCCGAGCTTGGCAGCGAAAAGGGCACCTGCGAACCCGGCCAGGATGGCGCCCACGATGAATGCGTTCAGCTTGGCACGTACGATGTTGATTCCCATGGCCCCGGCCACGGTCTCGTCCTCACGGAGGGCCATCCAAGCTCGCCCGATCCGGGATTCCTGCAGCGACCAGGAGATCCAGGCCGCCAGAATGACAAACAGGAGAGCAAAGTAGAGAACACCCTCGGGACCGACACCACTCACCTCTGTGAAACCCAGCGGTATACCGGGGATGTTTAGGACTCCTTGCGCACCTCCGAAGGTGGGCGACAACCAGTCGGATAGGAACAGGATGCGAACGATCTCCCCGAATCCCAGCGTGACGATGGCTAGGTAATCGCCACGCATCCGGATGACGGGGAGACCTACCAGCAGACCGGCGATCGCCGACGCCAGTATCGCCACGGGTAGGGCCGCCCACCAGTTCCACTCCAGGGCGAAGCGCGGCGAGATCGGAGACGTGAGTACCCCGACGGTGTATGCGCCCACCGCGAAGAAGGCGACGTATCCCAGATCCAGCATCCCTGCGAGCCCTACCACGACATTGAGGCCCAACGCCATCAGAAGGAACAGCCCGACGTTGGCGAGCACCTCGGACAGCACACTTCCGAGGAGTTGAGGAAGGAGGATCAACATCACCAGCACTACGCCTGACAGCCAGGCCGAGTTACGGGTACGCCGTCTTGGGTCGACCGAGAACAGCTGCTGTCTGATCCTCCCGAGCCTTCGTCCGGTTCGGCCCGAAACGCTGCCGACAACCACAGCCACGGCCAGAGCCGCCCACCATTCCAGGGCGCGGAGCGTGAAGATACCGTCGGCTACCGTCTCCAGATGGATCCGTCGCAGGATCTGGGCGACCACCTGCTCCAGGATGGCCACCACCACCACCCATTCCGCAGCCAGGATGACCCGCCGCCGCGTTACGGGGGAGAATAGGTGCATGAGACCACCTGCGAGCCCCAACAGGGCAGGCAACACGACCGTTACGACCAATCCCCTGGGGACCCCTCCCCCGGCCGTCAGGAGTTCCACCAGCCTCGGCGAGAAGGCCACGAAAACCCTTCGAAGGTCGAAGCTGTCGACGATCATCGCAAACACCCCCAGTACCACCCCGCCCATGAGTCCAACCGCCACACCACCGATCAGGTTCCATCGACCCCTGGGAACATCGTCCACACCTTCGCGCACCGGAGCCAAAGTCGCCCGGTAGCCCGCCACCGGCACGATCCATAGCAGCATGAGGTATCCGAGGCTGAGTACCGGGTAGACCAGCAGGCGATCCTCGAATGCCTCAAGCATGCCTACCGCAGCAGTGAAGGTCATCACCGTACCCGCCTTCAGGCCCCACCCGAACATCCGACGCACATCCACTTCCACTCCGAAGCGGCGGGCGACTTCGAGCGAGGTCACACCCGATCCGTTTCCGACAAACGCTCGCCGAATAGCCCGGAAGGCCTGAATATCAGAACGAGCACTAGGGCCGTGAATGCCACTACATCCTTGAGTTGCGAGACACCCGGTATGCCGAGGCCTGCTAGCACGAGTTGTGGACCCACTCCTTCGAACAACCCGAGCAGCATCCCGCCGGCCATGGCACCCCCCAGATTGCCGATACCACCGAGGACCGCGGCTGTGAAGGCTTTGATCCCGGGAAGAAACCCCATAATGAACGACACGCCACGAAACAGCATGGCCCAAAGCGTGGCTGCCACGCCCGCCATGGCGCCTCCGACCGCAAACGTGGCAACGATGGTGCGGTTCACATCGATCCCCATAAGTGCTGCGATCTCGCTGTCCTCGGCTACGGCTCTGATGGCGCGGCCTACCCTGGTCCTCTCCACGAACAGGTACAGACCGGCCATAGCAACCACGGCCACCACTATCACAGCCAGCTTGGTCCCCTCCACGCCTACGCCAAGGAGTTCGACTCGGCTCCTCAGAGAGTCGGGCGGAGGGGGATAGTTCTTCACCGCGACACCGAAGAGCCCAGCGAACGTGTATTGGAGAAAGAATGCGATACCGATCGAAGTGATGAGAGGGATCATGCGGGGCGCGGTCCGGAGCGGCCGGTATGCAACTCGCTCCACAATCACAGCCACCAGAGTCGCGGTCAGCATCGATGAGATGAGGACCGCAGTGATCGACAGAGCGAAGTTGGTGTCCCAGAGGCGTATCTCCCACAAGTAGTCGGCGACGAAGAAGCCCACCATGCCCCCCGACATGAAGACCTCGCCGTGAGCAAAGTTGATGAAGCCGAGTACGCCGTAGACCATCGAGTAGCCCAAGGCTACGAGACCGTACATGACGCCTTGGGCAAGTCCCGCTACTACGAGATCCCGCCATGCTTCGCCGGTGGGCCCCTCGCCGTTCATCCCTTGGATGACCGTCCCGAACACGCCCCACGCAAGCACTGCTACGGCGACGATCCGAGTGCCCAACAGGACTAGCTCGACCCATCCTCGCCTTCTGCGGCGCCGGTTGTACGGGTTCATTGTGCGTAACTCAGCGCGAAGCGCCAGGCAACCTGCAGCCCAACAGACTTCCGTGGCCGATCAACTGTCACCAACCGTTCAGCGTGTAGGTGCGTAATCGAACACTACGTTGTTCTTGCCGGCTTCGATATCGCGGGGGTCGATGTGGTGGATCACCGCGATGAGTTGCGAACCACAGTCGCCGAACTCGTCACAGGCGATCGGACCGATAACCCCGTCGAAACTCGAAGCATGGAGTTCGCTGCGGAGAGCCTGACGGTCAATGTACAGAGTCTCTGCAACTTCCACCGACACCTCCTCGATCGCCTTCAACAGCATCGTGGTGGCGTCGTACGAATGTCCCCAGTATCCTGCCGAAGGCCTCTCTCCATAGGCTTCAAGATAGGCCGCCAGAAGACCGTCGGCGGTACGGCCGGTGATGCTGTTTGCGTTGCTCCCGAACCGCAGATCGGGCCCCGATATGTACACGCCCTCTGACTCGGGCAACTCCATGAAGTTGTCCACCAGCAACGCTGCCGACACGATCAACTTGGTGTCCCGGAGGCCGGACACGCTGTCCACCTGCTGGACGATGAACCCACCCTCGGGCATGAAGATCGGGAAGAACACCGCTTCCGGATTACCGGCTGCCACCTCCGTGAGCACCGCGATCATGTCGGTGTCGCCTTTGTTCACCGCGGTGAACGCTGTCACCTCGCCACCCATCTCCTCAAAGGCCTCTCTGAATGCCTCCGCCAGACCCTGGGTGTATGGATCGCCATCGTGAATCGCGGCCGCTCTCCGGTAGCCCAACTCGTTCCGCACGAACAGTGCAACCGCCGTGCCCTGGAACAAATCGTTGTGCGATGTGCGGTAGTAGCCGGGCTGGTACGCGGAACCCGGAGTGCCGGCGAGATCCGAAGTGAGTGCGGGGGATGTGTTGGAAGGGGCGATCATCACCATTCCCGCACTCGATATGAGTGGGGCAGCTGCGACGGCCGCCGCCGAACACGTCGTTCCGATCACACCCACGACCTTCGGATCTGCGACAATGATCTGAGCAGCTGCCTGGCCGCCATCCGGCGAGCAGAGATCGTCTAGAGATGTGCCGAGAGAGACATTCCGGCCGGCCACGGGCCCGTAGTCGGCAATCGCCAACTCCGCTCCCCTTAGGTTGGGAGTACCCAGAAACGCCACATCGCCGCTGATGGAATTCAACGACCGTATCTGTATCTCTTCACCCGGCTCGACCTCAGCAGCACCAAGAGGCCCTGGTATGAACTCCGCTGCCTCCGCCGGAATGTCGGTCGCGGTCGTCGTCTCAGTGGTTTGCTCCGTGGAAGGGGCAAGCTCCCCGTCGCCGGCCTCCTCTCCTCCACCGCAGGCTGCCACCGACAACGCCACCGACAAACCGATGACCCTTAGCTTTCCCATCATGTGCTCATCTCCAGCCTTCCGGTCGGTCCCCGGAAGGTTACCGTCGCCCTCCACCGGTACGGGTACCCATTCCCTGGTCCGGAACGGGACAAAGCTGCTGGAAGTGATTCCGACGGCTGAGCGGCATCCACGACGCACCTACAGGCCGGAATCAGGAGGGTGCTGAACAGTGACGATTGCTCGGGACTGCCCCCGGCCGACCCGGGATTGATACCGGCGATTGGCAGGTCACAGGTGGGTTACTCAGCACCCTCCTACGTAGTCACCGCATCCGTTGTAGCCACGCGAGGGGCAAGACGATCCAAAAGGTGGATGGCGGTCAGGATCGTCAGGAAGACCCGCCGCCGAGGTAAGAGGTGCGCAGCTCGGGATGCGCCAACAGATTCTGGGCCGTGTCGTCCAGCACCACCCTACCGGTTTGCAACACCCAGCCCCGGTCGGCAATGGAAAGAGCCATGTTGGCGTTCTGCTCGACCATGAAGACCGTCATGCCAGCCTCGTGAATCTGCTTGATCAACTCGAAGTTCTGCTGCACGAGAGCCGGAGCTAGCCCCATCGAGGGCTCGTCCATCAGCAGGACCCGCGGTCCGGCCATGAGCGCCCTACCGATGGCTACCATCTGTTGCTCACCCCCCGAGAGGGTCCCTGCCTTCTGGCTCAGCCTCTCCTTCACGCGGGGGAAGAGGTCGAATACCCGCTCCATGTCGGCCGCGATCCCATCTGTGTCCTTGCGTAGGTAGGCACCGAGTTCGAGGTTGTCCTTCACGCTGAGACGCTTGAACAGGCGCCGATTCTCCGGGACCATGGTCACGCCCCTCTTTACGCGGTAGCTCGTGGGCCGGTCATTGACCACCTCACCGTCGAGGAGAACATCGCCAGAGGTGGGGGTGAGCATTCCCAGCAGGGTCTTGAGGGTTGTGGACTTTCCTGAGGCGTTGCCTCCCAGGAGACACACCAACTCACCCTCGTAGATGGCGAGGTCCACATCTCGTAAGGCGTGGACCGCGCCGTAGTGGACGTTTACGGATCGCATCTCGAGGAGAGGGCCGGAGTAGCTCATGTGGCCGCCCCATGGCCAAGATAGGCCTCTATGACGCGGGGATCGGCGGATACCTCCCGATAGTCGCCGTCGGCGATCAGTTCGCCATGGTCCAGCACTATCACACGATCCGACACCTCGCGCACGACCTCCATGTCGTGCTCGATGACCACGATGGTGAAGCCCCACTCGTCGCGAAGGCGACCGATCAGCCCGGTGAGTTCCGCCGATTCGACCGGGTTCATTCCCGCCACCGGCTCATCAAGCAGCAGCAACTTGGGCTGGGTTGCCATGGCTCTGGCGATCTCGAGACGCCGTCGGTTGGCGTACGAGAGCACCGCCGCGGGCTGGTCGAGGCGGAAACCAACGAGACGGGTCCCGAAGAAAGCGAGGATTTCCTCCGCCCGCGCCCTGATCTCGGCTTCCTCCCGCCTGAATGCCTTCGTAAAAAAGAGAGCGCCGAAGATGCCCTGACTGGTCCGGCAGTGCTGGGCCACCATGACGTTCTCCAGTACCGACATGTTTGCGAAGAGCCGGACGTTCTGGAAGGTGCGAGCCACACCCCGCGAAGTCACCTGGTTGGCATCGAGGCCCAGCAGTGACTGACCCTCGAAGGCGATCTCACCGCTGCTCTCCACAGAAGCCGTGATGGCGTTGAAGAGTGTGGTCTTGCCTGCACCGTTCGGGCCGATCACAGAGACGATTTCACCCTTGCGTATCCGAATGTCCACCCCGGCCAAGGCGCGCAGGCCACCGAATTCCACGGTCAGGCCGCGAATGTCGAGAATGGGGCGACCGTTCACCGGCTACTCCTGCCATTGGCCGGGATTCCGATGCTATCGGTCTGATCGGACTCACCGGTGTCCGACTGTCCTTTCAACCAGACGTCCTGCAGGAACTCCTCCTGGTGCAACTCGCGTGAGCGGCGGACACTCGGAATCAGGCCTTCCGGACGGGCCAGCATCATCCACACCAGGAGGGCACCGTAGATGAGCAGCTTGAATTCGCCCAACTCAAGTAGCAGACCGGGCTGCTTCGGACCTCCCAGCACACCGATCAGCACGACTGCGCCGGCGATAACCCCGAAGATGTTGCCCATACCCCCGAAGATCACCACCACCAGGATGATGATCGACACCAGAATCAGGAAGCTCGTGGGGAAGACGGACCCGACCTTGGCCACGAATATGGCCCCCCCGAACGATCCGAGCACCGCTCCGACCACGAACGCCATCAGCTTTACGTTTACGGTGTTGATGCCCATGGCCTCGGCTACCGGCTCGTCCTCCCGCACCGCCATCCAGGCCCGTCCCAGCCGGGAACGCTCCAAGCGCCACGAGATGTAGATCGCCAGGGCGCAGAAGAACAGCACTAGATAGAACACCCGCCGGGGATTGGTGCCGTCCACTGTGAGGATGCCGAACACCTCCACCCCGTCGATCGCTGTGATCCCCTGGGATCCTCCGAACCATCCGGACAGCCAGTCCGACAGGAAGAGCAGGCGGATGATCTCACCGAAGCCGAGAGTGACGATTGCCAGGTAGTCACCCCGCATCCGTATCACGGGCGCCCCGATGAACAACCCGACCATCACAGCGATGAAGACCACCACGATCAGCGCAACGAACCAGGGCAGTTCAGGTGCGAACCGGGGAGAGGTAGCAGCGGTCAGAACGGCCGTCGAGTAACTGCCTACAGCGAAAAACGCCACGTAACCCAAGTCGAGGATCCCGGCGAGGCCGACCACCACGTTGAGGCCTAGGGCAAGCAGGACGAATAGCCCGATGTTGGCCAACAGTTCGTTGGTGAGCTTCCCTACGAGCAGAGGCAAGAGGATCAACACGGCGCCGACCCCTGCTATGAGGGATGCGTTGACCCGGGTTCGCTTCGGCCCTTCCAGTCCCTCGATGCGTACCTTAAGGGTCCTGATCCGACCCTGCCCTACCGCCGAGAGGATGCCCGACACTACCGCCAGAACTCCGGTGCCGGTCATCGTCAGCCCGCCGCGCGGTGCGTAGATCCAATCGATGTATTCGTCGAGTCCGACCCCTTCAACGAGATCGAGCACCAGAGACTCGAGGATTGCCGCGGCGACGATCGTGAGCGCCATCGTCACTATCACACGCCGGGTTCGGACCGGAGCGAACCGAAGTACTCCCCCGAGGCAACCGAGCCCGGCTCCGATGAATAGCCATAGCACGAACGCGAACAGGGCCCCACGACCGAAGCTCAGCATCTCAAGGAGTTGAGGACTCCAGTTGATCAAGGGGTCTCGCAGATCGAAATTGGTCACCAGAACCGCGAGCAGCGACAGTCCGCCACCGGCTACGAGACCGCCGGCAGTGGCTCCAAGCAGCAGTTCACCGTCGCTAGACGGATCGTCGAGGAAAGCTTCATGTTCAGGACGACGAACGAGCAGCACGCCAACGACCAGGGGAGCAACCAGCACCACCAGGTAACCGAGGCTCAGCACCGGAACGACCACTTCTCGCATGTCGAGCCTCACCGGCATCCCGGAGAGACATATGAATACGAGCCCGAGAGCCCCGATAGCGCCGAAACGAATGGCGCGGGTCCAGGTTTCGGGGATGCGCTGGACCAACGGCCGGACGGTGATTGTCATGCGCGATCCTCCGCCGACAAACGCTCGCCGAATAGGCCGGAGGGCTTGAGCAGCAACACGCCGATCAGCATGGCGAACGCCACCGCATCACGGAGTTGGGAGACCCCGCTAACGCCTAGCGGCTCAAGTATCAACAAGGGCCCGGTCGACTCGGCCAGACCGATGAACAACCCACCGGCCATGGAACCGCCTAGGTTGCCGATGCCTCCCACTACAGCCGAACTGAAGGCCTTGATACCCGGCAGGAATCCGGTGTAGTGAATCACGCTGCGGAAGAGGACTCCCCACAGGATCCCCGCCACGCCGGCCATGGCTCCGCCCACCGCAAAGACCTTGACGATCGTGCGGTTCACGTCGACGCCCATCAGCCCGGCGATTTCGGCGTCCTCGGCTACCGCTCGCATCGCCTTTCCCGTCTTGGTCCGCTCCACCAGGAGCCACAACCCGAGCATTGCCAGCGCGGCGACGCAGATCACCATTATCTTGGTTCCTTCGATTTCGATGATCGTGCGCTTGGCGGTTAGCCAATCGGGCATGTCGGGGTATGCCTTGCTAGTCGGACCGAGCAACACTATCGAGGTGTTCTGGATGAAGAATGAGATACCGATGGAGGTGATGAGGGGAATCAGGCGGGGGGACTTCCGCAGCGGTCGGTAGGCGATCCGCTCCATGACCACTGCTGTCAGCGTGCAGACGATCATCGAGACCACCACAATGAAGAGGAGAGATCCGACGAAGTTGGCCTCCCACAGCCCTGCGTCCGCCAGTTTGTTCGATGTGATCATGCCGGTCATGGCGCCCACCATGAAGACCTCGCCATGAGCGAAGTTGATGAACCCGAGGACACCGTAGACCATCGAGTATCCGAGGGCGATGAGGCCGTACATGGCTCCCTGGGCAAGGCCCGAAATCACCAGCCCCCGGAACTGGGCACCGGTAAGCCCGGTCGCGTCGGGATTGACACGCTGGGCGAAGGGGTTGTTGACATCGATCTGCTGAGCGATGAATGCCAACACCCCTATCGCCACCGCAGCAAGCGCCACGACACGCAGCACCGTCAGGAACCAGTCGACCTTGGTCCTGGGAACCCAGTTGCTTGCCATCGACTGCTCCCTAGGGGACGAACACGACAGCTACATTATTCATGCACGCGTCGGGATCGTTGGATTGTCACCGGCGGGTTAGCCGAGGCCTCCGCCGGAGTACACGACGTTGCCCATGCTCGCTTCGGGATCGGCGGCGCTCCGGTGGTAGACCACCGTGATCAACTGGGAACCGCAGTCACCGAAGCCGTCACAGCTGATGAGCCCGATCAGACCCTGATAGTCCCG
>JAPOQZ010000188.1 GCA_026710435.1 bacterium | reverse complement strand
GAGAGCCATGAGTTGGTACGCTCGACGGTCCAGCGCATCCCGAGGGGTGTGGATAGTTTGGTGTGGTTGGCTTGGCCTGGTGGCCGCTTTCGGGCGCAGATGACATCGGTGATGCCCAGGGCGCGGCATAGTTCGGAGACCCGGTTGTTGTCGTAGGCCCGGTCGAGGTGGAGTGTTTCGATGTCGGGGAGCAGACCGCGGTTTTGGGCGGCTTGGAGGGTGGGTTCGAACAGTATGGTGTCGTGTCGGTTGGCGCCGTTGGTGGCCCATCCCACCGGTATGCCCGCGCCGTCAACTGCTAGGAGGGTGCTGAACAATGACGATTGCTCGGGCCGGCCGCCCGCCAGCCCAGGCATTTTGCCGACGGTTGGTAGGCCGCTGGTGGATTGCTCAGCACCGTCCCAGGGCGGATCATCCAAAGGGGCTAGCGGGCGGGCGCCCACTACGATCCCAGTATGCCCACCTTGGCGCTACTCGATGGACACAGCCTGGCCTACCGGGCTTTCTACGCGCTTCCTCCTGACCTCGCCACCCGCTCTGGTCAGGTGACCAACGCCGTCTACGGGTTCACTTCTATGCTCATCAAGCTGATCGGGGACCACGCACCGGACGGTCTGGTGGTGACGTGGGACGTGGGACGGACCACATTCCGGACCGAGGAGTATCCCGAATACAAAGCCCAGCGGCGGTCGACGCCTGACAGGTTCCGCACTCAGCTTCCCCTGATCCGGGAAGTCCTGGACGCCATGCAGATCGTCCAGGTCGAGCAGGCCGGTTACGAGGCCGACGATGTCATCGCCTCTCTGGTGCGTCAAGCCGAGCGGGACGGTTGGGACGTGCTGGTGGTCACCGGTGACCGGGACAGCTTCCAGTTGGTGGATTCGAAGGTGAAGGTGGTGTACACCAGGCGGGGAATCAGCGACACGGTGCTGGTCGACCCAGAGTGGGTGGAGAAGAAGTACGGAGTCCGCCCGGACCAGTACCTCGATTACGCGGCCCTACGGGGTGACACCTCGGACAACCTTCCTGGAGTACCCGGGGTAGGGGTGAAGACCGCCGCGCGGCTCGTCTCGACCTACGGCGATCTCGACGGCGTATACCGCAACATCGACAAGCTCACCCCTCGCCTCCGGCAGAACCTGAAGACGTATCGCGACCGGGTCTTCCGCAACCGGTCGCTGATGGGGCTGGTCGACGACCTGGATCTCGGGCTCGAGGACGACCGGATGCGGCGTGCCGAACTGGACCGGGAGGCCACCAAGACGGTGTTCGACCGGTTGGAGTTCTCGACCCTGTGGACCCGGCTCATGGAGAACGAGGACGGGATCCCCGAACCTGCCGGGGTCTCGATCGCGGTGGACATCAGGGTCGCCCAGACGCCGGAGGGCGTGGCGAGGGCGCAGGTATCGGCCGGGATGGTGCTCGAACCGGTCTACGACGCCGGGGCTCTGGCGGGGCTGGTGATCGTCGGAGAAGTCGACCCGGAAGGCGAGCCCGGGGACGGGTCGGCCGAGGAGGCCTTCTTCGTTCCCGTTCCCTACCTCGAACACTTACGAGAACCGTTGGCCGATCCGTCTGTGCCGGTCTCGTCCTACGACGCCAAACAGCTGTTCAGGGAACTTATCGAACGCGGGTACACGCTATCCGGCCTCATCTTCGACCCGGTGCTGGCCGGCTACATCATCGATCCGGCCGCTCGCTCCGAATCCCTCGAGGACCTGGCCTCCAAGTACGTCGGACTGGATCTGTCCGGCGCCTCCTCGGACGAGGGCGACAGCGGTCAGGGAATGCTGGATTTCGGCGGCGGTCCAGACCTTGAGGGCGCCGGAAGCCGAGTCGTGGCCACCAGGATGCTACGGCCCGTCATGGAGGCGGAGTTGGCTCGACGCGGCCAGATGGACCTGTTCCGCAAGATGGAACTGCCCCTCGTGCCGGTGCTCGCCCGGATGGAGTTGGCCGGCATCCTGGTGGATACGACCTATCTTGAGGGTCTCGGAGATTCGCTCCGGGAGGAACTGGCTGGACTCGAGAGCGGCATACACGAACTGGCCGGATCGGCTTTCAACATCAACTCGACCCTACAACTGCGGAAGGTGCTGTTCGACGTCCTCGGTCTACCCGTGTTCAAGAAGACGCCGAAGGGCGCTCCGAGCACCGATGCATCGGTGCTGGCGAAGCTGGAGGAAGCCCACCCGATAGTGGCCCGGTTGCTCCGCTACCGGGAGATCGAGAAGCTACGCAGCACCTATGTGGACGGATACCTGCCGCTGGTTGCTCCGGATGGGCGGATCCACGCCCGCTTCAACCAGACCGGCGCGGCAACCGGCCGGCTGTCGTCCGACCGCCCGAACATGCAGAACATCCCGGTTCGTTCCGAGACCGGGCGCACCATCCGCCGGGCCTTCGTAGCGCCGGAAGGGTACGGGTTCGTCGTGGCCGACTACTCCCAGATCGAACTGCGAATTCTCGCCCACCTCTCGAAGGATCCCGGCCTGCTGGAGGCGTTCTCCGAAGGGCAGGACATCCACACCGCCACTGCGGCGCGTGTGTTCGGAGCCTCTCCCGACCAGGTGGACGCCGACCTGCGGAGGCGGGCCAAGGCCATCAACTTCGGCCTTCTGTACGGGATGGAGGCCTTCGGACTGGCCGATCGCTTGAAGATCAGTCGCGACGAGGCGAGAGAGCACATGGACACGTACTTCCGCCAGTTCCCCAACGTCCGCGAGTTCCTGCGCTCGGTGGTGACAGAGGCGCGCCGGAACGGCTACACCACCACCCTGTTCGGGCGCCGCCGCTACCTGCCGGAACTTGCCTCGGACAACTACCGGATCCGCCAGATGGGGGAGAGGATGGCTCTCAACGCTCCCGTGCAGGGATCGGCGGCCGACGTGATCAAGATGGCAATGATCGAGCTGGAGCGGTGCCTGCCCGCGGATTCGTCCCGTATGCTCCTCCAGGTGCACGACGAATTGGTGCTCGAGGTCGCCCGTGACTCGATCGAGGAGACGGCCCGGCTGGTGAGATCGGTGATGGAGGGGGTCGTGGTCCTCGATGTGCCTTTGACGGTGGAGATCGCGTTAGGAAGCAATCTGGCAGCTGTCAAGGGCTAAAAGCCCAGTTTCCGGGCGGGATTCTACGATACGAGATGCATACTGCTAGGCGTAGGTGGTAACCTACCCTCAATCCGATCCGCGCCCAGCCGGATCCGTTTGTCCCTGCCCGGAGGTCCGAAACCACTTATGTACTACACGAAATCCGCTGCTGCTTGGCCCCTCGTTGCAGGAAAGGGCCGTGCAGCCTGCGAGAACCGGCCCTACGGACCCCAGAGCTCTAGATGACGGAATCGACGCCCCTGCATCAACGGCAGGAGGAGGTATCCGGAGGCACCGGAGACAAACCCGAGGAAGGGACGGAAAGCAGTTCCATGGAGGGTGGAGAGACCGTACCGCCTAGCGTACGTCCCCACGCCAACACGAATCTCGGCCCGGCGGCCATCAAGGCACGAAGCGTGAGTTCGCTGCCCGACGATATCGGTCCCGAGGACTTCGCCGCCGCCATCGCCGAGACGGTCCTCGAGTTCAAAGAGGGCGACATCATCGAAGGAACCGTCGTCAACATGGAGCAGGACGAGGTCCTGGTGGACATCGGTTACAAGTCCGAAGGTGTCGTGCCTCTCAAGGAACTCTCCATCAGGAAGAACGTTGCCCCGTCCGATATCGTGTCGATAGGGGAGCTGATCGAGGTTCTGGTCCTCGAGAAGGAGGACGAACAGGGCCGCCTCATCCTCTCCAAGAAGAGGGCTGTCTACGAGCGGGTGTGGGGCCAGATCGAATCCGTTCGCGAGCAGGGTGGAACGGTCAAGGGCACCGTCATCGAAGTGGTGAAGGGCGGCTTGATAGTCGACATCGGGTTGAGGGGATTCCTCCCGGCTTCGCTGGTCGACCTGCGCCGGGTGCGCGATCTCGATCCCTTCGTCGGCGAGGACATCGAGGCGAAGGTCATCGAGTTGGATCGGAACCGCAACAACGTGGTTCTCTCCCGCCGGGCCTATCTAGAAGAGGCTCAAGCCGAGCAGCGCAACGCCTTCCTGAACTCGCTGGTCGAGGGGGAGGTCCGGACGGGGATCGTCTCATCTGTGGTCAACTTCGGTGCCTTTGTCGACTTGGGCGGTATGGACGGGCTCGTGCACGTGTCCGAGTTGAGTTGGCAGCACGTCAACCATCCCTCGGAGGTTGTGAAGGTCGGGCAGAAGGTGTCCATCAGGGTCCTCGACATCGACCGCAATCGCGAACGCATATCCCTTTCGATCAAGCAAACGACGACTGACCCCTGGCAGGAGTTCAGCTCCGAGTTCGAGGTCGGTTCGATAGTCGAGGGGGAGGTCATCAAGACCGTACCGTTCGGCGCCTTCGTTGCGGTCGGCAACGGAGTAGAAGGACTGGTCCATGTCTCGGAGATTGCCATGCACCGGGTCGAATCGCCCGAACTGGAGCTCTCGATCGGCCAGCAGGTCAAGGTGAAGCTCACGGAGATGGACGAAGCAAGGCGCCGGGTGAGTTTCTCGATCAAGCAGGCGCTGCCCGAGTTCAGCGCCCGGAAGACCGGCCACCGCCCGCCGCGGCGCCGCCGGCCCGTGGTGTCGGAGTTCGAACGCGCGGAGAAGAAGGAAGAGACCCGAACCTTCGATGTGGATGCTTCGCTCGAGGCAATACTCCAGGAACTCAAAGAACGGGGCATCGGCAGACGCTGACCGGATGCATCCGCCCCGCGCGGAGAAGGTGTCGATCCGAGCGCTTGGCCGGCTGGAGTGCTTGGGATGCCTGCCCGCCTGATCATCGGTGGGGGAATCGGCACGGGCAAGTCGGCTGTCTGCCTCCATCTCGCCCAACGGGGATTCGAAGTACTGGAAGCCGACCGGGTCGGGCATGCCGTGCTCGCCGAGGATCCCACTGTCGTCGGCCTCGTTGCGCTGCGCTGGCCTGAGACCCTCGTGGAGGGGTCGATACATCGTGCTCGGCTGGCCCGGATCGTTTTCGAGGACTCGGCGCAGCTACG
This sequence comes from bacterium, assembly GCA_026710435.1. Lineage (GTDB taxonomy): Bacteria > Actinomycetota > Acidimicrobiia > Spongiisociales > Spongiisociaceae > JAPPFW01. The sequence continues at coordinate 70,815 of JAPOQZ010000188.1, read as the reverse complement.
GGAACTGGAGGCGATCACCCATCCCGTGATCCGCCACCGGATCCGGAGGTGGGCAAGCGACCAGGAGGGGCGACCGGCTGCAGTCGAGATTCCGGTACTGGCCGACCTGACCGGTCCGGGATGGAAGAGGGTCACGGTGGACGCTCCCGCAGCGGTGCGGATCGGGCGCTTGCGCGGCCGCGGCATGTCCGGGCATGACATCGAAACCAGGATGGCCGCCCAACCGACGCGGGAAGAATGGATCACCGTGGCTGATGTCGTGCTGGACAACAGCGGTACGCCCGACATGCTGGAGGTGCAGGTCGACTCCCTCGTGAAGCGGTTGGCAGGCAGCGAACGCCGCCAGGAGGGTGCTGAACAATGACGATTGCTCCGGCCTGCCGCCCGCCAACCCAGGATCATGCCGGCGGTTGGCAGGCCGCTGGTGGATTGCTCACCACCCTCCTCGATACTTCTCCAGCACCCTCCTAGACTTCGTTCGATGGCCGAGTTCCGTGTCCACTCCGAGTTCCGGCCGGCCGGGGACCAGCCCGGTGCGATCTCCGCCCTGGTGGAGGGAGTCGAGCGGGGCGACCGATTCCAGACCCTGCTCGGCATCACAGGTTCGGGCAAGTCGGCCACGATCGCCTGGACGATAGAGCGCTCGCAGCGTCCGTCGCTCGTGATAGCCCCCAACAAGGCCCTGGCCGCCCAGCTGGCCTCGGAGTTCCGCCAGTTCTTCCCCGAGAACCGGGTCGAGTACTTCGTGTCCTACTACGACTATTACCAGCCGGAGGCGTACATACCGCAAACCGACACGTATATAGAGAAGGACGCGACCATCAACGATGAGATCGACCGGCTGCGCCATGCCGCCACGTCCTCCCTGCTGTTCCGGGACGACGTGGTGATCGTGGCCAGCGTCTCGTGCATCTACGGCCTGGGCAGTCCCGAAGAGTACGCGGGCCAGGTTCTCCGGCTGATCAGCGGAGTCGAATACCCGCTCCACGAGGCCATCCGCCGGCTGGTGGACATCCAGTACGAGCGGAACGAGGTCAACCTCATCCGGGGGAGGTTCCGGGTGCGGGGCGACACCCTCGAGGTCTTCCCCGCGTACGAGGAGACCTTGGCCAGGGTGGAGTACTTCGGGGACGAGGTGGAGCGAATCGTGCGCATGAACCCGCTGACCGGGGAGATCATCGAGGAACTCAAAGAGTTGTGGGTCTATCCGGCCACCCACTACGCGGTCACCACCGAGCGCATGGAGCGGGCGATGGCGGCCATCCAGATCGAACTGGCGGAGCGGCTGTCCCATCTGGAGCGCCAGGGCAAGCTTCTGGAAGCACAGCGCTTGCGGATGCGGACCACCTACGACCTGGAGATGATGCGGGAAGTGGGCTTCTGCTCGGGCATCGAGAACTACAGCCGCCATATCGACGGCCGGGAGCCCGGCGAAGCCCCCTACACGCTGCTCGACTACTTCCCTGACGACTTCCTCACCATCATCGACGAGAGCCATGTGGCCATCCCGCAGCTGCACGGACAGTACGAGGGCGACCGGAGCCGCAAGGACGTTCTGGTGGACCACGGTTTCCGGCTCCCTTCCGCCATGGACAACCGTCCGCTGCGCTTCGACGAGTGGATGGACAAGACCGGCCAGGTGATATTCATGTCGGCCACGCCCAGTCCCTTCGAGCGGCGACACTCCGACAACATCGTCGAGCAGATAGTCCGGCCCACCGGCTTGGTGGACCCGGAGGTGGTGGTGCGTCCTGCCAAGGGGCAGATCGATGATCTGATGGAGGAGATCCGCGCCCAGAATGTGGTGGATGAGCGGGTCTTGGTGACGACCCTCACCAAGAAGATGTCGGAGGACCTGACGGACTACCTGCTTGAGATGGGGATCCGGGCTCGCTACCTGCATTCCGAGATCGACACCTTGGAGCGGATCCAGTTGCTGCGAGACCTCCGGTTGGGGGAGTACGACGTGCTGGTCGGGATCAACCTGCTCCGGGAGGGCCTGGACTTGCCCGAGGTGTCGTTGGTGGCCATCCTCGATGCCGACAAGGAGGGTTTCCTGCGCTCCGAGACCAGCCTCATACAGATCATCGGACGGGCGGCCCGGAACGTCTCCGGGCGCGTGATCATGTACGCGGACGAGGTGACCGACTCCATGGGGGCGGCCATCGGGGAGACGAACCGCCGTAGGGGGTTGCAGGTCCGCTACAACGAGGAGCATGGGATCGATCCCCAGACGATCCGCAAGAAGGTTTCCGACATACTCGAGTTGGTCAGCTCCGGAACGGCCTCGCGTCGCCCGAGACGGGGTCCGGACACGGAGATCCGGGCCCCGGTAGAGCTGGCCGGGGAGGACCTCGGCAGGCTGATCCAGAGCCTCGAGGACGAGATGCGAGAGGCCGCCAAGGAACTCCGGTTCGAGTACGCCGCCCGCCTCCGGGACGAGGTAGCCGAGTTGAGGAGGGAGATGCGGGAACTCAGCGAGGCCGTCAAGTTGTAAGACCCGACCGAGGTCGAGGTCCGGCCCACGCCGGAGCCCCGATTCTAGTTCGGAGGTTTGAAACTGGGCGAACGTGGTGTAGGGAATAAGCTTCTGACCAGGGATAACGGCCCTTTTTTTTCGGCAGTCCCGTCTCGGCCCCTGCGAGACCTTCACCCGTCGCGTGAAGCCCGCCCGGTCGCGATCATGTAGTTGATGTGGCATGTTGCCATGAGTGTGTCTGGAACATGAAGAGTCGGGGCTAGCAACTCGCAGGGATCCGCGGGCTTCCGATCAGGCCTCCGACCCTGTCCCTGCTGCAACAACGACCCGACGCCGTTATGGCGGTCTCGAGCGAGCGGACTCGGGAGCACATGCACGGCAGCCTCGCAGACCGATTGGCGGCCTCCGTCGGGGACCGGGTCGATCGGATCCCGGAGTCGTCTGCAAGCGCCTACCGCTCGGCGGGACTGCCGAAGACCGCTGTCCACCGAATGGCCAAGAATCTGGTCGCGGCTGGGTCACCGAATGGGACACACTCCGTTACCGCCTCGGTCAGAACCCTGTCCCTGCTCACGGGAGGCGGCTCAAGGGGTCGCCAACGTCGGCCGGACCGTCGTATCCCCTCAAGCCATCGTGGTACCGTCGGTCTTGTTGGAACAGTTCGACCGGATGACGCAGCGAGGCCGGGGCTCGGAGCGCGAGAAGTACTTTCTCGGCCGGGCGAGCTTGGCTACCCCGGCGTTGGGGCTCGGCGGATTGCAGGTCGGAGCCATCCCGGCCACCCCTCCTGCGGCGGGACTTCCTGAGGAGCACGTTTCGGTCCGTCTCCTAGCCGGGACGCTCGCCGCGCCGAGGACCATGGGAGCGGGTGCGGTACCGGCCCCGGTCAGCGCCCCGGAGCGTCCGTGAGTCCGGTTTCCCGGAGGGGGATTCCCAGGCTGGGGGTCCTCATGGCGCCACCTATCGTCGAGGGATCGGTCGTTGACGTGGCCCGGCGGGCGGAAGCCCTTGGCTTCGATACCTTCTACCTTCCCGACCACTTCAACGAGGTCCTCTCGCCCCTGCCGGCTATCGCAGCGGTGGCGGCAGCCACCTCCATGCGGGTGGGTGCATACATGCTGGCGAACGATCTGCGGCATCCGGCGACGGTGGCCAGGGATTTCGCGGCACTCGACGTTCTCTCCGACGGACGGGTGGAACTAGGTGTGGGAGCCGGGTGGTGGCCTGCCGACTACCACGCGGTGGGACTCGATATGGATCGTCCTTCCCGGCGCATCTCCAGGTTGCGGGAGGCGGTGGACCTGATCCGGGCGTGCTGGACGGACGAGACGGTCGACCACGAGGGCACGTGGTACCGGGCCCGGTTCAAGCCGATGACCCGCCCGATCCAGGATCCGCACCCGCCGATCATCGTAGGGGGCGGTGGCCCGAAGCTACTGCAGGTCGCGGCCGAGGTCGCCGACGTGGTCTCGATCGGGATTCCCCTGACCAGCGGACGGCGGGCCGACATGGCGCGTACGTCGGCGTCTGCCACTTTCGAGGAGGTGGCCCTCAAGGTGCACACGGCCCGAAAGGAGAGCCCGCGGGACCCGCTCGTCGACATACTGCTGTTCCGCGTGGCGGTGGCCGACCGACCGCAGGACTTGATCGACTTTGTGGCCAAGGCCAGCGGTGTCACTCCCGGGCAGGTTCGGGAATCGCCCTACCTGCAAGTCGGGTCGCTGTCCCAGGTGGTGGCCGGCTTCGACCGCCTGGTGGCTACCGGGATCGACTCGATAGTCGTGCGGGTTGCCGACATGGAAGCCGCAGCCCTGGTGAGGAGAGCACTCGGCTGACCCGGTACCCGGACCGGCAAGGACAGATGATTCTCAGCGCCGTCACCCGCATCCCGCGCAAACAGACCGCCGGGCCCGTCTCACCCTGATTCCGCTGCCATCCGAGCGAGGGTCCTCCTCCCGCCCATCGCCTTCGGTCCGGACAGCGGACGCACTCATTCGAAGGCTCGATACGCGAGACGACAGTCGATCCTCACCGCTTCGGGACGCCGAGGCGAAGGGGGACGTGTAGGCCGGTTGCCCTCGCGCCGATTACATGTGTCTCCGATTCCCCCCTAGCATTCCGGCCCTGACCGGTTCTCCGGCGGCCGCTGATCTTCGATAGGCAAGGAGCGAACGTGAAGCATCCCCATGGCACTTTCTGCTGGATCGACATCTACCTTCCCGACCAGGATCGCGGCAAGGCCTTCTACGGAGCCCTCTTCGGATGGGAATGGACCGATGTCCCGATGGGAGATATGGGGATGCTCTACACCATGTTCAACCTGGACGGGAAGACGGTCGGGGCTATGGGACCGGCGATGCCGGGGATGCTGCCGGAAGGTGTCCCGCCGCACTGGTTCTCGTACATCGCCACCGACGACCTGGATAGCACCGCGGATACGGCGCGATCTCTGGGTGCGACCTTCGTGATGGGACCGCAGGATGTGGGAAACGGCCGTGTGGCGCTCATGCAGGACCCGACCGGCGCATCGGTGTTCCTCTGGCAGGCTCTCGAGTTCGGTGGAGCCGAGATCATCCGTAGCCCGGGCGCCCTGGCCTGGAACGAGTTCTACACGAGGGACTTGGAGGCCACCAAGGCCTTCTACACCGCCCTGTTCGGTTGGGAGTGGGGCAGCATGCCGATCCCCCAAGGAGGGGACTACCACCTGGCCTCCGTCGACGGCTTCGCAGCATGCGGCGTGCTCGAGATGGACGAGCAGTGGGGAGAGATACCACCCCACTGGATGGTCTACATCCAGGTGGAGGACGCCGATGCCACGGCCGCCCGGGTGACCTCCCTGGGCGGCGATGTCTGCGTGCCCGTGACCGACATCTCGGTCGGCCGGTTCGCAGTGGTCAACGACGACCAGAAGGGCACGTTCACTATTTTCGAGCCTGCTGCTCCGTAGTCTCGGCTTGCCGGTTTCCGGAAGCGGTCACTCGTGCTCGAACTGCCGGGTGACCGGACATCGGTTGACGGCGATCCGTTGATCGGAACCCGAAGCTTCATCGGCCGGCTAAGGCAGCTCGCAGGGCCTTGCCCATCGCGCCGTCGCCGGAGACGGTGACCACCAACTCGTCCATGGCCCGGGTCATCGCCACATAGAGCAATTGCTTCACCGCAGCTTGCTGTTCCTCTTCGGGGACGTCGTGTACGTAGGCGTGGTTCACGCCACCGATCAGGACCCGGCTGAACTCGAGGCCCTTGAGGCCATGCAGCGTCGACACCCGGACCTTGTCGTTCACGCTCATAGCCCTGTCACGGTTGTACCCGTATCCCCTCCTGTCCTTCTCCTGCACATGGAAGTAGGGGAGGCGGCGGCGGTTGAAGGCCTTGCGAAGCTCGGCTTCCAGGTCCTTGTGACCGTACATGACCGCGATGTTCCCGACTGCCACACCACGGGAGACGAGGCTCCTCACTTCGGTGGCGATTGCCTCGGCCTCGCCGCGCAGGTACCTGCAATCGAGCACACGGGGCATCTCGCCGCTCCGCGGTGCTGCCTCGGGGAGGATCCTGCCCTTCGGGTCATCGGTGCCCGCGGTTCCCGGTGCCCAGCCGGCGGCGCCTTCCAGGAATGTCCATGCGAACCCGAGTATCTCCCTGGTGTTGCGGTAGTTGCGCCGGAACACGGTGGTCCGGCCCCGGCCGTTGACCCCGGGAGGGTTCCAGGTCATGCTCCGGCGGTACACGTTCTGCGCGCTGTCGAGTGCCATCACGAAGTGTCCTGCGTTATAGGACCGGAGACTGTTGCCGGCCGCTCCGAGGTCCCGGCGGCCGGGCTTGAGCATCGCATACGCGAGGTCCAAACCGGCGCCGTCGAAGTCCTGCGCCTCGTCCACCAGCACCACGTCGTAGCGCTGCGAGTCCCGGAGGCGGTCGGCTCTTGCAACTGCCCGCTTCCGCATGTCTTCGAAGTCGGGAGTTCCACTTCCGGCCTGCTTGCCGGCCAAGCGATAAGCCAGGCGATCCACGTTGTTCACCTCCACGCGGTCGCCGGTGTCAACCGTCGACCGTAGCGCGTTGGCCAGCAGGCGGTTGTAGCACAGCAGCAGGATTCGCCAATTCGGGAAGAGCCGCTGGAGATGGCGAGCACGGTGGGTGAGGACCAGGGTCTTGCCGCTGCCGGCCACGCCCCGCAGCACGCGGTAACCCCAGCCCAGGTGCTCGGCCACCCGTTCCTGCTCCCGGTCCATCACCCGGAGGACGTCATCCGGATGGATCTCCGGGTCCTGGAACAGGGGCAGCGTCTCGTAGCTTTCTTCTCCCGAGGCGGTGATCTCCAGATCGATGATGATCCCAGGGTTGATCACCGCCCTCGCCCGGTCCTCCTCCTGGACGCTGAGGTTCGACCCGACGGTTCTGCCGAGGATGCGACGGATAGCGGGTTGCAGCCCGGCCTCGCTGAGGTCCGACTGCGTGAGGATGGGTAGATCGCGCTGTCGAGGGTCGAGGGAGGCGACAGGCACCTCGTCGTGTTCCGGGGCTGCCAGTATGCACTCGACCGGTAGCGACCCCATCAGTGCCCGGTCGATCCGCTTGCGGAGATCCTCGCCCCGCTCCGCGATGTCATCCCGGATCCGGACGATGTCCTGCTCGCTGAAGGCGCGCCATCTGGGCCGGCGTTTCCTCCGCGCCTTCTTGATGAGGGGGGCTTCGATCAGGAGGATCCCGGCACCGGGGTCGAGCAACTCGAGATAGGGGCCGCCTCCTTCCTTCTCCTTCAGCCATACCGTCGTGGCGTCGGGCGTGAAGTCCCGCAAGGCCCTTGCCACCTGCCGGATCCGGCCGGGCACAAGGGAACTGCTCGGGATGTTCTCAGGGGTGAGGAACGCCATGCCCGCCGATACTACAAGTGGTGTGACTACCTTCCGTAGCGGCCTCTGAGCAGGTCTCGGCCGTCCTCCGTGAGGCGCAGGGTCGGGTAGACGTCTCCTCGGAGCCGGGCCTCTGCCATGTAGCCGTCGTGGATCAATCCGTCGATCCGATCCTCTACCTGGGCCGCCTCGAGCATCTCCAGCCGCCCGAAACATCCGTGTAGGACCAACTGTCGATGCAGGGGGAAGGCTCCTCCACCGTCTCCCCGTAGCGTCCGCACGAGGTTGCGCCGTGACCAGTTCCCGCCCTCGACGTCGTCGACCAGCATCAGGATGGTGAGGGTGGCGGTTTCCTCGAGGGCCTTACGAACCTGCTCGGCCCGGATCGGCATCTCCTGCCAGGGCCGGGCCAGGCCGGGTGTGCAGGCGTCGCATCCACCGCATGTCTCGAAGCCGGGGTCGGACTCACCCAGGTAGCGGAGTATCTCGCGCCGGCGGCACGAGTGGGAGCCGCGGGCGAGCCAACGCGCCCGTTCGGCCCGTTCCTCCACCGTTTCCCGGCGGTGCCGGATCAGGTCCCGGAGGCGGGTCCGGTCCGGCTCGACACCTGCCTCACGCTCGAACGTCCATCCGTACCTCCAGGTGGTGAAGCCGCAGATGTCCTCCTTCTGCAGCGCGAAAAGCAGTGTCTCCATCTCGTCGGGCCGCATGCGGAGGCGGCGCCCCCATTCGAGCGAGCGGTACTCGCCGCCGGTCTCCCCGGCCAGGTCCACGAGGGCGGCGGCCCGTTCGGCCTCGGACCCATTGCGGGTCCGGAACCCTTCCATGTGATGCTCGGTCTCCTCGGTGATGGAGACGCGTCCTCTCAATACGAAGTCCTTGTGCCTGACCAGTGAGCCCACATGGTCCAGATAGTGCAGGGCCAGGGCTCGGATGTCGTCCCGCTCCCCGTCCTCCGAGTTGGCCCGGTCGGTTCGGGCGGACGGCTGGACGTAGTTGAATCCTGGCCGGAGCCCGTCCCAGACCTCGTAGATGACATCGAGGTCCGGGACCGAGCACTTGACGAAGAAGTCGTGGATGCGGCAGTCCCTCGGCGTCACGAGCAGGACGGCGGTCCCGGTTTCCGGGCCCGTTCCATCCCATGCCCCCCTGGCTACCCGGCCGGTTTCCTGCACGTACTCCTCGATGGAGGCCGGCATCTCGAGATGAACGATAAGGGCGATGTCCGGCTTGTCGATGCCGAGACCGAACGCCTTGGTGGCCACCACGACATCGATCTCACCGTGCCTGAAGGCGTCCTCCGTGTGCTGCCGCTCGGGGTATTCCATGGCCCCGTTGTAGGGCCGCACCCGGTGGCCGAAGAGGCGGAGCAGGGCGGAGAGGCGGGTGGGGTCCCGGCGAGTCGGCGCGTAGACGATGGCGCTCCGGCGGCGGAACGATTCGACCACCCGGGCGACCTGCAGGTCGCGGTCCCTGCGGTCGGAGCATCGTTCCACGTAGTAGCGGATCTCAGGCCGGTTGACCGAGCCGATCAGCGGCGCCGAGGGCAACTCCAGGCCGAGCAGGCCGACGATGTCGTCGAGAACCTCCCGGGTGGCGGTGGCCGTAACGGCCAGCACGGGTAGGCGCTTGCCGGTCACCTCGGCGATGGCACGGGGAATGATCGAATACTCGGGACGGAAAGAATGGCCCCACATCGAGATGCAGTGGGCTTCGTCCACCGCTACCCGAGCGAGGTCCACCTCCGCCAGCCAGGACCGGAACACGGGTGACCACAACCGTTCCGGGCTTACGTACAGAAGCTTGACGTGGCCTGCGGCCGCGGCTCTGAGGATCGCTTCCTGCTCTGCCTGGCCGACACCGGCGTAGATGGCGGCCGCTTCGGTGACCCCGCGAGCCCGCAGGTTGTCGACCTGGTCCCTCATCAGAGCGATGAGCGGGGAGACAACCAGGGTGACACCGGGGGAGACGAGAGCCGGGATCTGGTAGGTCACCGATTTCCCCGACCCGGTCGGCAACACCGCCACCACGTCCTCGCCCCGCATGAACCTGGTCATGATCTGGTGCTGGCCGGGCCGCCACTCGTCGAACCGGAGCCACCGGCGGGCTCTTTCGAGCCGAGCACCTATGGTTCCATCGCCCGGCGAACCTTCGGCGTAGCTTCCGAGTGCCGCTTGGGAGAGCGTCTCGACACCCGGAATGCGGTCGATGCGGTCCTGTCGCTCCTGGTCGAAGTCGAGACCGAGATGTGATGTGATGGCCTGGTAGGCCTGCGCAGGGGTGTTGACGTTCATCCGCGTGGGCGGTCCGGACAGGCTCCGGAGCAGCACGTCGCGGTAGGGGACCGGCCGGCGGAGACGGTTGTCGAGCACCGCGGTCACGCCCACATCGCCGGCCGTGCGGATCAGGCGCCCCACCCCTTGGGCGAAGGCAATGGCGGCCCTCGGTACCGTGTATTCCGCGAACGGATCGCGTTGCTGCAACTCCAGCAACTCGGTGCGGGCGCTGACCACCGGGTCGGCGATGGAGTCGAACGGGATCTTCTCGATCAGGAGCAGTCGCAGAGCTTCGCCGGGTATGTCGATCCCTTCCCAGAACTGCCGTAGCCCGAGGAGGCAGGTCGAACGGTCTGCCCGCATACGTTCGGCGAGGACGGGTGCGGCGGCCTCGCCCTGGGCGAGAAGCTCGATTCCGGCGGTGGCCAGGTGGGGGCGCGCGTGATCCCGAACGAAGTCGAGCCGCGCCCGGGCCGTCATCAGGGCCAGTGCCCCGCCGTCGCTCGCTACGCATAGCCTGGGTATCTCTGTCGCTTCGGTCTCCGTGAACCGGTCCATCAACCGTCCTCGGGGTGCCGGGAGGTAGTCGGTCAACAGGAGCAGGTGCTGCTCGGACAGGTTCTCGAAGGGTGAGCCGATCACTCTCGACTCGACCGCCCCGAGTCCGAGCCGACCGACCAGGTAGCCGAAGTCGTCACCGGCCCGGAGAGTTGCCGAGGTCAGCACGACCGACCGGCAGCTGTCCCAGAGATCGGCCAGCAAGCCCGCCACGGACAGTGGAGCCCGGAGAAGTGACCACCGCCATGCTCCCTGGCGCTCCCTCGCGCCTCCCTGCCCCGACCCATCCTGCGTGTCGAATCGCTCCCTGTTTGCGACGGCGAAGGAGACCTCGGCGATGTTGATCCATTGGATCAGATCCAGGTCGTCCGAGTCGTTGCCGAACAGGCGCAACTGATCCGAGGCTCGCAGCACCGAGTCGACGAGTTCCGCGGCCTGCCGGGCCTCGAGACCCAGGCGGGCCAACTCGTCCTCCAGCGCATCCCGCCGGTAGCGCCCCACCAGGTCCTCCGGCACGGTGATCTCCTCGAGGGTGGTTGCCAAGTGGCGAAGGGCGCCGCGCATGGCTCGGCCGGTCTGCCGGACCGCCTGGTAAGCGGGATGGTCCGTATCGACCCCGCGGCGGATACGGTACGACGCGCCGTAGCGGGTCGCCTCCTCGCGGGTGACGCCGGTCCGATCCCGCACGTACTCGATCAGCGGACTCGCGAACTGCTCGATCGACGCCCGAGCCCGGGTCACGGCCTGGCGTATCGCGTCGATCTTCGGGTCCCTCAGACCGACCCCTGTGGCGGCCGCCAACCGGGCAGCCAGTCCCCTCCTCGACACACTGTCCCAGAGGGCGTCGCAGAGTCTCTCGAGATGCTCCACGCCCACCGCGAGGGTGGCTGCCGAGGTGACCGAATCCTCCAGGTCGTGTGCTTCATCGATCACCAGGTTGAACCCGTCGGGAAGGTCCGGACCCGTGGCCAGCAGAGCGTGGTTCAGCACCGCGACATCGGCGGTCTTGAGCGCTTGCAGGGCTCGACGGTAGAAGTCGAGCCCATCGAGGGAATCCCACACCGGTCCCGGCCGTCTATCCACCCGCAGCTTCCATCGAAGGAACCTGAGCTGGGTCAGCCTCGACGCGATCGCTGCCGTCCGGAGGTCGGCCCAGTCCCCGCTGGGCGTCTCGGCCACCCATCCGCAGAGGATGGCCAGTGCCATCGCCATGGGATCAGGGGTCGGGCTTCCGGCCGATTCTCCCTCCAGACCGGCGAGTTCCGCATCCAGCGCCTTGAGGCTGATGTAGTTCTGCCGTCCTTTGAGCACCGCGGTCGAGAAGGGTCCGATCTCGGCTCGGAGCTCGTGCAGCGTTGCCAGGATCTGGTCCTGGAGGACCCGTGAATGAGGGGTTATCAGGGACGGGCATCCCGAAGCCCGCGCCACCTCGATCGCCGGTACCAGGTACGCGAGGGTCTTTCCGGTGCCCGTAGGGGCCTCGATCATCATGCGCCGTCGACCCGGGCCTGCGAAGGCATCGCAGACCAGGCGGGCCATCCGGACCTGCTGCTCGCGGGGCTCCCTTCCCCCCGTCATCAGCCTTCCGCCCGATCGGAAGGAGCTCACCACCCTGCCGATGTGGAAGCGCCCCGTCGCGGCCGGCCGGTCGGGTACCGGTACGCAGGGCACCACCTCGTGGAGCGGCACCGGTCCGGTCTCGGGCTTGGCGAAGCGTGCCCACGGATGGCCGGTGACGCCGAGCACCCATCGCTGCAGCCGCCGAGCGGGAGAATCCCGGTCCAACTCCTCGAGGAGCTTCAGCATGATCGACCGGGCCATCAGGGAGTCGACCAGGGCGTCGTGGCGATCCCGGCCGGCCAGCCCGAACTTCTCGGCCAACTCGTCGAGCCTCCGACCGGGTGGGGGAAGCCTCCCGTCCACTCCCGGGATCACCGACCCTGCCCGGGGGAAGACGATGTGGGCCAACTCCAGCGTGTCGAGACGTGGACCTCGCGGCGGGTTCAGACCGGCTCGGGCCGCGGCGGCCTCGAGCACCGGGAAGTCGTATCCGAATCCGTTGTGCGCGATCAGGGGCCGGTCACCGACCCAGTCGAGGAAGCCGCCCAATACGCGGTCGATAGGAGGCGCACCTGCCAGGTCGCCGTATTGCAGTCCGGTCAACTCCGTTATCCGGGCGGGCAGCTTCCGCTCGGGTCGGGCCAGACTCTCGAACCTGCCGGTTTCGTCCGGCCCGGCTCCGGCCACGGCGCCGATCTGGATGATCTCGTGCTCGGCGGGGTCGGCCCGGTCGGCGTTCGTCTCCAGATCGAATACCACGAATTCGGCCCGCACACCCATGCGTCGGCGATCCTACAGGTCCGCGGGTGGATGGCCACCGTCCCTGCGCAGCCGTACGACGACACGTGGTGGCCAGAACGGCGTGGCGGGGGTCGGCCGCGGGCAACTGGCAACTACCATGATCGCTGGTACTTCCTCCCGCTTTCCCCCTCGCGACAAACACGGGCATCATGACGAAGGACAAGCTGGTTGTTCGCGGAGCGCGCGAGCACAACCTGCAAAACGTGTCGATCGAGCTTCCACGCGACCAGTTGATCGTGTTTACGGGCCTGTCCGGCTCGGGCAAGTCCAGCCTGGCGTTCGACACCATCTACGCGGAGGGCCAGCGCAGGTATGTGGAGAGCCTGTCCGCCTACGCCCGGCAGTTTCTCGGGCAGATGGACAAACCGGACGTCGACTTCATCGAGGGACTGTCACCGGCCATCTCCATCGACCAGAAGACCGCCAGCCGCAACCCCCGCTCGACTGTGGGGACCATCACCGAGATCCACGACTACTTACGCCTCCTGTACGCCCGGATCGGCCGGCCCCACTGTCCCGAGTGTGGCCGGGAGGTGACCCGCCAGACCCCCCAGCAGATCGTCGACCAGATAGCGCAGCTCCCGGAAGGCACCCGCTACCAGGTGCTGGCGCCGATCGTCCGGGGCCGCAAGGGAGAATACGAGGAACTGTTCAAGGATCTGTCCCGTCAGGGTTTCAGCCGGGCGCGGGTCGACGGCGAGGTCATGTACCTGGGGGAGCGGATCCGGCTGGACCGCTACTACACCCATACGATCGAAGTGGTCGTGGACCGCCTGGTGGCCGGCCGGGGCGGGGTCCGCCGGATCACCGACTCCTTGGAGACTGCCTTGGGCCTCACCGGGGGGATAGCTGTGGTGGACATAATCGACGGGTCTGAGCTGACGTTCAGCCAGCACCTGGCGTGTAACACCTGCGGGGTTTCGTTCGAGGAGTTGGAGCCCCGGTCGTTCTCGTTCAACAGCCCCTACGGCGCCTGCGAGGCGTGCTCGGGGATCGGGACCAAGTTCGAGGTCGATCCCATGCTGGTGATCCCCGACGACGAACTCTCGGTCGCCGAAGGGGCAGTCGCTCCGTGGGCGAGCAACCGGAACCGATACTTCCACCACCTGCTCAAAGGGCTGGCCGGTGAACTCGGATTCGATGTGGAGGCGCCGTTCCACCTGCTGTCGGACGAGCATCAGGAAGCGGTCCTGTACGGCACCGGGGACATGCCTGTGCAGGTGTCGTTCACCAACCGCTTCGGGAGGCGGCGGCGTTACAAGGCGACCTACGAAGGGGTGATCCCGGTGCTGCGGCGCCGCCACGAGCAGACCGAGTCGGAGTCGGCCCGGGCCCACTACGAGGAGTACATGCGGGAGGTTCCCTGCCCGACCTGCGGTGGCGCACGCCTCAACCCGGTCTCCCTGGCGGTCACCGTCGGAGGCCTGAACGTATTCGAGTTGTGCCGGCGTTCCATCGCACGGACCCTGTCCGCCCTCGAGGGTCTCGTACTGGGGAAGCGCGATGCGACGATCGCCGCTCCCATACTCAAGGAGATCCGTGCCCGTCTCCAGTTCCTGCTGGATGTCGGGCTCGAGTATCTGACTCTCTACAGAGGCGCCGCCACCCTCTCGGGGGGAGAGGCCCAGAGGATCCGGTTGGCCACCCAGATCGGGTCGGGCCTAGTGGGGGTGCTCTACGTACTGGACGAGCCGTCCATAGGCCTTCATCAGCGTGACAACCGCCGCCTCCTCGAGACCCTCCTCCGTCTCCGGGACCTCGGGAACACCCTCATCGTGGTCGAGCACGACGAGGAGACCATCCGGACGGCCGATTACGTAGTCGATCTCGGGCCCGGTGCCGGGGAACACGGGGGACACGTGGTGGCTGAGGGTGGGATAGCTCAGATGCTTGCCGAGCCCTCCTCCCTGACCGGCGACTACCTGGCGGGCCGGCGACGGATACCGACGCCCGAACGGCGGAGGCCCGGCGACGGACGGACGCTCACCGTGGTCGGCGCAGCCGAGAACAACCTGCGCCACCTCGATGTCGAGTTCCCCCTCGGCAAGCTCATCTCGGTGACCGGCGTGTCCGGTAGCGGCAAGTCGACTCTCGTGCAGGAGATCCTGTCGAAAGCTCTCCACCACCGGCTCTACCGGTCAAGGGCCGTAGCGGGCCGGCACCGGCGCATCGAGGGGGTCGAGCAACTGGACAAGGTCATCAACATCGACCAGTCGCCCATCGGTCGGACCCCCCGGTCGAACGCCGCCACCTACACGAAGGTTTTCGACCGTATCAGGGCTCTGTTCTCCGCGACCCCGGAGTCCAGGGCTCGCGGGTACAAGCCGGGTCGGTTCTCATTCAACGTTCGGGGTGGCCGCTGCGAGGCCTGCCGAGGTGACGGAACGATCAGGATCGAGATGCACTTCCTTCCCGATGTCTACGTTCCCTGCGAGGTCTGCGAGGGGCGCCGCTACAACCGGGACACCCTCGAGATCCGGTGGAAGGGCCGGTCGATAGCCGACATCCTGGAAATGCCGGTGCAGGAGGCACTGTCCTTCTTCGAGGCGCAGCCACCCATCGCCCGCATCCTGCAGACGATCTACGACGTGGGCCTGGGCTACATCCGCCTCGGCCAGCCGGCCCCCACCCTTTCGGGCGGCGAGGCGCAACGGGTGAAACTGGCCTCCGAACTCGGCAAGCGGGCGACCGGCAACACCCTCTACATCCTCGACGAGCCCACCACCGGATTGCACTTCGAGGACACCCGCAAGCTGCTGGAAGTTCTTCACCGGCTGGTGGACGGCGGCAACACCGTCGTGGTCATAGAGCACAACCTGGACGTGGTGCGTTCCGCCGACTGGATCATCGACATGGGTCCCGAGGGAGGAGACGAGGGAGGACGGATAGTGGCTCTTGGAACGCCCGAGGCGGTGGCGCAGGTCCCGGACTCCTACACCGGCAAGTTCCTCCGCGACATCCTTTAGGAGGGTGCTGAGCAATCCACCAGCGGCCTGCCAATCGCCGGCATGATTCCGGGGTCGGCGGGCGGCAGGAGCGAGCAATCGTCATTGGTCAGCACCCTCCTCGCCCGACCTCGCGCCTGTGACGGATGCCGGCACGCTGCTTAGTAGCCTGGCAGGGTGTTCCCGTCGCAAGGGAGGCTTGACACGATGTTTACCGGCCTGGAACTCGCACATGGCGCGGACGTGGGGCCTACCGATCGGTCCTACTGGGTGGTTCCCGGACGCTTTGCCGCGGGTGCATATCCCAACCCGGCAGGACCGGACAGCAAGCTCACTCAACTGCTCGATGCCGGCATCAACGTGTTCGTGAACCTGACCCAGGACTATCCAGGCGGAACCGACGCCCACATGAACCGTTACGACATTCCGGCAACCGACCGCCACGCGGTGATCGTGCGCCGCCAGATCCCTGACAACGGGGTGACCACCGAAGACGAGATGATCAGCACCCTGGACGTGATCGACCGCCATCTCGACCACGGATGCAACGTCTACGTGCACTGCTGGGGAGGGAGCGGCCGGACCGGGACCGTGGTGGGATCCTGGCTACGCAGGCATGGTTACGCCGGCGCAGCAGGAGTGATCGACTTGCTCCGCACCCTGCGACGGCAGGGCGATCGCAAGGGCGGCGGCTACCCGACTCCCCAGACCTGGGCCCAGTACCGCATGGTGGAGGACTGGACGGGTGGGCGTTGAGCGGATAGGCCGGCTGTAGCCTGGGCTGCACGGCGCCCGCACGGTGATCGACGTGGACGACTGGAACGAACTGACCGAGTGGTGGCTCGAGGAGTCCGCCGATCCTGCCTACCAGGACGAGGTGGTCCCGCTCTTTCTCGGGATGCTTCCCCGGGTGGGCGGCCATGTGCTGCTGGATCTCGGATGCGGCGACGGTCGCGTGCAGGATCTGGTGGTCGCCCGGGGAGCGATGGTTATCGGGGTGGACGTAAACCTGGAGTTGGCCCGCATCGCATCCCGACGGCACCCGGTGGTGCTGAACCACCTACCAGGGATGGCATGTGTCAGGGACGCAGCGGTGGATGGTGCGTATGTGGTCCTTGCCCTCGAGCACTTCGAGAACTCGTCCCGGTTCTTCCGCGAGGCCGCCCGGGTGACCTGTCGGGGTGGTTCGCTGACGGTGGTGATCAACCACCCTGTCTACACGGCGCCCGCCTCGGGGCCCGTACTCGACACGACGGACGGCGAGTTGTTCTGGCGGTTCGGCGACTACCTCACCGCTGGAAGAACCCGGGATCTGGCCGGTGAGGGAACCGTCGGGTTCATCCACCGGCCGATCTGGATGCTGTTCACGGAAGCAGCCGCGGCCGGATGGTCTTTGGAGGAGGTACGCGAGCAAGGGGTTGGTTCCGTAGCCGCGGTCAGGGACCCGATCCTCGCCAAGCACCGCGACATCCCCCATCTGATGGGTATCCGCTGGCGGAGGTTGTAGGAGGGCGGTGAGCAACCCACCAGCGGCCTGCCAATAGCCGGCATGTTTCCTGGGTCGACGGGCGGCAGGCCCGAGCAATCGTCATCGGTCAGCACCCTCCTGATGGGGGTCCACCACTTCTAGCCCTGATTGTTCATGTTTCCGGACACATCACGGTGGCAAGCCATATCAGCCGCCTCGGTGCGACCGGGCCGGGCTTCACCTGACGGGTGGAGGTCCCGTCGGGCCGAGACGGGACTGTGGAGATGGCCATCGTCCCTGGCCAGAAGCCCACACTCCGCATCCTGCTCGTCCAGTACAAACCCCCACACAAATACTCGGGGCTAGCTCCGGCAGCCGGTGGCGGTATGTGACCTGCTGATCAATCCGTGTCGGGAAGTACCTTGGACCACCAGTCCTTGGCGGCGGAGATACCACCCACGCCGAAGGCGATGACCAGGATGGCGCCCACCGTCCCGACCACGGCGATGAAGAGGGTGTTGACTATATCCTCGGCAATCTTCAGGGTGTTGAGCGCGGCGAACGCTCCGAAGCCGATGACCATCCAACGCGCCGTTGCCGGTAGCCACCTGATGTGGCGTTCCTGGGACCAGGGAGTGGACAGTTCGGCCAGGAAGGATCCCAGCGCTGACGCAACTATGACGATCACTATCGCGACGACCACGAGCGGCAGGTACGCGATCAGTCCGGTGAGTATGTCACTCAGGTACTGCACGTTCAACGCTTCGGCGGTGAGGAGGAAGACGACCAGCAGGGCGATCCAGTAGACGGCTCGTGCCACGAGATCGGTTGCCGTATATCCTGCAGCCTGCAAGCGCTCGGTAAGCCCGGCCCGCTGCAGCAACCCTTCGAGACCTACCACCTTCAGGAGACGGATCATCATACGGTGGATCAGCCGGGCGATCAGCCAGCCGACGACGAGGATAATCAAAGCGCCTATGAGCCTGGGTAGGAAACTGAGAATGGTCTGGCCCGCGTCCTCAAGGCCTACCGACAGACCGTTGATGAAATCCGACATGCAAGAACTCCTTCTATATGCACCGAGAGGGACGGATTCTATCAGCAGGAGTACGGTCAGCCCCGATTCTTCGTGCGCGGGGTTTGTCGAGCGGGTGGGTAGCCGCTGGCAGACTCCTGACATGGAGCGACGGCGGATTCGATAAGCCCGCCGACTCGAGAGCGCCGTTCATCCTTCGGCTGCATGCGGGAGAAGCCACGAAAACAGGCTCGAACCGGGCCTTCACGGGTGGGTGAGCCGGGGACCACGAAGAGGTCACGGCTAGCGGCTTACCGACGGCTCGAGTCCGTCACGGAGTGTCTTACTGAGAGAACGCCAGAGGATGAGCACTACTACAGCTGTCGCCCCGGAAGTGAGACCTGCCTCAACGAGGGGTCGCCGACGGTGCCTGGCTCTCTACCCCCCCGGCGGATGGTCGACAAGGGTGGAGAGGCCTGAACAGGGTCTGCAAGTGGAACGGCCCCTCCGCTGGGGGAGGGGCCGTTACGCCTATCGAATGTTGCCTTGTTCCTTCGCTTGTCAGCCTCCGCGCGCCGTTATCAGCCATCCGTCGACGACTGTACGGTTGGCGGCTATCCAGGCTTCGGCGTCTGCCTCGACATCAGCCTCGGAGTAATCGTCGGCTGCGGCCATCTTGGCGTTTTGAGCGGCTATGTCGCCCAACGGGATCGCCACCACCTCGAGGAGGCGGTGGATGTCCGGGTGTGCATCCAGGAAGTCGGTGTTGGCCACCGCCCGAATGTCATTGACGTTGGACTGCAGCCAAACTGCATTGCCGCCGTCCACCAGGACGGTGTTCGTCCAGTTGGGTGTCCAGGCGTAGAACAGTGCCGGTTCACCGGCGCTCACCCTGTCCACGACGCCTGCGACCAGTTCGTCGTAGGTGCCGGAGATCTGTTCCACGCTGGAGCCCCAACTCTCGTTGGCGATCTGTTCGTTGATTGCAGTCTCGCATCCCCATCCGACGTTGCATCCGAATAGGTTTGCCTTGCCGTCGTTGTCCGTGTCGAAGACACTTGCGTTGGCGGCTACGCCGTCCATTGAGTTGATTCCCAGACTGTCAGCCGTGGCCTTGTCGATCATCAAGCCGTCGGTGGCCCCTTGGGCCACCTGCCAGCCGATCGGGTCGATCGGCAGGTCCACCTCTTGGCCGGTGACGTTTTCTCCGTCCAGGTAGATGTCGTGGAGTGGGAACCAACCGTTGGCCCACAGGTCGTACTGCCCAGCGGCCAAAGCCGGATAGAACGAATACGGACTGAGGGTGGCGGCTGCCGGATCGGTGACCTCGTACCCGAGCTCTTCGATCAACTGTGCATAGATGGATGCCTGCATGTAGCCGGAACTCCAGTTGGCCCGAGCGATGGACACCGGTCCACCGTCGTCTTCGACGCCGCAAGCCGAGAGCATCACCACGGCAGCGAGAGCTGCCGCGATGAGGGTGCTCGATCTCTTGATCACTTTTCACCTCCTCTTCCCAGTCGCTCGATCAAGCCGCTGTGCTGGGCTTGGAAGATGGCCTCGTCGTAGTGGCTCTCCAAGAGGTCGAGCTCTTCATCGAAGGCCTTCTTCAGGCTCCAGAGCATTATCAGGAGCACGAAAAGGAAAGGCAGTCCGGTAGCCACGGCTGCCGTCTGGAGGGCGGATAGGCCGCCTCCGATCAGCAACACGATCGCCACCAAGCCTTCCATCAACGCCCAGAACACACGCTGCGGTTTGGGTGAGTCGAGCTTTCCTCCCGAGGTGAGGTGGTCCACCACCAGGGATCCCGAGTCCGACGACGTTACGAAGAACGAAATCAGCAACAGGATGCCGACCAGCGAGACGAAGAAGGTCAATGGGAAGGCCTCCAACATCACGAACAGGGCGGTCGCCACGTTCTCGTTGACCGCAGTGGCCACGTCCAGCTCACCACGCATCTGGAGATCCATGGCCGCTCCGCCGAACACCGCGAACCAAAGGAAGCACAGGAGGCAGGGAAGCACGATCACACCGATGATCATCTCCCGCACGGAGCGTCCCTTGGAGATCCGGGCGATGAACATACCGACGAAGGGGGACCAGGAGATCCACCATCCCCAGTAGAAGATCGTCCACCACTGCTGCCACTGGGTGTCGAGCAGGGCGGCGTTCCAGAACGAGAACTCCGGAAGGATCTGGATGTAGACGCCGATGCTTTCGACATACAGCGAGAGCACCAGCAGGGTCGGTCCAACCAGGAGCACGAAGATCAGGAACGCTGCGGCCAGCCATACGTTGAGCTGGCTCAGTCTCTTGACCCCGGCGTCCAGTCCCGCCACCACCGAGATGGTGGCCAGCCCTGTGATACCTGCGATGAGGATTATCTGGACTCCCAGATTGTCCGGGACACCGAAGACCTTGTTCAGCCCTGCGGCAGCCTGTGAGGCACCGAACCCCAGCGAGGTCGCCAGGCCGAAGAGTGTCGCCACGACGGTGAGCACGTCGATCGCATTGCCCCATCCGCCGTAGATCCTCGGACCCAGAATCGGGTAGAACACCGACCGGAAGGTCAATGGCAATCCCCGGTTGTAGGCGAAGAATCCCAGGGCTAGGGCTACCAGGCCATATAGCGCCCATCCATGTATCCCCCAGTGGAGGTAGGAGGTCGCCAGGGACGCCCTGGCCGCGCCCGTCGACAAGGGTTCTACGTCGAAGAGGGGAGGCGGCGCCGTCAAGTGGAAGATCGGCTCAGCCACGCCCCAGAACATCAGCCCGATGCCGAGACCGGCGGAGATCAACATTGCGTACCAGGCGCCCGTGGAGAACTCCGGAAGGGCCGCTGGTCCGCCCAGCCGTATCTTGCCGTACCTACCCAATGCGAAGTAGAGAGCGGCTCCGATGAATATGTTGAACGAGATGATGTACAGCCAGCCCACCTTCTCGTTGATGAAGTTGAGGACTGCTCCGAACACCCCGCTCGCCTGATCCGGGAAGAACAGCGTGGCGGCGATGAAGATCAGGAGGAATCCCGCAGCGGAAAAAGTCACCTGGGGATGTATGTCGAATCCCCACCTGACTATGTTCTTGTCGCCGGGCTCCCGATCGGCTACCTCGGGATAGAAGTCGATGTCAGGGTCTACTTGAAGGCCCTCGAACTGCGCGCGGTGACGGATAGC
Source organism: bacterium (assembly GCA_026710435.1). Taxonomy (GTDB): domain Bacteria; phylum Actinomycetota; class Acidimicrobiia; order Spongiisociales; family Spongiisociaceae; genus JAPPFW01. The sequence continues at coordinate 49,684 of JAPOQZ010000188.1, read as the reverse complement.
ATCGTCGCGGCGGCGATCCTCCTCCTCTTCCCAATCCTCGTATGCCTCGGATATCTTGGTGAGGTCGAGGTCCTGGCCTTTATCAGCCATGACTCAACCTTGCGATGCTTCTTACCATTGAGGAGCCTCCTCTCTCGCGCTCTTTGACTGACCAATCGCCTGGGAGACCCTTCGAACACCGAATCTGCTCGCCGCGGCAACTGACGTCCTGCCGCCCAAACGACAATACGAGCCGGTGAGTGGCTCTCCTAGGTTGTCCTGCCTGTTAGGAACAATAACGAGCGGGTAGCGCCCGTGCCGCCACGAAGGGTGATTTTCTCGTTCCCTGCACACTCGTTTGGAGTGTCGCTAACCTTCTGCTCACTGCTACAGGGATATTTCAATGCAGCGAACCTTCCTCGCCGTAGCTTGGATCCTTGCGACAGCGCTGATTGTCGTACTCGGTGCGGAGCGGACTGTCGGTCAGGCGAACACGGGCGAAACGGATCGCCCGCGGGTGCGCATGGCCCGAGCGACATGGGACACGGGCTGGTTCCAGGCGGAGGTCTACCGGATTCTGTTGCAGCGCCTGGGATTCGAGGTCGACGGTCCGGTCACCATGGAGAATCCCGAGTTCTACGCGGCGGTCGCCGCCGGCGAAGTGGACATGTGGCCCAACGGCTGGTTTCCACTGCATGACCCGTATCTCGACGTGGGGTTGCTGGAACCGGTCGGGACCCAGGTGGACGACGGTGCGCTGCAGGGGTATTTCGTGGACATCGCGACCGCCGAGTCCTTTGGGATAACCGATTTGGGTGACCTGGCCGACCCCGACGTAGCGGCTCTGTTCGATACGGACGGCGACGGCTTGGCGGACCTGGTGGGGTGCGAAGTGGGATGGTCCTGCGCCAGGATCATCGATCATCATCTCGAAGCTTACGGTCTGGCTGAAACCGTGGAACATGTGCAGGGTGCCTACTCGCCCCTCATTTCGGAGACGGTGGACCGCTACCGAGCCGGGCAGCCGGTCCTCTTCTACACGTGGACTCCCAATTGGACCGTCGGGGAGTTGGTGCCCGGCGAGGATGTTCTGTGGCTCGAGACGCCGTTCCCATCCCTCCCCGAGGATCAGGCAGCCTTCCTGGACCGCACGGCCATCCCGGGCGTCCCCGGATGTCGCAACGATCCGTGCCAGGTGGGCTGGCCGCCAAATGACATACGGGTGGTCGCCAACTCGGCGTTCCTCAACGCTCACCCATCGGTCCGGAGGCTCCTCGAGCAGGTGGTGATCTCGCTAGCCGACATCTCGGCGCAGAACGCCCTGATGGTGGAGGACGAGGGGGATCCCGAGGACATCCGCCGGCACGCCGAGCAGTGGGTGACGGCCAACGAGGCCTTGGTCCGGCGCTGGATCGACTCGGCCGATCCCGACGCCCTCGCCTTGAGCGAGGCGGGCTCGGTTGCAGGTAGCGGAGGGGGGGTGCTCAGGGTTGCCGCTCGCGTTCTCCCGCCATTCGTGATCTACGAGGACCGCTCCTACGACGGTTTCGAGGTTGCGCTTGTTCGCCTGGTCGCAGCGCAGCTAGGCATGGACTTGGAGATATACGCAGTGGACACCGTGGCCAAGCAGATGGACGACATCTCCAGGGGCGTGGCCCAGCTGGGTCTGGGGGGTGTGGCCATCACCGGAACCCGTGAGGAGACGGTGGACTTCTCGCTGCCGGTTCTCGATACCGGACTCACGATCATGGCGCCCACCCAGGCGGATCAGGGTCTGGGGGATCGCATTCTTAGCTTCATGCGGGCTATCGCCGGTTCAGACCTGCCCTGGCTGGTTGTGGTGTTCGCAGTGGCTGTTCTGCTGGCCGCGCACCTCATCTGGTGGTTGGAACGCCATCACAACCCCGATTTCGCCGTCCCTTATCGCCGGGGGATCTGGGACTCGTTCTACTGGTCCGTGGTGACGATGAGCACCGTCGGATACGGAGATAAGGTGGCTCGGGGTGGGCTAGGGAGAGGTTTCGCGCTGGTGTGGATCGCGCTCGGAACGCTCGTGTTCGCCAGCTTCACCGCCTCCATCGCATCTTCCCTGGCGGTGAGCCAACTCAGGGGCGAGATCGCCGGGCCCAGCGACCTTCCCGGCCACCGGATCGCCACCGTTGCCCGTTCGACCGGCGAGACCTACCTGGAGAGCGTCGGGATCGGTCCCGTCCTCGTGGACGAGGTGGACGATGCCTACCGGCTCATGGACGAAGGAGACGTGGATGCAGTCGTATTCGACGCACCCGTCCTCCGCTTCCACGTATCCCGGGAAGGCGTGGGCGCGGTCACCACCGTCGGCCCCGTCTTCGAGAAAGTGCAATACGGTCTGATGATCGCCGAGGGTGACTCCGAACTCGTCGAACGGGTCGACCTGGCGCTATTGGATCTCATGGAGAGCGGGCTCTACCGCCAGGTCCACGACGGATGGTTCGGATCTTCAGGCTGACCGGTCTCAGCCCGGGAACGCACCTGGGCTATTCGACGCCGGGTGCCGTTCGAGGCCGAGCCGTTACTCTTGGAGGGTGCCGAGAAAGCGCCCGTTTTTCCCGCCGGTCGATGAGAGAAGGTCACATGAGTCGGCGACGCCCCAACCATCAGCGGTCTTGCTGGCCTCCTCAGGAGCCCCGACTCAAGAATTCCTGTGAAGCGACCCGCACCCGCCGAGATTCCTGACGCCGTCGGGGCCTATCTCTTCCGCAACGCTCACGGTCAGGTGACTTACGTGGGGAAGGCCAAGTCCCTTCGCAAGCGGGTGTCCTCCTACTTCCTCAGGGACCTGCCGCCGCGCACCCAGGCAATGATCGAGGCTTCCGACCAGGTCGAGTGGATCGTGGTGGACAGCGAGGTGGCTGCTCTGTTTCTCGAGTACTCGCTCATCAAGGAGCACCTGCCCCGCTTCAACATCCGCCTGAGGGACGACAAGAGCTACCCGTACCTGGCCATCACCCGCTCCGACCAATGGCCCCGGGCCCGGGTAATGAGGGGCTCCAAGAAGAAGGGGAACCAGTACTTCGGGCCCTTCGCCCACGCCTACGCCATCCGCAACACCCTCGACCTGCTGCTCAAGTCCCTTCCCATCCGAACCTGCTCGGATACCGTGTTCCGCAGGCATCAACTCAAGGACCGGCCCTGCATCGAGTACGAGATCGAGCGTTGCTCGGCCCCCTGCGTGGGCTTTGTCGATGAGGAGACCTACGCCGAGTACGTCGACTCGCTGGCGCAGATCCTTCAGGGCAGTGCGGGGGATCTCATAGCGCGCCTCGAGCAACGCATGCGGGATGCGTCCGAGGTGCTGGAGTACGAGCGTGCGGCCCGCATCCGGGACCAGGTAGACGATGTGCGACGAGCAGTGGCGCGCCAGGAGATAGTGACCGACCGGCCCGAGGAGTTCGACCTGATCGCCACCCACGGGGATGACCTCGAGGTCTCCGTGCAGGTGTTCAAAGTCCGCAACGGTCGGATAGTCGGCCGCCTCGGTTCCATCATCGACCGCGTCGAGGACGTGACCCCGGAACAAGTGATGGCGACCGTGCTCCGGGATCTCTACGACGTGTCCTCTCCGCCTCCCCGCCAGGTGCTGATGGAAGTGCTGCCTCCCGACGACGAACCCTGGGCGGATCTCCTGACCCGGCGGCGGGGATCACGGGTGACGCTCAAGGTGCCCCAGCGAGGGGCCAAGCGCCGTCTTATCGAAACGGCCAGGACCAATGCCGCCGAGGCCTTCGTACGTCACCGGCTCCGCCGCCAGTCGGACCACAACGCCAGAGCAAAGGACCTCAGAAGCCTCCAGACTGCCCTGGCCCTGCCGGAACCACCTCTCCGTATCGAGGCGTATGACATATCGACCATCCAGGGCCGCCATACCGTCGGATCGATGGTGGTTCTCGAGGACGGTCTCCCCCGCCGGAGTCACTACCGGCGGTTCCGGATCCGGACGGTGCCCGGTCAAGATGACTTCTCCTCGATGGAAGAAGTGATCAGGCGGCGCTTCAACGCCTACCTCCAGGACCTCGAAAAGCCGGTGTCGGAGCGGGGGAAGTTTGCCTATCCCCCCTCTCTGGTGCTAATCGACGGCGGACCGGGTCAGATCGGGCGGGCGGTGGAGGTTCTCAACCGTTTCGATCTCGACATTCCGGTCGCGGGGCTAGCGAAAAGGATGGAAGAGGTGTTCGTGCCCGGCCGGCCTGAACCGATCGTCATCCCGCGGGACCAGCCGGCCCTGCACCTCCTGCAGCGGGTGAGGGACGAGGCACATCGCTTTGCTGTGATGTACCACCGCCAACTCCGGGGCAAGCGGATGATCGACTCGATACTCGACGACGTGTACGGAATCGGTCCGGTCCGCAAGAAGGCGCTCATCCGGGAGTTCGGCTCGGTCAAGCAGATGAGGAACGCGGATGTCGAGCAACTCGCCCGTGTGGTGCCCGCCGGTGTGGCTGAGAGCCTCTACGCTAGGTTGCATGACGGACCCTGACATCACCAGGCCAGCCGCGGCAGACGAGGGTCCCCGCCTGCTCGTTCTGACCGGGCTGTCCGGTGCGGGACGATCGACCGGCGCGAAGGTGCTCGAGGACCTCGGCTTCTACGTGATCGACAACCTCCCGCCGGACCTTCTCCGTCCCGCAGTGGAGTTGAACGATCTGCAGGCAGGGAGCCGCCATCTGGCCGTGGTGCTCGACAGCCGGGGAGGCTTCCCGCTCGGCGACCTCGAGGATCACATCCGTGCGCTGGAGGACGCGGGCATACATGTCACACTGGTGTTCCTCGACGCAGACGACGACGTGCTCATCCGCCGCTACGAGGAGCACCGCAGGCCCCACCCGCTAGCCCTCGGGACGCTCGCCGAGTCGATCGCCACGGAGCGGTCCATGATGGCGGACCTGCGGTTGCGCGCCGACATGTACGTGAACACCAGCGAGACCAACGTCCACCAACTCCGGAACTGGTTCGCTCACCAACTCTCGCCGCTCGTCGAGAGCCACTCGATGCGGCTGGCTGTCACTTCGTTCGGCTTCAAGAGTGGCACCCCGCGTGACCTCGACCTGATGTTCGACGTAAGGTTCCTGCCCAACCCGCATTGGATCCGGGAGTTGCGCCCGCTGACGGGTCGGGATCCGGCCGTCCGGGAACACGTCCTCTCCAGCGGGGACGCAGCGGGATTCCTCGACCGGCTGCGCGATCTACTCTCCTTCCTGATTCCCCGCTACCGGGAGGAGGGCAAGTCATACGTGAGCATCGGGATCGGATGTACGGGTGGGCGCCACCGTTCGGTGGCTCTCGCCGAGGAACTTGCCGGGTGGTTGTCCGGACGCGGCTACCACGCCACGGTCCGTCACAGGGACGTCGACGAATGAGGGACACCATGGGAGAGACCGGCCGGACCGGAGGGCGCCGGCCTTGCTGACCCTTGCCGAACTGGATGCCGGAGGGCGCCGCGTACTGGTGCGGTCCGACCTGAACGTCCCCCTCTCCGGAGGAGAGGTGGCCGACGATTTCCGGCTGCGTGCGACTCTGCCGACCATCGACCTGTTGCGCCGCTCCGGGGCCGCCGTGGTGCTGTGCAGCCATCTGGGCCGTCCCGGAGGACGGACCGTCGAGGCTCTGCGGATGGCCCCCGTGGCCGCCGCCCTGTCGGAGTTGGGTGGCTTCCCGGTTGTGGCGGCCGAGGACCCCGCCGGTCCCGACGCCCGCCGTCTTGCCAGGCGGGCGGGGCCTGGGGAGGTGGTCCTGGTGGAGAACACCAGGTTCCATCCAGGGGAGATCACCAACGATCCGGAATACGCAGCCGCCTTGGCCGATCTGGCGGATCTCTTCGTCCTTGACGCATTCGGGTCCGCCCACCGGGCCCACGCGTCGACGACCGGGGTGGCTACCCATCTCAAGTCGGCGGCCGGCCCGTTGCTGGTCAGGGAGCTGGAGGCATTCGGGATGCTGATGCAGGATCCCCCCCGGCCCTTCACGGTGCTGCTGGGAGGAGCCAAGATCTCCGACAAGCTACCGCTGATCAGGGCCCTCCTCCCGAAGGTCGACGCTTTGCTGGTCGGCGGCGGTATGTGTTACAGCCTCCTGGCCGTAGAGGGATACGAGGTGGGGGACTCGCTGCTCGAGTCCGACTACCTCGACCCGCTGCGCGACCTCCTGAGGGGGAACAGGGGGGACCGGCTCGTCCTGCCCGTCGATGTGGTGGCGGCCGACCGGTTCCGCCCCGACGCCACGGCCACGACGGTCGAGATAGCAGCAATGGAGAAAGGCCTCATAGGTCTGGACATCGGGCCGCGGACCGCCCAGCTCTTCGCCGAGGTCATCGCCGGATCGGGATCGGTGTTCTGGAACGGTCCGATGGGTGTGTTCGAGTGGGAGCCGTTCCGGCCGGGCACCGCGGCCGTGGCAACCGCGATGGCAGGCTCGGACGCGTTCACTGTGGTGGGCGGCGGGGACTCGGTGGCAGCTCTCAGGTTGCTGGGACGGGAGGCAGCGGTGTCCCATCTCTCGACGGGCGGCGGTGCCGGCTTGGAGTTGCTGCAGGGCCGGGCCCTTCCTGCGGTGGAGGCGCTGGAGGCATGGTCGTCATGAACCGCAAGCCGCTGATGGTCGGTAACTGGAAGATGCACGGGTCCCACCTCGAGGCGATCCAGAGGGTGCAGAAGCTCAGTTACCGGCTCGATCCCTCCGACTACGACCGGGTCGAGGTGGGCGTGGCGCCCCCGTTCACTTCGCTCCGCTCGGTCCAGACGGTCGTGCAGATGGACGACCTCCGCATCCGGATCGTCGCCCAGAACCTCCATTGGGCGGAGCAGGGGGCTTACACCGGGGAGGTTTCAGCCACCATGCTGGCCAAGCTATCGGTCTCCTACGCGATCGTGGGGCACTCCGAGAGGCGGCAGTACTTCGGGGAGGACGACCGGGCGGTCAACCGCAAGGCGAAAGCCGCGCTCGCGGCCGGTGTCATCCCGATAGTGGCGGTGGGAGAGACCCTGGAACAGCGGGAGGCGGGAGAGACCCTGCAGGTTCTCCGCAAGCAGGTTGGGGGGTCCCTGGCGCGGATACCGTCCGAGCAGGTGGACCGCCTGGTGATCGCATACGAGCCGGTCTGGGCGATCGGCACCGGCCGTCACGCGAATCCTGCGGACGCCCAGGACACCATCGCCGGCATCCGGGCGCAGGTGCGTGACCGCCACGGCGCTGCTGCCGACGGGGTCCGCATCCTCTACGGAGGGTCGATGAACCCGGGCAACGTGGCTGCACTCATGGCGAAGCGCGATATCGATGGGGGTCTGGTAGGGGGATCGTCCCTGGATCCGGACACCTTCGCCGCCTGCATCCGTTACTGGAGATGATCCCAGCAGACAACTAGCTCCGATTCCTCATGTTTCCAGACACACCCACGGCAGAAGGCCAGATCAACCACATTCCAGATCAACCACGTTATCGCGACCAGGTTAGGATTCACGCCTCGGGTGAAGGTCGCGCCGGGCCGAGACGGGGATGTCGAGTGGGCCGTAGTACCTGGTCAGAAGCTCATTGCCCACACGCCGCTCGCCCGGCGCAAACCACCCGCACTAACGATCGGGGTAGGAGGGTGCTGAACAATGACGATTGCTCGGGCCTGCCGCCCGCCAGCCCAGGCATTTTGCCGGCGGTTGGCAGGCCGCTGGTGGATTGCTTAGCACCCTCCTAGGGAGGTCACGTGAGCACGCTGGCGATGGTCCGTCACGGCCAGAGTATCTGGAACCTCGAGAACCGGTTCACCGGATGGACCGATGTGCCGCTGACCGATGGAGGCGCGGCCGAGGCTCGGAATGCAGCCGACCTCATGATTGCGGAGGACATGGTGTTCGACGTCGTGCACACGTCGGTGCTCAGGCGGGCGATAGGTACTGCCAACCTGGCGCTTGACCGGATGGACCTCCACTGGATCCCGGTGCGGAGAAGTTGGAGGATCAACGAACGGCACTACGGGGCGTTGCAGGGGCTCGAGAAGAAGGAAACCGCGGCCATCCACGGGGCGGAACAGGTGTTCCAGTGGCGGAGGAGCTACGACGTCCCCCCTCCGACTCTCGATCTCGACGATCCCCGCCACCCCCGCTTCGATCCCCGCTACCGATCGGTACCCGCCGCCGAGTTGCCGGCCGCCGAGTGCCTGGCCGATGTCGTGGCGAGAGCGATCCCGTACTGGGAGAGCGGCATACTGCCGGATCTGGACGCCGGACTCCGGGTCCTGGTGGTAGCCCACGGCAACAGCATGCGGGCCCTGCTGAAGTACCTGAAGGGGATCAGCGACGAGGAGATCACCCGGCTGAACATCCCCACCGGCATCCCCCTGGTGGTGGAACTCGACTCTCAACACCGTTACGTGTCGGACCGCTACCTGGGAGATCAGGCGGCGGCCGAGGCAGCAGCAGCCGCCGTGGCCGCCCAAGCGGGCTAGCCTTGATTCTTCATGTTTCCAGACACACCCACGGCAACAGGCCACATCAACCACATGATCGTGACTGCGCCTGGCTTCACCCGACGGGTGAAGGTCCCGCAGGGCTGAGACAGGGTTGTGGAAATGGCCGAAGTCCCTGGTCAGAAGCTTATATCCCGCACTCTGCTCGCCTAGTACAAACCCCCGCATGAAAAATCGGGGCTAGAAGTGGTGGACCCCCTAACGCCTCTGCGGCGCTGGAGGTGCGTGACGCGGTTCAGGGCGTCAGGAGAACTTTGAGACTGTCCCCTATCCGGGCTTCGGCGAAGGCGGTCCCGGCATGCTTCAAAGGATGGAGGGATGAGATCAATGGGGCTAGTTGTATATGCCCTGCCGCAGCGAGCGCTATGGCTGCGTCGTAGTCCCGGGGCCGGGCGGCCCGCGGGTTGTGCACGGTGATCTCCTTCAGGTAGAGCTGGTAATAGGGGATCCTCCCCGACCCTCCGGTGACGGTGCCGTAGATGACCACATCCCCTCCCGGCGCGCAGAACTCGATGGCTTGCGCCACCGTGCTCTCCGTTCCGACCGCCTCGATCACCAGGTCGGCACCACGTCCACCGGACACTTCGGCCACGATGCCGGCTGCCTTGTCGGGAGTGGCTACGGCGGATGCACCCAACCTCCTGGCCAGCTCCAGTTTCCAACTCGACCGGGTAACGCCGATTACCCGGCCTGCGCCCCGGTGGCCGAGCAATTGCACATGCAACAGACCGGAGACTCCCAGCCCGATAACGACCACCACCGTATCCTGCGCCACGGGCACGGCTTCCTGGGAATGGACCACCGTGCCCAAGACCTGGAGGAGGCCGGCATCGTCCGGAGCGATCCGGTCGGGCACGACGTGCAGGAAGGTCTCCTCCAAGGCGATCTGCTCCGCGAACACTCCGTCCAGTTCCCTTCCCAGCAACCCGCCCCTGGGGCAGAGTTGAGGTCGGTCCTTGCGGCACAGGTAACAGTCGCCGCAATGGATGCCCGGATTGACCAGCACCCTCGCCCCGGAGGGGATCCTCCCTCCCGGAGAAGCACTCGAAGTGGTTCCCACCAGTTCGTGCCCGAGTATCCGGGGATAGCGGATAGGCGCCGCGCCGTCCAGGATCTTCAGGTCCGTCCCGCATATTCCGGCCCGCTCCAGATGCACCAGGACGGCCTCTCCGGCATGGGGGTTGGCGACATCCACCACATCGAGATTCCCCGGTCCGAGGGTTACCGCAGCCCTCAAGGCTCACCCTTCCGTCCCTCGGCGCGGACACTAGTTCCAACTGACGACCGGTTAGCGGCAACTGGCAACTATCCTCCGCGAAGTGCCATACTGCGGGCATCAGCAGCCGGAAGGGGGCAAGCCGTGGCGGTAGCGACCGCGATTCTCATCATCGTCCACCTGCTGATGGCCATTGCCCTGGTGTTTCTGATTCTCCTGCACTCGGGCAAGGGCGGACTCGGTGATATGTTCGGTGGCGGTATGCAGGCTGGGGGTATGGGTGGTTCCACGCTGGCCGAGCGGAACCTCGACCGGATCACCGTGATAGTGGCGGTGCTGTTCGGGCTCACGACCATCAGCCTCGCCATACTGCTCGGCCGCTGACCGCCTCGCCGGTCGAGTAGAGCCGGCATGAACGAGCCGACCGACCTACCCCATCGTTCGGTGCTCCAGCGCTACCGGACGTTCATAGTCGGTCTGGTTCTCGTCGCGGTGGCCGTACTTGTGGTGGTGGCCACGTCCGGCAACCAGCCCACCGACGAAGGCGCCACCAGCACGGTAACGCGGGCACCGGCACAGGAGAGCAACCAGACATCCCCGACCGAGCCGGCGTCCGGACAGACGAGCACCTTCGCGCCGGCGACAACCCCTGCAACGACGGAACCCGACACCGGCTCGGAGCCCACCGACCCCTCCGAACCATCCACGACTGTCACGTCCGGACTCCGGCCAAGTGGGGTGGAGGCCGATCTGGAGGCGGTCCTCGACTCGCTGGCTACGGGCCTCGACGCAGAGGCGATCAACCGTCTCGTCCAGTCCGGCGATCTGAGGGTGGCGTGGGTGCTCGCCGACCTCATGCGCTTTATCCATCCGGAGCAGTACGGGCTCAGCGATGCCTTCACCCTTCTGACGGGGGTCGAGCTCGGGTCCAATCCGTGGAAGGAAGCAACCAACAAGCTCATCGAATGGGACACGCCCGCCCCACCCGGATTCGGGGAGTGGAAGGGTCAGGTCTACACCCTGATCGACTCCCGATGGACACCGTTCTTCGCCGATCCCGACTCCCTGATCGACTGGCGGCATGTCACCTGGGGCGGGGTGTTCATCGACGACCGGCCGATCTCGGTAGCTGACCAGCCCTGCCCGCTGGGATGCATCCCGGCGCTCAACGCCCCGCCGCTCGAACCGGCTTCGGAGAGCGACTACTACCCCGACGACGCGTACGTTTTCGCGGTGACCGTCAACGGGGAGGCGGTGGCGTTCCCCAAGAACATGATGGAAGTTCACGAGATGGTGAACATCACCATCGGGGGACGTCGGCTCGGCATTCCCTACTGCACGTTGTGCGGTTCTGCCCAGGCCTACTTCACCGACGAGATCCCAGAGTCGGCGAGGGCCTTGATGGCCGGGGCGGAGACCTTCGAGTTGCGTACCTCCGGGCTCCTGTCGCGGTCCAACAAGATGATGTACGAGTACCACACCTTCTCGATGATCGACACCTTCACCGGCCAGGCGGTGAGCGGACCGCTGCGCGCGGCCGGCGTGCAACTGCCCCAGACCACCGTCCTCGCCTCCCGGTGGGGCGAATGGAAGGCGGCCAACCCGCATAGCTACATCGTTGTCGAGGACGGTGGACTCGGCCGTATATATCCCGATGATCCGCTCCGCGGTCGGGACGACGATGGCCCCATCTTCCCCACCGGGGACGTCGATGGCCGCCTGCCGGTCCAGGAGAAGGTGTTAGGAGTGCTCTGGCAGGACGGCTCCACATCGACCGCGGTGGCTTTTCCGGTGGCCGCCTCCCACGAGATACTGCAGGGGGGTGGATCGGTCGAATACGGAGGCATCACCGTCAGACGTGACGGCGGAGGACTCCGGGCCTGGGATCCCGACGGAGAGGAGATTCCGGCCCATGAGGCTTTCTGGTTCGCGTGGAGCCAGTTCCACCCCGGCACCGAACTCTGGACCCCCGCAGGCAACTGAGTAGGCTCCAGGCCTACCGGTGCCGGTAGATTCGGTACTGCGACTGTCGAATGCCTATTGCCCTTACGATGACCACCATGACTGGAATGCTGAAGCGGATGCGCAAGTCGGCGACCGCGGGGCTCGTCCTGGTCGTGATGCTCTCAGCGTGCGGAGCGGCCGATGGTCAGGGGGACCCGGACGCACCGCGGGCAGCGGGTGCCGGGGGAGGCTTTGCCGGAACCGTCCGGATCGGCGCGGCCCTCAGCGAGACCGGCAAGTACGCCGTGGAGGGCAGGGACTCCCGCCGGGGGTACGACACCTGGGTGCGGTGGGTGAACGAGGAGTACGGCGGCATCGAGATCGGCGGCCGCCGCTATGCCGCGGAGATCGTCTACTACGACGACGAATCCGACGCCGATACCGCCGCCAACCTGGTCCAGAAGCTGATCGACGAGGACCGGGTCGACTTCCTCCTCGGGCCCTACTCGAGCGGTCTCACCACCGGTGCGAGCGCCATCGCCGAGGCCAACAACGTGATCATGGTGGAGGGGAACGGGACCTCCGACACCATGTTCGAACGTGGTTTCCGAAACCTCTTCCTGGTTGCCACCATCGCCAGCGACTACACCAGATCCGGCATCGAGGTTCTCGCTGCCCGGGGGGCGACTACCGCGGTGATCGCTCACGAGGACACCTCTTTCCCGACCGCGGTTGCCAACGGTGCCCGCAGGCATCTGGAAGCCGCCGGAGTCGAAGTGCTCTCCATGGAGTCCTACCCGAAGGACATCCAGGACGCCTCGGCCATCATGACCAAGTTCCGGGAACTGGATCCCGACATATTCGTCGGAGGGGGCCATTACAACGACGCGGTGCTGTTCGTTACCGCGGCCAAGGACCTGGGCTTCGCTCCGGACGGGATGCTGATCACCGTGGGTCCGTCGAACCCCAAGCTGATCGAGGAGTTGGGCGAAGACGTGGAAGGGGTGCTGGGTCCCACCCAGTGGGAGCCGGTCATGGCGTACGAGGGTCCCTACTTCGGCCGGGCCGCCGACTACGCGTCCTACTTCGAGAGCCTCTGGGGTGAGCCGCCCGTTTACCAGGCGGCCAGCGCCACGGCCTCCGCTCTCGCCCTTCACCTGGCGATCGAGGCCGCCGGCACCACCGACAGCGATACGGTACGGGAAGCCCTCCACGCGCTGGCGGCCGACACCTTCTACGGGCCGATCTCCTTCGACGAGCGAGGCGTCAACACCTCCAAGCCGATGGGCACGATCCAGGTACAGGACGGAGAGGTCCGGGTCGTAGCGCCGGATGCGGCCGCGGTGGCGGAGCTTCGCTACCCCTCGGCGGCCCAAGGCTCCGGAGGGACGGGATCACCGTTGCAACGGCTGGCCCAGACCCTGGTCAACGGTATAGCCCTCGGCGGGATCTACACGGTCCTCGTGCTGGGATTCTCGATCATCTGGGGGGTGATGGGGGTCATCAACTTCGCCCATGGCGAGTTCGTGATGGTGGGCGCCTACATGGCGTGGCTGGCCAACCACCTCTGGGGGATCGATCCCTTCCTCACCGTTCCGGTCGTATTCGTCCTGATGATGGCGCTCGGCTACATCACCCAGCGGTTCCTGGTGAACAGGATCATCGACAGGCCGCACCTCGTCTCACTGCTGGTCATGTTCGCGGTGGCGATAGTCATGCAGAATCTTCTGAAGGTGGTGTTCTCGGCCGACTTCCGGCGCGCGGACACCGCCCTCGACGGCGCCTGGCCGCTGGCCGGGGGTGTGACGATACCCGTGACCCGCTTCTGGATCATGCTTGCCGCCCTGGCCATAACCGCTGCTCTCAGCCTGTTCCTGGTCCGTACGCGGCTGGGCAAGAGCATCCGGGCGGCAGCCCAGAACCGCGAGGCGGCCCGGATCGTCGGTATCGACGTCGGGAAGGTGTACGCAGTCACGTTCGCGCTCTGCATCGGGATCACCGGCGTGGCTGGGGCGTTGATCAGCCCGGTGCTGGGAATACAGCCTTTCCAGGGCCCGCCACTGACCCTCAAGGCTTTCGCCATCACCGCCATGGCCGGTCTCGGGTCGGTGCGGGGTGCTCTCGGCGGCGCCCTGGTCCTGGGGCTGGTCGAGGCCGGGTTGGCCACCTACATCCCGCGGATCGGTACCAACCTGGCGGTGGTCGCCTCGTTCGTTGTCCTCGTAGCAGCCCTGGTGTTGCGTCCGCAGGGCCTGTTCGGAGGGATGAGGCCCGTGGACGCTACGGCGACATGATCAGGACGGGTTCGGTGCCGCTTCCGCGCCCGCCCGGGGCAGGACTAGGGCGAACGGCCGGCCGATGAACAGGACGATGTCGAAGGACCGGGGCGGCGGCGAGAATCTTCGAGCGGGCCAGGCCGCACGGCGGATGGCCCGGATCGTGGCGGTGGCAATCCTGGCTGTGCTGCTGTGCGTGCCGCTGCTTCCCGGCGTCAACGACGCGAGGCTGTTCACCCTGACGCTGATGTTCACAGCAGTCGGGGTGGCGGTGAACTGGAACCTGACCGGAGGGTTCACCGGGTACGTAGATTTCGGCCATGCCGCCTGGTTCGGGATCGGCGCCTACACCACCGCCATCCTGATGTCGCTGCAGAGCAACGGGCTGCAGATCGGGTGGCCGGCCCTGCCTGCCGTGGTGCTGGGCGCCCTGGTGGCAGGGGTGCTGGCCGCGGTCATCGGCCGGGCGACGATGCGGCTGAAAGGACCCTACTTCTCGATTGCCATGCTCGGCACGTTCGTGGCTGTGCGCGAGATCGTGCGGGTGTGGGGAGGCTTGACCGGGGGAGGGGTAGGCCTCACGTTGCCCCCCTACCTCAACCGGCCACTCTTCTACTACATAGAGCTGGGATTGGTGGCCGTTCTGGTGGCGTTCACCTGGTGGCTCCGCGGTACCCGTTTCGGCGCTGCACTGGTAGCGATCCGGGAGGACGAGATCGGAGCGGAGATGCGCGGCATCGACACCACCCGACTCAAGGTCATGGTGTTCAGCTTCGCCGGGTTCTCCACCGGGCTGTTCGGAGGGCTCTGGGCATTCCAGAACACATTCGTGGATCCCGATATAGCCTTCGTGGAGGTGCGTACCGTCGACGCGGTCATGGGGACCATGCTGGGTGGGCTGGGTACGGTGGCGGGGCCCCTGGTCGGGACGGTGCTGCTCTTCTGGCTGCGCGAACTGCTCTGGTCCCATCTGCTCGACTACCACCTGATCGCGCAAGGGGCCCTGCTGATCGTGATCGTGCTCTACCTTCCGAGGGGGTTGGTGGGGAGGTTCGACACCCGCGGGACCTCGATGATCGAACTCTGGCGTCGGCGCCGGGGCCGCAAGACCCATGGCGACGGTGCGGGAGGGGACCCGTGACCCCCCTCCTGGAGGCCCGTGGCATATTGAAGCGGTTCGGTGGCCTGACCGCCGTGGACGGGGTTGACATCAGGGTCGGTCGAGGCGAGATGGTCGGCCTGATCGGTCCCAACGGGAGCGGGAAGACCACCCTGTTCGACTGCCTCAGCCGGGTGACCGCCATCGACTCCGGATCGATCGAGTTCGACGGTACGGACATCACCCGGTGCCGTCCTCACGAGGTGGCCCGGCTCGGGCTGTCCCGCACCTTCCAGATCATCCGGGTGTACCGGGACCTGTCGGTGGCGGAGAACATGGAACTGAGCATCCAATGGAGTCGGGTGGGAGCCGCCGGCCTCTTCCGGAGGACCGATCCCGCCACGACGAGGAGGGTCGACTCCCTGCTGGAGTTCCTGCTGCTCGGTCCCATGCGGGACGAGCGGGCCGGGGATCTCTCCGGAGGTCAGCGGCGCCTGCTGGAGATCGGTATGGCCTTGATGAGCGAGCCGAAACTGATCCTGCTGGACGAGTCCACCTCAGGCGTGAACCCCACGATGGTGGCCGATATCGCGGATCGCCTGCGTGCGGTCAACGCCGAGGGGGTGGCGATCCTGCTGGTGGAACACAATGTCCAGTTCGTGGCGGACCTGTGCGAGCGGGTCGTGGTGCTGGACCAGGGCGCCAAGCTCGCCGAAGGATCACCTCGGGACATCATGGAGAACCGGGCAGTGATCGAGGCCTACTTCGGCGCCGAAGCGGGAGAGACCGGGTGACGGCGGTGAACGACGCCGGGGTGATGCTGCTCGAGGTGATCGACCTGACCGCCGGTTACTACACGGGCCACGACGTTATAAGAGGTGTCAACCTGGAGGTTGCCCGGGGCGAGATCGTCTGCGTCATCGGCCCCAACGGTGCGGGCAAGTCCACAGTGTTCAAGGCCATCTACGGCTTGGCGGAGGTGCGCTCCGGCCGGGTGCTGTGTGAAGGCCGGGACATCACCGGTATCGCACCCGAGGATGCGCTGAGGACGGCGGGCATGGCCATGGTCCCCCAGTTGCGCAGCGTGTTCCCGCAGATGACCGTGTACGAGAACCTGGAGTTGGGCATGTTCCTGGAGCGGGACAGGATCAGGGTGCGGGAACGCATCGACTACGTGTACGACCTGTTCCCGAAGCTGGCTGAACGTTCGAAGCAGGCGGCCGGGACGATGTCGGGAGGGGAGCAGCGGATGCTCGAGATCGGCCGCTCGCTCATGCACGAACCCCGCCTGGTGCTGATGGACGAACCGTCGGCGGGTCTCGCTCCGATCGTCACCCGCCAGGTCTTCGAAGCCATCCGGCAACTGAACCACGACATCGGGTTGACGGTGCTGATGATCGAGCAGAACGCCCGCCAGGGACTCGAGGCGAGCCACCGCGGCTACGTTCTCGAAACAGGCCGTAACAGCTACGAGGGTCCCGCCGGTGACCTCCTCTCCGATCCGGAGGTTCGACGAGCGTTCCTGGGTGCTCGCTGAGCCGCAAATCCAGCGCAGATCCCCTCCGGCCGTGTCGGCACGCTCGGATGCCGACCCGAGCTACGTTGTCTATATTTTGCTAACTATTAGAATCTAGTTTGAACCAACTAGTAGACTACCTGGGAGCACAATGGGACTCATCCACGCGAAAGCCGCGGTAAGGAATCCTGCTGAACCAAGTCGTGTCTGGGAGGGAACGTTCCTTGTCGACACCGGTGCCACAGACTGCCTCGTGCCGCGTCCCCATCTTGAGGGCATCGGTCTTAAGCCCGAAGGACAATGGGTCTACGGGCTTGCCGACGGAAGCGAAGTGAGAATGGATGTCACCGTCGGCCGGATCGAGTTCATGGATACATTTGTAGGAGCGACGATCGTCTTCGGCGAACCCGATGCCGAACCGCTTCTCGGCGCCGCCGCCTTGGAGTCCTTGGGCATCGAAGTGGATCCGCTCAACCAGACCCTCAAGAGACACCTGGTGATCAGCCTCAGAGGAGGTTTCCGTCCGAGGCGATCGGAGGCGGTTTCCCTCGCTCGGGCTGCGCGCCGTTTCCCTTAGCAGCCGACTCGACTGCACTAGTCTTCCGGTAGGCCGCGCGGATCGTCTTCCGTGGCTGCAAGAAGTTCAGACGGCGACAACAGGAGATGGAAATGTCGCGGACGGTACAGGGTGTGGTGTCGAAAGCAGTCGGCGAACCGGTGACGCTCGAGAACATCATCGTTCCCGATCCGGGCCCGGGGGAGGCCGTAGTACGGATCCAGGCTTGTGGTGTGTGCCACACCGACCTCCATTACCGCGAAGGGGGAATCAGCAACGACTTCCCGTTCTTCCTCGGCCACGAGGCGGCCGGGGTGGTGGATGAGGTCGGTCCGGGAGTCACCGAGGTGGCGCCGGGGGACTTCGTGATCCTCAACTGGCGGGCGGTGTGCGGCCAGTGCCGCTCCTGTCTCAAGGGCCGGCCCAACATCTGCTTCAGCACCCACAACGCGGCGCAGAAGATGACTCTCGAGGACGGCACCGAACTCTCGGCCGCGCTCGGGATCGGTGCGTTCGCCGAGGCAACCCTCGTTGCCGCCGGGCAGTGCACCAAGGTCAATCCCGAAGCTTCCCCGGCGGTGGCCGGTCTGCTGGGTTGCGGGGTCATGGCCGGGATCGGCGCAGCCATCAACACCGGCGGTGTGGGCCGGGGCGACAGCGTGGCGGTCTTCGGCTGCGGAGGCGTGGGCGACGGGGCCATCGTCGGATCGAAGCTGGCCGGAGCGTCCACCATCATTGGAGTCGACATCGACGACCGCAAGCTGGAGTGGGCACGGGAGTTCGGAGCCACGCACACGGTCAACTCCAGCAACGAGGACCCGGTGGAGAGGATCAAGGCGCTGACCGGCGGCAACGGAGCGGACGTGACCATCGATGCGATCGGCCTGCCCCACGTCTACCGGCAGGCCTTCGAGGCCCGTGACCTGGCGGGCACCGTGGTGCTTGTCGGGGTGCCGACACCTGACATGACCATCGAGTTGCCCTTCCTGGAGGTGTTCGGCCGGGGAGGCGCACTCAAGTCAAGCTGGTACGGCGACTGCCTGCCCTCGCGGGACTTTCCCATGTTGATCGACCTCTACCTCCAGGGGCGTCTCGACCTGGACCGCTTCGTCTCGGAGACGATCGGACTGGGCGATGTGGAGGAAGCCTTCCACAAGATGGAACGGGGCGAAGTGCTCCGCTCCGTCGTAGTCATCTGAGACCCGCATGCCGCTGGAACTGGTAACGACTGACGGGTTCTTCCGCCTCGACGGGGGTGAGTGGGCGGTCACCAACAACATCTGGCTGGTGGGAGACGACCGCGAGGTGCTCGTGTTCGACGCATCCCACGATCACACTCCGATCGTCGACGCGGCGGCCGGACGCAGGGTGGAGGCCATCGTTCTCACCCACGGCCACAACGACCACATCAATTCGGCCGTGGCATTGCGCGACGAGGTCGATGCTCCGATCCTGCTCCACCCCGGCGACCGGATGTTGTGGGATATGGTCTACCCGGATGCCGAGCCCGACCGGGACTTGGAGAACGGGACCACGCTGAGGGTGGCCGGCCACGAACTGGGAGTGATCCACACCCCAGGGCATTCTCCGGGTTCGTGCTGCTTCCGGGACGAGGCGAGCGGCCTCCTGCTCGCGGGCGACACCCTGTTCAACGGCGGTCCGGGGGCGACGGCACGGAGCTTCAGCGACTACCCGACCATCCTGCGCAGCATCCGGGACATGCTGCTGACCCTGCCCGACGAGACCGTAGTCCACACAGGCCACGGCGCCAGCACCACGATCGGCGCCGAGCGGCAGGGCGTGCTGGATCGAATAGCGGACCTGGCTGTCGACTGAGGGCCGCGGCCCATCGGGTAGTGCCGGCACTCCTGACCAGTCGAGGCGCGGTACGGGTATACTCAGCGGTCGCCCGTCGGAGTGGCGGAATTGGTAGACGCGCTAGGTTGAGGGCCTAGTGCCCTAACAGGGCGTGGAGGTTCGAGTCCTCTCTCCGACACCATCAGACACAGAAGTGTCTGCCGCTCAATGAGGGCCGGGACCGAAGCCCCGGCAAAGCATCGGAGGCGCTGCTAGGAGGGTGCTGAGCAATCCACCAGCGGCCTGCCAACCGCCCGCAAAATGCCTGGGCTGGCGGGCGGCAGGCCCGAGCAATCGTCATTGTTCAGCACCCTCCTAAGCGTATCGACCGGACTCGCGCGCTCAATACGTCGGCGGCGAGACTCCTCGGAGCATCCCCCAGGCACCCGGATTTGTCGTAACTCGATGCCCGTGTGACATTGCCCATCCCGGACACAGTCACCAACTAACGACAACTACGTAGCCCGCGGCATCTTTGTAACATGTCTCTCAACGCACCAGGCAGGGAACATCGGGAAGGACACGACACACATGGGCGTTAACCTAATGAGTAGGGTAGAGAACTGTACCGGCAGCCCGATGGTCTTGGAAATGATCGACTGGCGGGCCTGTCCCGCCGTCGAATACGTCCCTGAGCGGGTGTCCGGCGACCCTTCGTTCGTCAACTGCCGAATGAAGGTGTCACAGCTCGTCGATTGGCTGAACCGCGGTCACACCGTGGAAGAGTTCGCCAACACGTACCACATGGATGTTGACCTGCTGCGTCTCGCTGTCCGCTATCTGAAGGACAATCCGCCCGTGGAGACCGTGGACCTGACCGGCTGCCCCGGTGTGGATCTCAACCGTTGGGGGGAGCCGAGTTTCGCTGGTAGCGGTATCCGGGTTGAAGCGCTGTTCAACTTCTTGAAGGCCGGACGCTCCGCCAGTGAGTTCGCGGCTACCTACGAGTGGGCTGGGATTGACGACGGCCATGTCACGACCGTTCTCGCCCACGTCAGGCACTAGTAGGCGCGCTAACACGATAAGAGCGCTGGTGTGAAGATACTGCTGGACAAGAATGTCAATGAACGATTGCGTCATCACCTGTCTGAGCACACAGTTCACACAGCCCGCCATATGGGGTGGGGAGAACTACCCAACGGACGGTTGCTAGACACAGCGGAGCGAAACGGGTATGACCTGATAATCACCTGCGACCGTGGCATGCTACGTCAGCAGAACTGGCAACGGCGAACCATCCTTCCCCTGCTCATCGAGCAGGGGAAGGATCTGACAGACGCCTTCGTGGCGGACATCAAAGCGCGAATCGGCTGATTTGAGCAAGTTGCCGCCCCGCGGGGTACGTCGACGGCCAATCGGAAGGACGCCACTCCACGGTCCAACAAGTACGACAGTGCTCCGGCACGGATACAGCGAACAGCGTTAGCCGTCAAGGGCTGCTCGGAGGGCTCTGGTGTCATTTTCGGATGACATCGCGGTCGGTGACCGTGTCCGACGTGTGACGGATGGTAGAAGGTTCTGGTCGAGAAGAAGGGGGAGAAATGACCCGCCCCCGATCACTGTCTGTAAGGCGCGGCTCGCGCACCCGTGTCGAACCCCGCCCTGGTTTGAGCGTCTGGGTGGAGTTCCGGAGCGGCACCCGCGGGACTGTCGATCTGTCCGACATCGCCGACGCGACGCCGGAGGTTGCGGAGCTATGGTCGGACCCGCCCACCACCAGCAGGTAGACCGACTCCGGTGGGGCTGCGAAAAAGTCCCTGCTGGGCGACGTGAGCAGCTTGTCGAACTGCTCGTCTAGTTCGGGAAGAAGAACCCTTACCAGCAGGAATAATGCCGGCGGTTGGCAGGCCGCTGGTGGATTGCTCAGCACCCTCCTAGGTCAGAACAGACCCGACACCTTGACGTGGATACCTTCCGTGTCGGACTCGAGGATGATCGCGATGTGTTCGACGCCGGGCTTGTAGACCCAGATAGCCCGGTCGACACCGTCCTCGGTTCTGACATCAAGTGGAGGCTCAAGGGCGTTGGTGAAGAAGTCGATGATCTCCTCGAACCCGGCGGAGGACTCGAAGTAGACGTCGGTACCCGCTCCGGTCGGCTCCCAGTAGACCGACGTCACACCGGGTGGGACCAGTTCGGGTGGATAGTCCGTGGGCAGTCCATCGGTAGGCGCCACCACTGTCGTCGGAGGCAGCGTCGTGGGGGACGCCTGCGTTGTGGTGGAAGCGGCTGTGGTGATGGTGGTGGTGGGGTTGGAATCAGCCCCGCATGCAGCAGACAGCACGAGGACCATCCCCAGAACAATTCGACGGCTCATCGGCCCTCCTCCTGTTCCGGGATGGATCCGTCCTCTCGAGATCCTAACCTCGTACCGAGGTCGAAGGGGCTGGTAGGTGACGATTAGGGGGAGAGGGGGTACCATCCTCCTCGCGTCGGAGAGGAACCATATGGGAAGAGGTGCCGGTCGGGCAACGCCCTCCAGCCAGGCGCGAAACCCCCGGCAGTCCCTCCTGATAGCCCATGCCACCGTGGTCCCGGTGATCCTTGCTGCGCTGTGGTTCCTACTCACCAGGCAGATGCCGATCGATCCCCAGAGCCTGCCGGGAGTTCTTCAAGTGTTCTTCACAGCAACGGATCCGGGGTTCACACAGATCGACGCGGTCTACCTTCCGTCGCCGGAAGCCGTCTTCAACAGTGGGGTAGAGCTCTGGGACGACCTGCCCGCCGCTCTGTGGACATCGCTGCGGATCGTGCTGATCGGGCTGCTGTTCGGGGGCGTGTCCGGGATGGGGGTAGGTCTCCTACTCGGTTACAGCCCGACGGTCCGCCGGTACTTCGAAGCCACCCTCGACAATCTGGTTCGCCCGGTACCGTTCATTGCCTTCATCTTCCTGATGATCCTGTGGTTCAGGGTGGAGGCGGTGCGCCTCGTCGCGCTGGTGGCGATAGGTATCTTCCTGCTGCTGAGCCTGACGACCCTTGAAGCCGTGAGGAACGTTCCACAGATATACGTCAAGGCTGCGCTGACCGCCGGCGCTCGACGGTTCCGCATCTACCGGACCGTTGTCATTCCGGCGATCACCCCGCATCTCATCTCGTCGGTCCGGCTCGGGGCTGCCTACGCCTGGGGACTCGACGTCGCTGCCGAGTTGTCCGGAAGCCAGCAGGGCCTGGGTTACATCATGATCAGCCGTGGTTCCTACTACCTGGACACAGCTTCGATCGTTCTGATCGTGTTCATCTTCTGCTCGCTGGCCGTCATCTTCGATCAGTTGGTACGGTTCGCCGCTGCTCGCTTGACCAGGTGGAGCCCTCGAGCGAGAAGAGGGATGGTCGGCCATATGTTGGGGAATTGACAGCGATGTGGTGGCGACGCCTTTCCCGGCTCCGGAAGGACGGTAAGAGAGCGCAGCTTCACATCCAGCCTGCCACAGGCGGACCGGCGCGCCGGCTGGCGGAAGCGTCGGTGGTGCCGTTGATAGCAATGGTCGTGTGGTACGCGCTCACCAGGAGCATCATCGATCCCGCCAAACTTCCCGGGCCGGACAGGGTGCTCGGATCTCTGGTAGAGATCATCGACCTGATCCCGTCCGCGACATGGGTTTCGCTGCAGATGGTCCTGTTGGGGCTCGTCCTGGGAAGCATCACGGGCCTCGCCACCGGCATCATCTTCGGATACAGCCCCTTCGTAAGGCGGTTCTTCGAGGCCACGCTCGACAACCTGGTCCGCCCCGTTCCGTTGTTCGCTCTAATTCCGTTGTTCATTCTCTGGTTCGGGATCGGTTTCCTGCCGCAAGTAGGTTTAGTTGCCCTCGGTATGTTCCTCATGTTCACCCTTGTGACTCTGGAAGCCATACGCAACGTTCCCCACATCTTCGTGCAAGCGGCCCTTACGACTGGAGCGAGCCGGTTCCTTGTCTACCGGACTGTTGTGATCCCGGCAATCATTCCCCATCTGGTGGGATTCCTGCGCTTGGCAGTTGCTTCTGCATGGGGCCTGGATGTCGCAGCTGAGTTCCTGGGCTCCCGGGAAGGACTCGGATACATACTGCTGGTACGCAACCAATACCTCGATCCGGCTGGAATGCTGATGATCGTTGCCCTCTTCTGCATCATGGCAATCATCTTCGACCAGACGGTGCGCTTCATATCGGCAAAAGTAACCCGCTGGAGTCCACGCACGGACCGGGGACTGGTCGGTAGCATGCTTGGGAACTGAGGGGCGTGCGAACGCCCTGCTTAACCAAGCAAGGGCAATACTCAGCACGAGATGAACGGGACTCGACGAAACGGGAGGACAATATGAGACGCTCACGCAGACGATGGCAGTTCGTAGCGATAATGGCGGTTCTAGCCATGGTCGCTATTGCTTGCGGCGAGGCAGACGAGCCGGCGGCGACGGCCCCACCGGCAACGGCGGCGCCCACGACGACGGCGGCACCGACCACGACGGCCGCGCCCACGACCACGGCGGCCGGACTCACGACAACCGCACCCCCCCACAACGGTGATCCGGGAGATCGTGCGCGAGGTGGTCGTCGAGCCGGAGGAAGAGGAAGCGATGGCGCCGATGATCCCGGACGCACCGCTGGTCACCGTGCGAATCAACGGTGGACCGTTCTATCCGTTCAACCTGTGGGCCGCGTCCAAGGAGTTGGGCATCGCCGATGAACTCAACATCGAGTTGGACATCTCAAGCCAGGGATTCTTCCCGACCGCCGCCCTGAAGCGGGGCGAGTTCGAGGTCATCGCCTCATGCCCGGCCTGCGCGTTCGGTGTGTACGAGAGCATTCCCGAATTCCGTAACTGGATCACGTCGTACCAGTGGAGGGGATTCCAGGTCATCGGCCGCGCGGATCCTGATACCGGCGCCGCGGTCCACAAGCCGTGGATCGACTTCTTCGTAGACGCGGGCGGCGATCTAGAGCAAGCCAACCGGGACTTCTCGGCATCGCTCGCCGGACGGAGCTTCGCAATCTGGGATCCCGGCAGCATCGCGACGCTCAAGGCGCTGCTCGAGCAGGGCGATCTCACCCTTGACGATGTCGAGATCATCGGCTTCGCCGACATCAACGTGGCATCGACGTCGTTCATCGCCGGCGAGGGTGACTACCACATGGGCGACAGCATCCAGATGCACCGGATGCTGACCGCTCCCGACCTGCGAGACAAGTTCGTATCGGCTGCCCCGTTCCAAGCCTTCGGGGCGACCGGGCTGTGGTACAGCACCTTCGCGTCCACCCAGGACTGGCTCGACGCCAACGAGGAAACGGCGCTGCGGCTACTGGCCATCTGGTACCGGACCACCCGGTACCTGCACAACCGCACTGACGATGTCCTCCCACCCATGCACGAAGCAGTGCGCCGGGCCGGGGGTGTAATCGTCAGCGACGAAGACCTGATAGCGGAGCTGTTCAACATCGAGGACTACGTACGGTTCCAGGATGCCTGGGATCACTACTTCGCAGACGGTTCACCCACCAACATGGACCTGTCGATCGCCCACGCGCACAAGAATGCGGTGGAGGCCGGGACCGCCCCGGCCGATTCCGACTGGCGAATCTTCGAGGTTGAGAAGGATTGGTTCGCCAAGCTCCAGGCCCGGCCAGACCTGGTCGCCTGGATCATGAAGCCGCTGTAGAACAGCAAGCGGAAAGCAGGCCCCGGGCTCGGCGCGGGGCCTGCTCCGCGTAGCGGGCAGTCGTTAACCGGGATGCGATCACGGCTGCTGCGAGTCGAAAGGGAGGAAGGCCGTGATCGATATCAACGGGCACGTTGCGGCGGGCTTCGAGCCGGTGGCCGACACCTTCGAGGAGAACTTTGTCCGGAGAGGCGAGGTGGGAGCCGAGTTCTGCGCCTACGTGGGCGGCGAATGCGTCGTCAACATCTGGGCCGGCATGGCGACACCCGATCACGTCTGGGCGGCGGACACTCTCGTGTTCGTATTCTCGGTCACCAAGGGACCCGCAGCCCTCGCTGCCCAGATCCTGGCCGACCGTGGCGACATGGACCTGGACGAGCCGGTCGCTACCTACTGGCCGGAGTTCGCGGCGCATGGCAAAGACCGGGCGCTGGTCCGGCACATCCTGAGCCACACCGTGGGGGTTCCGTCCTTCCCGGGATACTGGGACCTGGTCAGCTTCGACAGTGCCGCCGGCTGGTACCGCACGGACGAGATCGCCGCCCGGCTTGCCGCGGCGCCCCTCGCCTGGGAACCGGGAACCAAGCTCGGCTACCACTCCATCACCTACGGCTGGCTCGTTGGTGAACTGGTACGGCGGATCGACGGCCGCACCCTCGGGGCCTTCTTCGCAGACGAGGTGGCCCGCCCGCTGGACCTCGAGTTCTGGATCGGACTCCCGGCTGAACAGCATCGGAGGGTGGCAACCCTCCTCCACGATCCCGATCCGGCCTTCGACCTGCTGAGGGCGCTCTGGGGACCCGAGAACCCCGGCGGCGCCGCTCTGTTCATCGGACCGGAGCGTGGCTCGCCGATCGACCTGGCCAACGATCCCGACTTCTGGAGCGCTGAGGTGCCGGCCGTGAACGGGATCGGCGATGCCCGCAGCGTGGCCCGCATGTACGCGATGCTGGCCGGGGGAGGGGAACTCGACGGGATCCGCATCGTGTCGGCGGCGTCGGTCGCCACCCACGCGGCCGAGCAGGCGAGGGGTACGGATGCGGTATTCGGCGGCGAGTCCCGGGTAGCTCTCGGGTACGGCCGCTCCACGCCCGGTGGCCTGTCGTTGGGACCCAGCGACGAAGCTTTCGGGATGCAGGGTATAGGCGGTGCAGTGGGCTATGCCGACCCGGTTGCGGAAGTGGGGTTCGGCTATGCCATGAACCAGACCCACATGGAGGCCGGGACGGACCGGCGCCCTCGTGCTCTCTCTGCTTCCCTGTACCGGGCCATCGCAAGCCAGGGCGGTTGAATCCGCGCCGGGTTCAGACCGGGTTGGTCTTGCCCTCCGGACCCATGGCGCTGTAGCCGCCGTCCACTTTGAGGTCGGTGCCAGTGATGAACGATGCGTCGTCGCTGCACAGGAACAGGATGGCCCGCGCCACGTCAATGGTTTCCCCGCACCGGTTCAGCATCATGTGTGGGACGATGTAGTCCTCGTAGACTTGGCGGTCGATGATCGCGGCGGTCGCTTCGGTCCACGTCCAGCCGGGGCTGACCGTGTTCACCCTGATGCCGTGGGCACCGAGATCGAGCGCCATGCACATGGTGAGGGACAGCAGTGCTCCCTTCGTCCCGTGATACGTCCACGCACCCGGCTTCGCCACGACCGCCACCACGCTGGCAACGTTCACGATGGCCCCGTTGCCGGACTCCTTGAGGGGCTCGAATGCCGCCTGGACCATGTTGGTGGCCCCGAGCACGTTGGTGGACCAGCTGGCGTCCCAGCCCTCTCTCGTCACGTTCAACGCTTGGACGAAGAAGGAGGCGGCGTTGTTCACCAAGCAGTCCAACCGACCGAACGTGTCGACGGCGTCGGCAACCGCTCGGCGACAATCGTCGATCTCCGCCACGCTGCCCTGGACGGACCGGAGGGCTGCGGGAGAGCAATCCAAGCCACGGGTGAGGTAGTCGTGGTCCACCGGCTGAAGGTCGATCACCACCACGCGGGCGCCCTCCCGCAGGAACTCCCTGGCGGTGGCTCCGCCGATTCCCGACGCTCCTCCGGTCACTATCGCAACCCGATCCTCGAACCTCGTCATGTTGGCCTCCTGCAGGAAGAGAGCGATACGTGTTTGCCGCGCCGGCCTGACCGGCTCCGGCAGCGTACGCCCGGACCGGAGAGGGTGTCAACAGGCGCCGATGATGGAACCGGGCCTCTCCGTGATTACAGTTTCTCCCGATGCAGGGTAACGAAGAAGAGCCTCCGTACCGGACCGACGCGATACCGATGGGTAGGCCGGTCATCGATCCGGCCGCTTTCGTCGCCCCCGGGGTGCACATCTACGGGGACGCAGCGATCCGGGCCGATGCGGTGGTCATGTTCGGGGTGGTGATCAGGGCCGAGTTCGGCCCGGTCGAGGTAGGCCGCTACTCCAACATCCAGGATGGCGTGGTGATGCACGTCGACGAGGGATTCCCGTGCACCGTAGGGGAGCACAGCACTGTCGGGCACAGCGCGGTCCTCCACGGGACCACGATCGGGGATCGTTGCCTGGTGGGGATCGGGGCCCGGGCTCTCAACGGATCGGAACTCGGCGACGGAGCCTGGTTGGCCTCCGGGGCACTGCTTCCCGAGGGTAGGAAGATCCCTCCGTGGACTCTGGCGATGGGCGTTCCCGCCAAACCGATCAGGGAAGTGACCGAGGACGAAATCGAGCGCCAGCGCCACGGAGTGGAGGCCTACCAGCGCCTTGCCACAACCTACCGCCAACTCCTGGGATCGCCCTAGGTTTTGATCGTGGTCGGTCTGCGTTGCGGGCGGCGTGCTCCGGACCGCAAGGGGCGCCATATCCCACCGCCGCTGCACAGACCAACCACGGGACCCGCGGTACCGTCACAGCTGCGCGTGGCGTGTACGCGCCTTAGCAGAGCCCGGCCGCCGCGTACGGTCGGTGCCCCGCCGGCCGTTGTCCTCCAGACCGCACCTTCCCGCTGATACCATCCGGCGCATGAGACCAGTCCATCCTCTGTGATGACATGATCGTCCGGACCCGGCGCGTCAAACCCATCGGCCAACGCATCGAGTTGGTACCGATGGACGTGCACTGCGGGGACATCACCCTCGGGCTGTACGAGCAGGCGGGGGACGCCGGGACCTCGTTCCTGGTACACACCTACAGTTCCCGCGACGGGGCCGGCCGAAGGGTTCGATATGTAGCGGAGGCCATGTCCATCCTGGGGGGAATGGACATCAGCCGGGGGAGCGACACGATGCTGCGCTTCCCGTGCGGCCGAGCACACCGGGTGGCTTGCCGGAGGATATTCCTCGAGTCGGCCAAACTGGGCTCCGGTTCCCCGCTCGGAGCGAGGCCGCTTCGGGTGTTCGACAAGAGGAAGGGCAGGAACATCGAGGTGGCCAGTCTCGGGAGCGGCCAGTACGTGGTTCGTAGTGCCGGCAACGAAGGAACCCACGATCGACGGGCGGCGGTGGCCGTTCTCGGTCTTGTAAAGCTGGGTGACATGGAGGCAGTCCCCGGCACCAGTGATCGCGTCCGGTTCGATTGCGACACGTCGCACGACGCCGCGGTCGGCTTGCTCCTGACCCGTGCCCTGGAAGTCAGGGCAGCCCTCCGTGAGATTGAGAGCCGGGCGGCGCGTGGTGTCCTAGCCGCTCCTAGTAACCAAGCGTTGTAGTGACGGCTGGCCGCTGAACACTGGTTCAGTTCACCTGGTGCAGCAACGGTTCGCCTTCCCGCAGGCGCCGGCAGTTCTCGATCGCTACGACGAGGCTCCGCTCGAGTGTTTCCCTGGTCTGCCACGCGACGTGGGGCGCTAGGACAACGTTGTCGAGACCGAGGATCGGATCGTCCGGAGCAACGGGCTCCGAAGCGAAGACATCGAGACCGGCTGCGGAAAGGTGCCCCGACCGGAGGACTTCCACGAGAGCTGTCTGATCCACCACCTCGCCACGCCCGGTGTTTATCAGGATGGCGCCAGGATTCATGAGCCGGAGGGCTTGGCGATCGATCATTCCCGCGGTGTCCTCGGTGAGCGGAACGTGGAGAGACACGATGTCAGACTCCTGCAAGAGCCGGGGGAGGCGCCGCCACTCGCCGGCTGCGTTTGCCTTCGGCGAGGTCGCCGTATACAGAACACGGGCCCCGAGCGCGACCAGGATGGGTGCCAGGATACGGGGAATCCCGCCATAGCCGACCAGGCCCACCGTCCGGCCTGCCAACTCCATGCACCCCTCGGGAACCTCGGCAGGCATGTCCCATCCCTTCCCGGCGCGTGTCCGGTCATGGAACCATGCCAGCCGCCGGAGGCAACCGAGCATCAGCGCCAGCGTCATCTCCGCAACCGCCTGGCTGTTGGTACCGGGCATGTTGCAGACCGCAATACCTCGGTCCGTGGCAGCCGCAACGTCGATGGTGTTCACGCCCACACCGATCTTCTGGATGAGCCTGAGGTTTGGAGCGGCGTCGATCGAGGCAGCCGTCATCGGTTCGAGCACGTGCCATACGACGACAGCATCGGAGAGAGTTCGCCGGAGACCACGGTGATCCTCCGGCAACACCACCTCGACTTCGAGACCCGCGTCGTCATGCAGTGCCTGGAGTCGCCTTACGAGCCAGGGACCTGCCGCGTGGTGATAGATCACCTTCATAACCGTCTCAATCCGATCCTTCTCCCTCGTCTGACCGCCTCTCAGAGGGGCGCCGGCGACCCGCCGGCAATGACATGGACATGGATTTCACTCTGTTGACCACTCCGTCCATCGGCCTGACGATACTGAGGTGACCACGGCAGTATCTCTGTAGGACGGTGCTGAACAATGACAATTACTCGGGCCTGCCGCTCGCCGACCCAGGCATTTTGCCGCCGATTGGCAGGCCGCTGGTGGATTGCTCAGCACCCTCCTAGTACGCCGGTCGGCCACCGATTGATTGGCGCCTATTCAACTCATCGTGGATGCCTTGCCACTGCCTGGTTTGGGTCTCGAAGCACGGGATCAGCGCAGCCACATCTTCGGGATGCTGAGTTCGGCCTGGATGGCCTTCGACGGGCGTCACAAGCTAAGCAAGTACTCCTCGGGAGAGGCCATGCTGTTCGACCTCCAGGAGGACCCTGATGAACGGAACAACCTCATCACGACCCCCGAGTACTCCGATATCTGCCGCAGGCTGGAAGCCGCTCTCACCTCAGAGATGATGCTGTCTGTGTCCGTAGCTGTTCACGATCGGATGCCCCGGCCCCGGTCGATGGCCGAAGACGAGGACATGGGCCGGGAGGGGTGGACCTGGCGGTACCCCTCTCCGGTCGACGTAACCGGGGACCAGGCTTTCTATCTCTGATCACCCGAGCCTCAGGGCCGGCAGCACAGAGATTCGAGGGCCGGTGGCGGGTGGTCAGCGACGCGGTTCGAGAACTGTCGCCACCGCGTCCACCAGCATCCGGTGTTCCACTCGGTGGATCCGCTCGGTGAGGGTTTCGATCGAGTCGTCGGCGTGGATCGGGACTTCCTCGCAGGCGATGACGGGACCGTCGTCGATGCCTTCGTCCACGACGTAGTGAACCATGACCCCGGCTGAAGTGACCTCGCCCGCCTGGTAGGCCGCCCAGGTCTCGTCGATTGCGGTGGCTCCCGGGAACATCCCGGGAAGCGCCGGGTGCAGGTTGACGACCCGGTTCGGGAACCGATCGAGAAACGCCATGGACAGAACGTGCATCCACCCGGCGAGGACCACGAGATCGGGTTGGTCGGACGCGACGGCGTCGGCCAGGTCGGTGTCGTAGCGGCGGCGGGCTTCTGCGCGATCGGGAGCACCGTTGAGATAGGGTCCCAGCGGGCGGCACTCCTCGGGGATTCCGCCACGGTGGGCCCGTTGGCGAGCCACCGCTCCTCGACGGTTGACGATCACCCTGGTCACCTCGGCCTTGAGGCGTCCATTCCTGACGGCGTCAATGAGTGCTTGGAGGTTTGTGCCCGAACCCGACGCTAGAACTACGAGCCGTGCCGTCACCGCCACGACCCGCTAAGAACCACCCGGTCATCGCCGCACTCGACGGACACTACGGATCCGATCCGCGGACAGCCGAGTTCCCCGGCTCGCCCCTCGTGGCTCCGATCGATGACCACCGCCATTCCGATTCCCATGTTCCATGTTCGGAATGCCTCGGCGTCGTCGATCCCGCTCCAGTCCACGAGGCTGACGAAGGGCTCCGGTACCTTCCACGAGCCCAGCTCGACCGTGGCCCCAAGTGCAGTCGGCAACACCCGGGGAAGGTTCTCGAACAGCCCACCACCTGTTATGTGCGCCAAGGCCTTGAGCTCCACTCCCGCGGCTTGTAATGATCGCACCAAGGGCAGGTAGCTGCGGTGAGGAGCCAGCAAGCGATCGAGAACTTCTGGCGACAGCTCCCGGCTCTCGACCAGGCGACGGATCAGCGAGTACCCGTTGGTGTGCGGCCCGCTGCTCGGCACGCCGACTACCGGATCCCCCTCGCGTACTTCGTCCAAGCGGGGCCAGAGCCTGTCACGGTCGGCCATTCCGACGATGGTGCCGGCGACATCGATCGCGCCGGGCATGTAGACGCCCGGCATCTCCGCCGTCTCGCCTCCGAGCAAGGCACAGCCTGCTTCCCGGCAGGCTTCTGCGATGCCTCCCACGACTTCGGCCACCACCTCGGGGATCAGCTGCGAGGTGGCGATGTAGTCGAGGAAGAACAACGGTTCGGCACCGACCACCAGGATGTCGTTGACGCAATGGTTGACCAGGTCCATTCCCACCCCGTGCCAGCGTTCGTAACGGCCTGCCAGCTCGGCCTTCGTACCCACACCGTCGGTGGACGCCACCAGGACCTTCCCCGGCCCGAGACGGTCGGCGGCGTAGATACCACCGAATCCTCCTCCACCCATGACCACCTCGTCCGTGATCGTGGAGGCCACCGACGAGGCCAGCAGTGCCACGGCCCGGTTCCCGGCGTCTATGTCGACTCCGGCGTCCCGGTAGGTGATCATGCGCTGACTTCCCGGGAGGGGGGCAGCCGGGAAGGCTCCGGAGCTCGGCGACCGATGTCCCGACGGTGATGCGAACCTTCGAAGGCGATGGTGTCGACCCCGGTGTAGGCACGGTCCGTCGCTTCCGCCAGGGTGTTCCCCAGCGCGGTTACCCCCAGCACCCTCCCGCCGGTGGCATGGGTCACTCCGTCGATGAGGTCGGTTCCGGCATGAAACACGATACATCCTTCATGCGCCGCCGCGTCGAGACCCGTGATCGGTCCGGGTGGCGCCGAAGCGGTCGGGTAGCCGGCCGAGGCCACCACCACGGTGGTGCATGCCGAGTCCGACCACTCGACGGAGACCTCGCCGAGCGAGCCGGTGGCGCAGGCGAGCATTACCTCGAAAGGATCGCTTTCGAGCAGCGGCAGGACCGCCTGTGTTTCAGGATCGCCTAGGCGGCAGTTGATCTCCAGTACCTTCGGACCGCCGTCGGTGAGCATCAGCCCGAAGTAGATCACGCCCCGGTAGGGCGTTCCGGCCGCAGCCAGCGCGTCGAGGGTCGGGCGGATGATGCGGTTGCCCACCTCGTCGATGAGCGCCCCGGTGGCGACCGGCGACGGGACGAAGGCGCCCATTCCTCCGGTGTTCGGTCCGCGGTCGCCGTCGAAGATCCGCTTGTGGTCCTGGGCCGGCGGCATGACTACGAAATCGGTCCCGTCACTGAAGGCGAGAACCGACACCTCGGTGCCCCACAGCCGCTCCTCCACCACGACCTCGTTGCCTGCATCGCCGAACCGCCTGTCGACGAGGATGGCGTGGATGGCCGCCGCCGCCTCCCTGCGTGTCTCGGCGACGATCACTCCCTTCCCGGCTGCCAGGCCGCCGGCCTTGATGACCGGCACGGAGGGGAGCTGATCGAGATACGCCAGGGCAGGCTCCGGCTCGCGGAACGTGGCCGACGCGCCGGCCGGTATCGATAGGGATTCGAGGAACGTCTTGCAATACGCTTTCGATGCCTCGAGTCGGGCACAGGCCGCGGTCGGCCCGAACGTCGGGATGCCTGCCGCCTCGAGGGCGTCGGCCACTCCTGCCGCCAGCGGAGCTTCGGGACCCACCACGACCAGGTCGACCGATTCGCGCCGGGCGACGTCCACCAACCCTGCCGGATCGCCGGCTCCGACGGCGAGGTTCTCGCAACGAGGCTCCAGGGCGGTGCCGGCGTTGCCGGGTGCCGCGATGATCCGGTCCACTCGAGCGGATCTGCCCAGCGACCAGCAAAGGGCGTGTTCGCGACCTCCTCCACCCACCACGAGCACCGTGGTCACGGGTTCACTCCCCCCACACCGACGCGAAACGATCCTTAAGGCCGAGTTGCAGCTGGACGAATCGCTCCGGCTCGAACGGGTACTCCCCGGTGAAGCAGGCGTTGCAATAGCCGTCGTCGGCCTCGAGCGCCCTCATGAGACCATCGAGGGAGAGGAAGGCGAGGGAGTCGGCGCCGATCTCCTCGCGGATCTCGCCTACCGACAGGCGGGAGGCGACCAGTTCCTCCGGCGTGGCCATGTCAATCCCCATGTAGCAGGGATGGGTGATGGCGGGGCAAGCGATCCGCACGTGTACTTCCGACGCCCCGGCGTCCCGCAGCATCCGCACCAACTGCCCGCCGGTCGTCCCCCTCACGATCGAGTCGTCGACCATGACGATCCGCCGGCCGGCCAGGTTGTCCCGGAGGGGGTTGAACTTCATCGCCACGCCGGCGTTCCGCAGTTCCTGGGTCGGCTCGATGAAGGTCCGTCCCACGTAGCGGTTCTTGATCAGTCCCTCGGTGTAGGGCAGGCCCGCTTCCTGGGCGAACCCGACCGCGTGAGGTGTCCCGGAATCGGGTACGGACAGGACCAGGTCGGCATCGACCGGAGATTCGCGAGCCAGCTCCCGACCGAGGCGCTGGCGGACGCTGTGCACCAGTTTGCCTTCGTGGACGCTGTCGGGCCGGGAGAAGTAGATGTGTTCGAAAGTGCAGAAGGCTCTCGCCCGGGGTGGCGCGGCCCGCTCGATGTGTAGCCCGAGAGCGTCGATCCGGACGATCTCGCCCGGCTGGAGTTCCCCCACGAACTTGGCTCCGGTGGTTGAGAAAGCGCAGGTCTCCGACGCCAGCACGTAGCCGCCGTCGATCTCACCGATCACCAGGGGACGGAAGCCCCACGGGTCGCGGACACCGTAGACGGCCTCGCGGGTGAGGATCGTGAGCGAGTAGGCGCCCTCGACCTGCGCCATGAGGGCCCGGATCCGGTCCGTCCAGCCACCTCCCGCGCCGGTGAGGACATGCACCATCAGCTCGGTGTCGGAGGACGTCTGGAGGCCGACTCCCCTCTCCAGGAGTTGCCGTCGTAGTTGAGGGGCGTTCACCAGGTTGCCGTTGTGGGCCACGGCCAAGGGGCCGTCGATGGTCTCGATCACCTGCGGTTGGGCATTGCGCAGGGTTGAACCGCCGGTGGTGCTGTAGCGGGTGTGGCCGATGGCGGTGGCGCCTCTCAGGCCCGAGAGGATGTCCTCGTTGAAGACCGACCCAACCAGCCCTTCTCCTTTGTGCACATGGGCGAACAGGCCGTCGTAACTCACGATCCCGGCGGCTTCCTGACCCCGATGCTGGAGGGCGAAGAGCCCGAAGAACGTGATCCGGGCCGCCTCCCGGTCCGACGTATACACGCCGACCACCCCGCATCGCTCACGGGGACTGTCGAGGCCGGACCCGGGAATCATGGCCGCCTCCAGAGCCTGCGCCGTGCCGCCAGAGCCCGTTCCAGGGCCTTGTCGGGCGAAACGTCGATGCAGGTCATGTGGCCCATCTTGCGTCCGGGACGGACCTCCTCCTTGCCGTACAGGTGGAGATGAACGCCGGGGTCGGCCATCGCTTCCGACCATCCGGGCGGGTGGCCGGATGGGTCATTCCAGAGATCCCCGAGAAGCTGCACCATGGCTGCAGGACGGCATGAACCGTCGCCGAGAGGAAGGCCGCATATGGCGCGAAGTTGCTGTCCGAACTGGCTGGTCGAGGCCGCTTCGATGGTGCAGTGACCGCTGTTGTGGGGCCGCGGAGCGATCTCGTTCACCACCAGTTCCTCGCCCGTCACGAACATCTCCACGCACAGAACGCCGACCAACCCCAGGTGTTCGGCGATCGTCGTCGCCATGTCCACCGCCGCCGCAGCCACCCTGTGGGATACCGACAGGGGGGGAGTGACCGTCGTGTCGAGGATCCGGTTGACGTGAACGTTTTCCATGACGCCGTGATGGGTCATCTCGCCGGTGATCCCCCGGGCCACGACCACCGATACCTCCGCGTCGAATGGAACCACCTCTTCGACTATCAAACCGTCGTCACCGATCTTCTCGACGATCCGGCGCGCTGCGGGTTCGTCAACGGATGCGAGTCGAACCTGGCCGCGGCCGTCGTAGCCGAAGCGGACCCGCTTGGCGATGACCGGTGGACCGAGGTCGGTCACTGCTCGAACCAGTTGCCTGGTGGTGGTGACCTCCCGGAAGGCCGCCACCGGGACCCCGGCGGCCATCAGGGCTTGGCGCTCCCGGCCCCGGTGCTGGGCAGCCGCGATGATCGAGCTACCAGGCCGGACCGGTACGCCCGAGCGGGAGGCCAGGTGCTCCAGCATGTCCACTTCGACGTTCTCGAACTCCCATGTGATGACGTCGCAGGTGTCGACGAAGCGCTGGACGGCCAGGTCGTCGTCGTACCCCGCCGCCACCTCGATGTCGGCGACCCGCCCGCCGGGTGTGTCCTTGGTCCCTCCGGTCAGCACGGCGACGCGGTACCCCAGGCGGTGCGCCTCGAACGACAGCATCCTCCCGAGCTGTCCACTACCGACGATCCCGATGGTGCCTCCGGGTGCTATCGGATGGTCGGTCACAGCGCCAACTCGATATCGCGTACGGCAGCGGCTCGCCTTTCCCGGTACGTGGTAAGACGCGCGGCCAGTTGCGTATCGTAGCGGGCCAGCATGGCCACCGCGTACAGGCCGGCGTTGGTGGCCCCAGCCTCGCCGATCGCCATGGTGGCGACCGGAACCCCGGCCGGCATCTGCACTATGGACAGGAGCGAATCCATGCCTCGCAGGGCACGGCTCCTGATCGGCACGCCGATCACCGGGACGATCGTGTGCCCGGCCACCATTCCCGGCAGGTGGGCGGCGCCACCGGCCCCGGCGATGATCGCCTCGAGGCCCCGCTCGGAAGCCGACTCCGCGTAGTCCACCATCAGGTCGGGGGTGCGGTGCGCTGACACGACCTTGGACTCGTAGGGAACGCCGAAGTCTTCGAGCACCATGGCGGAGCGTCGCATCGTCGGCCAGTCCGAGTCACTACCCATGATGACGCCGACGAGCGGTTGCCCGGTCACGCTGATTCTCCTCCGCCCTCCGCGAGCGGGCGCCTAGTGGTCTGTCCAGGAATCAACTTGGCGTGCCCTGCTTGCCATGGACGTCCCTCGTTGCACTCCGCCTCCACAGTGTACGGCTGCTGGTACGCCTTCGTCGGCGGGCCTTGCAAGGAACGCCCGCTGCGGTCCACAGCACGACATCGTCTCACAGATAGACCTCAGGCCACCATTATGAACCACGGTACGAGCGGATCGCGGAAATGACCCGTGGGGATGCCGGGTAGGCAGCCGGGACGAGGGGGCTGTCCGTGAGGGCTTGGAACACCTTTAGGTAGGCCCGGGCGGTGGTAACAGCCAGGCTGGTCGCGAGCGGCGGGGGATCGCCGTCGCCGGTGAAACCCCGCGCCGCGTAGGAGAGACGCACGAGTTCCTTGTCCAGGTTCTCGGGCTCCTCTCCTGCGGCGATGCTTTCATCGACGGTCGCCGCCCGCCAGAAGCGTGACGAGTCGGGCGTATGTACCTCGTCGATGATGGCCACCCGGCCCTCCGAGTCGAGGCCGAACTCGTATTTGGTATCCACCAGCACCAACCCGGCGTCCGCCGCCGTGCGCCTACCCCGCTCGAACACCGCCAGTGCGGCGCTCCGCACCTCGTCCCAGCAACGGGCATCGACCAGGCCCTTCTCCACGATGTCCCGCTCGGTTATCGGACGGTCGTGGGCGCCCATCGCACCCTTCGTGGTCGGGGTGATGATCGGACCGGGGAGCGGGTCATTCTTCTTCATCCCGTCCGGGAACCGGATGCCGTACACGTGGCGGGCGCCGGCTGCGTACAGGGTCCACAGGGAGGTGCCGGTCGTTCCGGTGAGCCGGCTCCGGACGACGACCTCCACCGGCAGGGGCCGGCATTTGCGGGCAATTGTCACATTGGGATCCGGCACGTCGACCTTGTGCGTGGGAACCAGGTCGGCGATCCGGTCGAACCACCAGGCCGACAGCTCGTTGAGGATCTGGCCCCGGTAGGGAACGGTCCCCAGCACCCGGTCGAAGGCCGACAGACGGTCCGTGGCGATGAGTGCCAGGCGGTCGCCCAGATCGACCACGTCGCGGACCTTGCCGCGCGCGACCGGACCGATGCGGCTCAGGTCGCCGTCCTCGATACCGGTGAAGGGTTGAGCCAGAGCCGGCCCCAGATCGGGACTCACAGGGCGGCCCTCGTCAAGCTTCATCTGGCGGCCTCGACGAACGCTTCGAACAGTGGGAGCCCCCGCTCCCCGGGCGGTCCGCCCGGGCGCTGCCAATCGACCA
Organism: bacterium; assembly: GCA_026710435.1. Taxonomy (GTDB): domain Bacteria; phylum Actinomycetota; class Acidimicrobiia; order Spongiisociales; family Spongiisociaceae; genus JAPPFW01. The sequence goes on along the minus strand of JAPOQZ010000188.1, from coordinate 12,427 downwards.
CATGGTCCTCGGGGTGCGGCATGAGCCCGACCACCGCCCCGGTGGCGTCGCACAGGCCGGCGATGTCAGCAACCGAGCCGTTCGGGTTGGCCGGGTAGCGGCCGCCCGCCACCCGGTCCCTGCTTCCGTGGCCGTTCCCCGACATGTAGCGGAAGGCGATCCTTCCCGTTCCTTGGAGGTTCCCGACGACTTCGGGCTCGGGCTCGGTCACGGCCACCCGACCCTCGCCATGGGCCACCGGACAGCGGATTCTCGTACCGGCCAGCGAACCCAGCCAGCCGGACCGGCACCCCGGTTCTACCCGCAAAGTAACCCAGCGACACTCGAAACGCCCACCGGCGTTGTCGGTGAGCGTTCCCCGCCGTTGCTCTCCCGATCCGTCCGATCCTCCAAGCAGGCCGGCTTTGAGGAGGGTCTGGAATCCGTTGCAGATGCCCAGAACCGGTTTACCCAGCCGGACTGCTTCGGCGAGTTCCTCGTACAACCAGGTGCGGAGCTCTAGTGCTAGCCGGACTCCGGCTCCCAGCGCGTCACCGTAGGAGAACCCGCCCGGAAGCAGCAGGGCGCCGAAGTCGGATATCGACGCTGCTCCTGTTCGGAACTCGTGCATCGTCACGATCCGGGGATCGCCTCCCGCCAACTCCACAGCCACGGCGGCTTCGGTGTCCCGGTTGGTTCCCGGGGCGTGGAGGATGAGGACCGGTGGGGGAGTCAAGGCCTTTCTCTCCGCAGGGTGAAGGCCCGGACAGCCATGTCGAGGCCGATCGTGACGGGCTCTCCACGTGGCGGGCGCTGTCCGGCCGGCCCGCCGAACCCGATCTTGATCGAGGGATCAGTGGTCACCGCCCCGATGCGTTGTCCAAGCGGACCGAGCCTGCCCGCGATGTGGTCGCGCCGTGCCCGAGGCGCTTCCAGTAGCACCCTGCCGGGTGCCTCATTGGCGAGAGCGGCGACGGTGCTCTGCCCCGACTCCGGAACGGTTGCCTCGACCCCGAGCCTTCCTCCGATGGCCATCTCCGTGATCGCTACCGCGATGCCACCGTCGCTGACGTCGTGGGCGGCGGTCACGATGCCGTCGGCTATCAGGCGGTGTACCGCGAGGTAGCGGCGGAGGGGGTCGTCGGGTGCGGGCGGCACTCGAGTGTCGCCGATACCCAGAAGGGCGTCGACGAGCGAACCCCCGAGGTACTCCGATGAGTCCCCCACCAGCCAGAGGTCGTGGCCGGCCCGCGTGAAGGCGCTGGTGGCCGTCCGGTGGAGGTCGGGTACCAGCCCGAGCGCCGAGATGAGCAGCGTGCCGGGGATTGCTTCTCCCGCGTACTCGTTGAACAGGCTGTCCTTCCCGGAGATGAACGGCATGCGGTAGCGGCGCGCTCCCTCAACGCATCCCTCCAGCGCCCTGACCAGCGATCCGAGCCGGTCGGGTTTCGTCGGATCCCCCCAGCAGAAGTTGTCGAGCAGGGCCACCCGGCCCGGATCAGCCCCCACCGCAACCAGATTCCGGACCGCCTCGTCGATGGCGTGCAGGGCCATCGACCAGGGGTCGAGACGGCCGATACGCGGGTTGATCCCGACCGCGAGGGCCACGGCCGCGTCGTGATGCCACGTGCCTAGGGGTTTGAGGACTGCGCCGTCTCCCGGGCCGTCGGCCCGGGGGCCCACGAACGGCCGGCCCACGGTGCCTCCCCGCACCTCGTGGTCGTAGGTACGGACGATGGCCTCCTTCGAAGCGACGGTCGGATGGGACAAGAGGTCGAGGACTAGGCGGGTCGAGTCGGCATCGGGCACCTCCCCCGGCTCGGGGATCGGGTCGGCCCAACGCCCTACCATCTCACGCCGGGGGACTCCATCGTGGAGGAACTCCATGGGAAGGTCGACCACGGGCACATCACCGTAGCGGACCACGAGACGTCCGGTTCCGGTGAACGATCCCAGGTCGGTCATCTCGACATCGTTACGCTCGCACAGGTCGGCCAGAGCCCCCACCCGGTCGGGAGTCACCGCCATAACCATGCGTTCCTGTGCCTCGGAGAGCCAGATCTCCCACGGCTCGAGGCCCTCGTACTTCAATGGTACGCCTGCAAGGTCAACCTCGGCGCCGAGGTGCTCACCCATCTCGCCCACGGCCGACGAGAACCCCCCCGCCCCGCAGTCGGTGATGGCGTTGTAGAGATGCCGGTCACGAGCCTGCTCGACCACCTCGATGCAACCCTTCTGGGTGATCGGGTCGCCGATCTGCACGGCCGTCCCGGCCCGCTCCGCAGTCGCCTCGTCCATCCCCGCCGATGAGAAGGTGGCGCCGTGGATGCCGTCCCGACCGGTCCGGCCCCCGATGGCGATTATCCGATCACCGGACCGGGGCTCGGTGGGATGCGATCCGGCCGGCAGCAGGCCCAGCGCGCCGCAGTAGACGAGCGGGTTGGCGACGTACCCCTCGTCGTAGAGGACCGCTCCGTTGACGGTGGGAAGACCCAGCTTGTTGCCGTAGTCGCCTATTCCGGCTACGACCCCGTCACGTACACGACGGGGATGGAGCACCCCCCGCGGTAGGAGACGTTCGTCCAGGTCGGGTGGGCCGAAACACAGGACGTTGGTGCAGGCGATGGGACGGGCCGACACTCCCATCACGTCTCGAACCACCCCTCCGATGCCCGTGTTGGCGCCTCCGAAGGGTTCAAGCGCCGACGGATGGTTGTGGGTCTCGACCTTGAATGCAAGGTCGAAGTCATCGTCGAAGGCCACGATGCCGGCGTTGTCGTCGAAGGCCGAGCGGAGCCAGGGTGGACCGATCTCCTCGGTGACCGTCCTCAGTGCGGGCAGCAGGCCCTCGTGGTAACGGACTGCGACCGAGCCGTCCGTTCCCTGGTGGTCCAAGCGGACTCTGGCCCGGAACGTCTTGTGCATGCAGTGTTCCGACCAGGTCTGGGCCAGTGTCTCGAGTTCTGCGTCGGTTGGATCCCTTCCCTCACGGCGGAAGTGGTCACGGATGGTTCGCATCTCGGCGAGGTCGAGCGAGAGAATACGTTCCCGGCTGAGACGCACGAGGTCGGCGTCCGCCAGACCGGCCAACTTGACGGTATCGACACGGGCCTCCGTAGAGGTCGCCTCGTCGAAAGATGGCCGGACGATGCCGAGCGAGTGGAGTTCGATCGTCTCGTTGGCCAGTAACCGCCGGCTTATGGCCGAGATGTCGCCGTCGTCCAGTTCGCCGATCAACTCGTAGCGGCGGGAAGTCGAAGCCCGCACCGGAGGCAGGCCCAGGGCCGCTGCGGACCGCTCCATCTCGCGTGCCTCGGTGTCGGTGACCCCGGGACGGAGCGCGACCTCCACCGCCACGTGGGGGGTGGGCAACGGGGAACCCACGGTCACCTCGTCCACTACCGGGTCGACCAGGAGTTCACGGCACAGCCGGTCGATGTCGGCAGCGGAGAGTTCACCGTGCAGGTAGTGGACCCGGCTGACCTTGCAGGAGACCAGACCCGGGACGCCCAGCAGGCGGGCGCCGTCGAAGATCTGCCCTGCTCTCGGGTCGTCGGTAGCAGTCACCTGGATACGGGTTGGCACGCGTACCGAACTTAGTCGGAAGGAGCAGATGACCTGGTATCCGCGCCGGCTCTCGGGCAGGTCTTGCCCCCGTGTGCGGGCCGCCTCCGGCGATGGGAACCGGTCAGGATGCTGGAGACAGGAGCTCAAGCTTGTTGCCGGCGAGGGACCTCCCCGCTCGGCTAATCGGGCTGACAGCATGCCGCGACCCAAAGTCGGGGAGCCGGCCCGACAGGTGGCTGAAGGGCATGAACAACCGTGACCCGCTCTCGTGGGTCAGGTCGGTAAGGATCCAGGAGAACGGCAGGACGATGCGGTAAGCGGGCATCTTGAACCCGTGCTCTGCGAACCAGGCGGCCGGGCCGGTGCAGTGCAGCGGGTGGGCGGGTGCCCCGGGCCTCCGGAGCAGGGCCGTAACCTCCACCAACTGGACCGGTTCGCCCAAAGCATGGCGGGCCGGTTCCACGCACACCGGATGGGTGAGCAGAGGAACCAGCAAGGCCTGGACCGAGGGATCCATGAAGTTGAGGACCCCCCTTAGCGTAGGGTCGAGGCTTCAGGAAGGGGAATGCCGGTCGACGAGCGAGACGAGCCGGCGGGAATGGCCGTCCACATCGGCGGCGGCTACGAGGTCCTCGACGATTGCGAAGCCGTAGAGATCCGGATCGGCCTTGTACTCCTCGATCCGGTCCCGGTCGTACTCCATCGTGTTGACGTGCTCGGGCTGCCGGATGTCCCCGACGAGGAGCCGTCGCCCACTCCGGACCGTGACATGGTCAGCCCTGGGCTTCCAGGACGAGTCGCTTAGCTAAGGCTACGCAGGCGAGGGCGTCCTTGCCGTAACCATCGGCGCCCATGTCGTCGGCGAACTCCTCGGTTACCGGGGCGCCGCCCACCATGATCTGCACCTCGTCCCGAAGGTCCTCGTCTATGAACGCCTCGATCGTACGGCCCATGTTCGGCATTGTGGTGGTTAGCAGGGCCGACATCCCGAGCACCTTCGCTTCGTGTTCCTCCACCGCGTCGATGAACTCGTCAGCCGACGTGTCCACCCCCAGGTCGACGACGACGAACCCGGCGCCCCGCAACATCATGATGCAGAGGTTCTTGCCGATGTCGTGGAGGTCGCCCTTGACCGTGCCCATGATCACCGTTCCGATAGGCTCCACCCCCGCGGCCGACAGGATCGGTTCGATATGGCTCATACCGGCCTTCATGGCCCGGGCGCAGGCCAGAACCTCTGGCACGAAGATGAAGTTCTCCCTGAACTTGATGCCGACGATGCCCATGCCGGCGATGAGCCCGTCGTCCATCACTTCGAGGGCGTCGACCCCTTGCTCCAGGGCGTGTCCGGTGAGCCGGTCGACCTCGTGGTGCTCAGCCTCGATCAGCGCTGCCGCAATGTCCTGCATCAGAGGGCGAGCGCGGCTGAAGAGTTCGAGGTTCCGGCTCACCTCTTCGGGTTTCTCGAGGTAGTCCTCGATCTCGAACCGGATCGTCTCGTTGGCGATGTCGGACAGCTGGGCCATGTCCTCGGAGTCCCCTTCGTCAGGCCGCCGACGCCCGGTCGGCGTGCCACTCCCGTACGGTCTTCGGGATCTCGAGCAGGTTCTCGATCGGGGTCTGGAGGGGGATGGCGCACTCGGGAGCGACCATCTGGACCCCCGCCTCCAGATTGGCCAGGACCTCTTGGCGCACGTCCGCCGGGCCCTTCGAGAACAGCGTCTCGGGGTTGTTCACGTTGCCGACCAGGGCAATGTCGCCACGTACCGCCTCCATGGACTCTGGTGGCTTGTTCTTGGAGTCGTAGTGGAAGGCGGCCATTCCGGTCTCGGCTATGTAGCCCATCCGATCGACCGTCCTCCCGCAGATGTGGAGGATCAACGGAACCGGGATCCGCTCGACCATCTCGATATGGAGATCCTTCAGGAAGCGGTGGTAGTACTCGCCGGAGACCAGATCGCCGGTGGCGTGGTCCGGAAAGGTCAGAGCGTCGGCCCCGGCCTCAATCTGGGCTACCCCGAACAGCACCGATATCTCCTTCATGCGGTCGAGGGCGTCCATGGTTCTGGCCTCGTCGTCGTAGGACATCAGGAGGAAGGGCTCCACCCCGAAGCAGTGGTAGCCGAGAGTCCAGGGTCCCATCGTCTTGCCGATGATGGCCACCTCGTCGCCGAACTCCCGCCGCAGGATCCTGATCGCGTCGAGCACGCACTTGGTGTCCTGGTGATCGAGGAACCCGTCCGGGATGCGCACATCCTCCGGTCGTTCCCAGATCGGCTCCCGCATCTTGACGGTGGGCCAGTTGTCCTTCTGCTCCCATTGCATCTTGCAGCCCAGAGCCGACGACTCCTGGATGATCGAGAACACCGGCATGATGCTATCGAAACCGAGTTCCGTGAATCCGGTAGCGGCGAGGCGAGCCATCAACCCGGCGTCCCGGTTGGCATCCGGGAAGTAGGCGTCGACCAGATCCATGAGTTCCACAGTGGCCACCGAGGTCGGGTTGGCGACCGGCGTCCTGTCGACCGGCTCTCGACGGAGCGCTGCGAGAACACGCTCGCGGCTGGTCATAGTCGGCACCCCGACGGTCGAACCGGTCATCCTCGTATCACCTTTCCCCGTATGCGGGTTGGCGGCAGCAGCTAACCGCCCGGTGCGCCACTGCCCGAAACTATAGGGTATCGCCTGGTGGCGATGCTGGATGGCGACAGGCGGGTTCCTAGGAGGGTGCTGACCAATGACGATTGCTCGGGCCTGCCGCCCGCCAGCCAGGCATTTTGCTGGCGGTTGGCATGCCGCTGGTGGATTGCTCAGTACCCTCCTAAATCGTATTCTCTTGTCCGAGACTGTCCCCCGAAAGTCCCGTAGTGCGTGTTCCCGCCGCTGTGATCGGCCACGTCTGGAGGAGTCCCGGTCGGCAGGTCCTGGTCGCACGTACGGTGAAGCGGTGCGACGAGGTACCCCGCGACGGATCGACGGCGCGTGTCGCCGAGCGGGCACGTCCGACGTGGTTGATGCGGCGGTCGCCATCGCGGAATCGAACACGCAGCAAGTTGACGACGAGATCGCGCTCCTCAAGTCCGACACGGCGGACCTTCGTACACTGCTGCCAGAGGTGGCTGCCGGTGCCCGCATCGTCGATGTGTGACCGGTCTGGGTAGCCGGAGCGGCTCAGAAGCCGCGTGTGCTTATAGGGTCGCCGCTGATTGCATCCTCTGCCGCCGCCTGCACACCGCCGATGGCTCTTTCGATGGTGTCGATGCCGGCGCCGAACGGTAGGCGCAGGTAACCACCCTCCTGCATTTCCCCTCCGGCGAAGGACGCTCCGGGCACTGTGGGCACACCGTATCGGGCCAGCAGGTGATTGCAGAACTCGTCCTCCCCGACTCCGAGTCGGCTGAAGTTCAGGTAGTAGAAGGTCGCTCCCTGCGGGACCACGGTCGAGATCAGGTCCGACTCCTCCAAGCGCCTCCGGATGAGGTCACGGTTGTCGACTAGTTCCCTCATTCCTTTCTCGATCCAGTCCTGGGGACCGACCAAGGCCGCCCACGCCATGGCCTGGGAAGCGGGATTGCCCGTCAGCGTCGCCCATTCGAAGGCCTTGGCCACGGGAGCGATGAGTTGCGAGTCGCCGGCCGCGAAACCGATGCGCCCTGCACGCAGCCCGTAGCACTTGGTGAAGCTGTGGATGGTCAGCGTGCGCCGGGCCATGCCGGGGAGGGAAGCGATGCTGACATGCACGTTGCCTTCGTACACGAACCTCTCGTAGGCCTCATCGGAGATGACGAGGAGATCGTGGGACTCGGCGAGTTCGGCGATCTGCTGCAACTCCTCCATCGTGTAGACCACACCGGTGGGGTTACCGGGGTTGATGAGGAGCAGCACTTTGGTACGTTCGGTCACAGCTGCTCGAAGCCGGTCGACATCGACGTGGTAGCCGTCCTCCTCTCTGCAGAGCACGACCCGCGGCTCGCCTCCGTAGAAGCTGATGAGGTGGTGGACGAAGAAACCCGGCCCGAGCATCACGACCTGGTCACCGGGCTCGATATAGGCCTGCAAGGTACAGGCCACGGCCTGCATGGCCCCGTTGGTGACGATGATGCCGGACTCGGGATCGACCGAGATCCCGTTGTCACGGGACAGCTTCTCCGAAATAGCCTCGCGAAGCCGGGCGTCGCCCCGTGAGTGCGGCCGCCGGTCTGATGCCAGGGCGGCCGCTCCCGCCTCCACGACGTGGGGAGGCAGCGGGTCGGTGATGCCGCCGGCGAGGCTGATCACGTCAACACCGTGCCTCTTGGCGACTGCCGCGATGTCCTGCGCCCATATCGTGCTGGGCACTCTCGGGGTCGCATCCGTGACCGCGGGGATCAGGTTGGGCGCAGGCGGGCTCCCGTCAGGCATGCACGCGGGGTCCGGTGGAGGACCGGTCCTCCGACGAGGTCTCGGTGAAGCCGTACACGGTTCGGGCGTGCTCCTCGGTCATCTTCCCCTCCTTCAGATCATGAGCGATCAGTCCGGCGGATCTGCCTGCCGGTATGCCTACCCCTCCGCCTCCGGCCGTCACGTGGCGGAGGACGTCGCCGTGCCCGATGTCACGGGTGAACTTGGTCGGGAGCAGCGTCTCGTCCGGACGGCCGGGGTTGAGGATGTTCAGGGACGGGTGGCCGGGCAGGCCGCCGTCGAGGCCGTACGGAGGATGGTCCCGCCGGTCTGAACGTATCGACAGGACCCCCCAGTCCCCGAGGAACCGGAGTTGGCGGACGATGGACAGGCACCCTCGGTTGACGCCGGGACCTCCCGTGTCGGGAAGGAACGAGTACTCGTCAACGATTATCTCGTAATCCCGTTCGATCTGCTCGACGGGTACGTTGGCGAGGTTGGCGCCGATCGGGCTGATGGCATCGACGCCGTCCTGGGTCTGGCGTCCTCCCCAACCTCCGCACACAAAGTCGACGAACACGTGGGACACGCCATCCGGGTCCACCGTCCCGATCGAGATCATGGTCGGTCCACCCTCCCCGGCCGCGAAGCACCGGTCGGGGACCGCCTTGTGGAGCGCTCCGATCACTGCATCGATCACCCGGAAACCGGTGAGACCTCGCGCGGCTCGGGGCGCCGGCCGCCTCGGATTGAGGATGCTCCCCTCCGGAACGGTCACGGTGATGGCCCGGTAGAGGCCGTCGTTGTTGAGTATCTCGGTCTCGGCGGTCACGCACAGGAAGGCTGCAAAGACAGAGGCCCTCGTGAAGGAAGTGGTCGCGTTCAGAGCCGACATCACCTGTCCGCCCGTCCCCTCGAAGTCGACGTGGAGGCGGTCACCCTCGATCTCGACCGTGGCGCTGATCCGGATGGGACCCGACCCGAAACCGTCGTCGTCTATGTAGTCGTCGAACGAATATGTCCCGTCCGGTAGACGGGCGATCTCAGCCCGGACGATCCCCTCGGTGTAGTCGAGAATGTCGTCGAACGTCGCTGTCAGGACATCGCGGCCGTGTTCGGCGACTAGTTTGCGCATGCCCCGCTCACCCACGTTTATGGAGGACAGTTGCGCCCGGATGTCGCCCATCACGATGGCCGGAAGCCGGACGTTCCTGGCGATGATGGAGGACAGTGTCTCGTTCTCGACCCCCGCCTCGTAGAGCTTGAGAATCGGGATCTGGAGACCCTCCGCGTAGATCTCCCGGGAGTCGACGGCGTTGCTCCCAGCCACGCGCCCTCCCATATCCGCATGATGGGCTATGCAGCCCACCCAGCCCAGTATCTCCCCGTCGACGAACACCGCCTTGAACATGAAGATGTCGGGCAGGTGCATGCCGCCTTCGTCAGGATCGTTGAGAACGAACACATCGCCGTCCAAGATTGAGCCCGCGTGGCGGTCCATGATCTTGCTCAACGCGTCCGGCATGGCTCCGAGGTGGAGAGGGATCGCCAACCCCTGGGCCACGACACGTCCTGCGGGGTCGAACACGGCGGTGGAGAAATCCAGGCTATCTCGCACCACCTGGGAGTGAGCCGTCCGCACGACCACCACGGCCATCTCGTTGGCCAACGACGTGAGGCCGTTGCTGATGACCTCCCGGGTGATCGGATCCAATGTGACGCGCTCGGTGGTGGCTGTCGCCCCGCTCCGTTCGCCTACCGTGACCACCCGCCTCACCTCCTCGATCGTATGACGAGATTCCCCATTTGGTCGCGCCTGACCGTGAACCGCGGCGGGACCACCGTGGTGGCATCCATGTCCTCCACGATCATCGGCCCGCCGACTTCCTCCACGGGGACGGAACGACGGGACACGACCGGGGTAGCCAGGACGCCGTCTCGCTTGCCGAAGAAGGCTAGGCGGCTTCCATCGGTCGTGCGGTCACCATCGGGTTGCATCGCGAAGATGTTCCCGGCTTTGGGTGTCCGCACCGTCGCCCGCAAGCGCACGCTGATCAACTGGACGGGCTCGTCCGGTGTCGAATGCCCGTAGGTGAGTTCGTGGGCCAGGTGGAAGTCCTGGCCGGCGTTGTGCAGATCGGTCTGGGAGAGAACCCGCCTGCCCGGAACGGGCACGGACAGCTCGTGGGCCTGGCCCCGGTAGCGCTGGTCAACGAACCGCTCGAGGCTGAGATCGGCCACCGGCAGCCCTGAGTCGATCACGAATCGTCTCGCCCGGTCCTCGAGCTGATCGAAGAGTTGCGATACAGTCCCGCCGTCGGGATCGTTGGGAAGCTCGTAGCTGACCACGTAGTCGTGCCTCAGGTCGGCCACTTGCAACCCGATGGCGCAGAACAGCCCGGGGCTGGCCGGAACGACGACCCGTTCGACCTCGAAGTGCCGGGCGATCAGGGCCGCATGCATGGGACCCGCCCCTCCGAAGGCAATCAGCATGAAGTTGCGCGGATCGCGTCCCCGCTCGATCGATACGCCCCGTATCGCCTGGCTCATATTGGTGTTTGCCAGCCTGTGGACGCCGTATGCTGCCTCCAGGCGCGACATTCCCAGAGGTCCGGCCACCTGCGTGTCCAACCCCCACTCGGCGGCGGACCTGTCGAGCCGCCGGCTGCCGCCGGCTATCGAATGGGGATTGAGGTAGCCGAGCACGAGGTTTGCGTCGGTCACGGTCACCTTCGTTCCGCCCGCGCCGTAGCAGACGGGGCCCGGTATGGCACCGGCGCTCTGCGGACCCACATGCGGCGCCCCACCCTGGTCGATCCAGAAGATGCTGCCACCTCCGGCGCCAACCTCGGCGATGTCGAGCGACGGGATACGGACCGTGAACCCGCCGCCCTGGATGAAGAGGCGGCTCTGGTTCATGCCGCCGCCCACCTCGTGCTCGGCGGCCTCGAAGGCCTGCCCGTTCTCGATCAGCGAGGCCTTGGCGGTGGTGCCTCCCATGTCGAAGGCGATCACGTTGGGCTCTCCGAGATCGTCTGCGAGGGACCGGGCGGCTATCACACCCGCCGCGGGACCAGACTCGATCAGCCGCACGGGCTGCGCCCGCGCGGTGCGGGACCCGAACAGGGATCCGTTCGATTGCATCACCTGGACTTCGCAGTCGAACCCAAGGCTAGCCAGACCCTTCTCGAGGCTTTCGAGATACTGCCCGACAGTCGGCTGTATATAGGAGTTCACGACGGTGGTGCTGGTCCGCTCGTATTCCTTGAGCTCCGGGAGAAGCTCGTTCGAAGCCGTTATGTGGACGCTGGCGAGGAGATGTCTGAGGCGTCCGGCTACGGTCTCCTCGTTGACCGGGTTGCGGTAGGAGTGCAGGAAACAGACCGCCACCGATTCCACCCGGCTGGCGACGAGTTCCTCTGCAAGCGTGTCGATGTCGCCGGATCGGGGGCGCCTCACCACTTCCCCCTGCGCATTCATCCTCTCATCTATCTCGAACCTGAGGTTCCTCGGGGCGAGCGGATGCGGCTTTTCGAAGCCGGTGTCGAAGAGGGCCGGGCGGCGCATGCGTGCTATCTCTAGTACGTCTCGAAACCCTTTCGTCGTGACGAGAGCGGTCCGGGCTCCTCTCCGCTCCAGGAGAGCATTCGTCGCCACGGTGGTGCCGTGCGCGAGCCGGGTGACTCCCTCTCGACCCAGGTCGGGATCAAACAGTTCGTCCAAGCCCTGGAGGATGGCCTGCTCGAAGTCGGGCGGTGTGGAGGATATTTTGAGGCGACCCCCTGACCCGTCGTCACCTTGCAGGACGATGTCTGTGAAAGTCCCCCCGATGTCGACAGCCAGTACATACCGAGCTTGGGCCATACCGCTCCGTTCGGTCCATGCCGCTTCCGTAGGTCATGCTACCCAATCACCAGCCAACGTGAGCCGCGGTAACCCGGTAGCACCCTGCTAGGACTCCCAGGAGTGCAGCCCGCAGAACCGGTGGGACGACTCGGCCCGCGAGCGCATATAGACCATCTCGTCACGAAGTCCAGGAGCTTCGCCGGCCCCGGCAGCATCTGAGCACCGCGAAGATCACGTCAAGGACAGCAGCCCCAGCAGCTATGACCACCGAGATAGTCCACATGCCGAGCCGGAACGCGGTCCGGTTCGGACTCACGCTGGACTCCGCGACTCCCAGCAGAGCGGCGGCGAGGAGGGTGCTGAACAATGACGATTGCTCGGGCCTGCCACCCGCCGGCCCAGGAATAATGCTGGCGGTTGGCAGGCCGCTGGTGGATTGCTCAGCACCCTCCTAGTGTCCCGAGTCTTTAGTTCGGTGGTGTCTGGAAGACGTGCAGTCATGCGACGGGCTGGTTGTGTCACAGGCCTGTTGCATGCTTGTAGGTAACCGCAAAGCGCCAACGGTCCGCTTTCGGTACCGACCGGACCGTGATTTGGTTCATGTTGTCCACCCAGCCCCTCGTGGAGGGTACGGCGGGACGCGTTCGACGCCGAG